>QHYS01000365.1 GCA_003223325.1 Acidobacteriota bacterium
TCGACGCAGAGGTTTGAAGTTGGTCGGCGATATGCCTTTTTTTGTCTCCGATGATTCGAGTGACGTTTGGGCCAACCCTCAGATGTTCCTCCTCGATGAACAGTACAAACCTCGCTTTGTAGC
The DNA here is from genome assembly GCA_003223325.1 of Acidobacteriota bacterium. Classification (GTDB taxonomy): domain Bacteria; phylum Acidobacteriota; class Terriglobia; order Acidiferrales; family UBA7541; genus Palsa-189. The sequence goes on from QHYS01000365.1 coordinate 124, forward strand.
CGGTGTGCCTCCCGATTATTTCAGTGCGCAGGGACAACTGTGGGGCAATCCACTTTATAACTGGGATGTTCTGCGCCAGTCGGGTTATCGCTGGTGCATAGCTCGTTTACGTTCTCTGCTGAGCCACGTCGACCTGATTCGCCTCGATCATTTCCGCGGCTTCGCGGCGGTCTGGCACGTGCCCGCAGGCGCGCTGACCGCGCAGTCTGGAACCTGGGTGCCAGGTCCGGGTAGTGAGTTTTTTCGAGCTGTAGAGAGAGAATTGGGCGGTCTGCCGTTCATCGCTGAGGATTTGGGAATGGTCACGCCGGATGTATATGCCTTACGGGATCAATTTCATCTTCCAGGCATGCGTATCCTGCAGTTCGCCTTCGATGGTCACTCTGACAATCCATATCTTCCCCACAACTTTGTTGCGAACACCGTGGTCTACACCGGTACACACGACAATTCGACGGCTCGCGGCTGGTTTGAAGATTTGACAAGCGACCAGCGAGAGGACATCAGGAGGTATCTGACAGGCCGAGGGGTCGAGAACGACGTGGCCGCACACGCGTTGATGGAATTGGCTTGGTCATCTGTCGCTGCGCTTGCAATTGCTCCCCTGCAGGACTTGCTGAACCTAGGCAGAGAAGCTCGGATGAACGTCCCAGGCTATCCCCAGGGTAACTGGCGCTGGCGGTGCACCGAGGAAATGCTGTCCGATCGAGCTTTCCAATGGCTGCGCGATCTGACGAAAAGCGGGAAGCGATCGAGAAAGTTGAAAGCTTCAGACGCAAAAGTGTTCGAGGCCGCTTCATTGCCTGAGATCTAAGGTAGAGGTGAAAGGATGAAAGCGACGCAACTCCTTCATAACTTGGGCCAGAGTCTCTGGCTCGACAATATCACGCGAGACCTCCTGGATAGCGGGACCCTCGAGCGCTACATCGCTGAACTGTCTGTTACAGGCCTTACTTCAAATCCCACGATCTTCGATCACGCCATTAAGAAGAGCGGTGCCTACGACGCTGCCATTCGCCAGAGACTAAGCAAGAGCACATCGGGCGAAGCGCTCTTTTTCGAATTGGCGTTGGAAGATATTACGCGGGCCGCTGCCCTATTCCGAGAAGTGTACGACCGAACGGATAGCGTAGACGGTTGGGTGTCCTTGGAAGTTTCGCCGTTGTTGGCACACGACACAACCAGCACTCTGTCTACGGCCAAGCATCTACACACGCGTATCGGACAACCAAACGTATTTATCAAGATTCCCGGCACCAAAGAAGGTCTGCCAGCGATCGAAGAGGCGATCTTTGCTGGTATCCCGATCAATGTCACCCTGCTGTTCTCCCGCGAGCAGTATCTGGCGAGTGCCGACGCGTTCCTGCGCGGCATCGAGCGACGCATCAATGCCGGACTGAAACCTGCAGTTGGTTCTGTCGCCTCGCTGTTCATCAGCCGTTGGGATGTCGCCGTCTCAGATAAGGTGCCGGAGTCGCTGCGTGACCAGCTCGGCATCGCTATCGCAAAACGTACCTACAAGGCCTACCGGACCTTGCTCGATTCCCCGCGCTGGCAGCGCGCTTTGAATGCCGGTGTACGCCCTCAACGGCTCCTTTGGGCCAGCACCGGAACCAAGGACCCGCAGGCGTCCGACGTCCTTTACGTTAAGGCCCTCGCCGCACCGTTCACGGTGAACACCATGCCGGAGGCCACATTGAAGGCCCTCGCTGATCACGGCGATATCGGTGCGACCCTGCCGCCCGACGGTGGCGATTGCGAGGAGGTGTTGGCACAGTTCGGCAAGGCTGGAATCGACGTCGACGCTTTGGCGGCCCAGCTTCAGGATGAAGGCGCGAAATCATTCGTTCAGTCCTGGAATGACCTGATGGCGGTAATCACTGCCAAGAGTGCTGCACTCAAACGAGCGGCGGCCCAGTAAAGAGAAAAAGAAAGGAACACGAGAATGGGAATACGCGCTACACCAGGCGCCATACCCCAGGCCCTGGAGCGGCTGACGAAGCGGAAAGCCTGGAAGGCGCTGGAAGCCCATTACGCCAGGGTTCGCCGGCTACATCTGCGAGAGTTGTTCGTGGAAGATCCCAAGCGCGGAGAGCGGATGACGGCCGAGGCCGCGGGGATCTTTATCGATTACTCGAAGAATCGCATCACGGGCGAAACCGTCAAGCTCCTCATTCAACTTGCTGAGGAATCAGGCCTGCGATCTCAAATCGACGCAATGTTTCGAGGCGATAAAATCAACTTCACTGAGAAACGTTCCGTCCTGCACGTCGCCCTGCGAGCACCGAATGGAACATCCATCCTCGTAGACGGAGAGAACGTGGTTCCTCAGGTCCATGCCGTCCTGGACAAGATGACGGAATTTTCTGGTCGCGTCCGCAACGGTGAATGGAAAGGACACACCGGCAAGCGGATTCGTTATGTCATCAACATTGGCATCGGCGGTTCCGACCTTGGCCCGGTGATGGCGTACGAGGCGCTCAAGCATTACAGCGACCGGGCCATGACGTTCCGCTTTGTTTCCAATATCGACGGCACGGACTTTGCCGAAGCTGTCCGCGATCTCGACGCGGCGGAGACACTCTTCATCGTCTCCTCGAAAACGTTCACGACGCTGGAAACGATGACGAATGCGCACTCGGCGCGCGCGTGGTCCCTGGCGGGCCTAGGCGGTGACGAAAAATCGGTGGCAAAGCACTTCGTGGCTGTTTCAACGAACGCGGCCGAAGTAGCCAAGTTTGGGATTGATACCGCCAACATGTTCGGGTTCTGGGATTGGGTAGGCGGACGCTACTCGATGGATTCGGCGATCGGTCTTTCGACCATGCTGGCGATTGGTCCAGAGAATTTCCGGGCCATGTTAGAGGGCTTCCATCAGATGGACGAACATTTCCGCACCGTACCATTCGAGCAGAATCTGCCGGTTCTCATGGGCCTCTTGGGCATTTGGTACAACGATTTCTTCGGCGCCCAAACAGTTGCGGTGCTGCCTTACGAGCAGTACTTGAAACGGTTTCCGGCCTATTTGCAACAGTTGACCATGGAGAGCAACGGAAAGCACGTCACCATCGATGGGACTGACGTCGACTATCCGACCGGCCCGATATATTGGGGCGAGCCGGGCACCAATGGCCAGCATTCCTTCTATCAACTGATTCACCAAGGGACCCGGCTCATACCCTGCGACTTCATCGCATTTGCACAGCCGCTGATTCCCATCGGCCGCCACCACGACATGCTCCTGGCAAACGTCTTCGCCCAGACTGAAGCGCTGGCGTTCGGGACGACGCCGGAGCAAGTGAATGCCGAAGGAACGCCGGATTGGCTCGTCCCTCATCGCGTCTTGGAGGGTAACCATCCGTCGAATACCATTCTTGCCGCGCGGCTCACACCGAAGATTCTCGGCGCGCTTGTCGCTCTATATGAACATTCCGTCTTTACGCAGGGCGCCATCTGGCTGATAAATTCGTTCGATCAGTGGGGCGTGGAACTTGGCAAAGTGCTGGCCCAGCGCATCATTCCGGAACTCGAGAGCGAGACGGGGTACTCGCTCGGGCACGACAGTTCGACAGATAACCTGATCCGCCGATACCGAAACCTGAAGACGACATCGTGACCGCGCGAAAAAGAATGGCAATGAGTGAGTGATGCAAATCGAATCAGCTGATTTGGAAGTGGCCGCCGCGCAGTACTCCGTGGCTCTTTTAGACACCGTCGGCTCGCCTCCCGTACTCGATCTCGTTGACCTGGGTCTCGGCCCGGATGGCCACACGGTCGCGGCAACGAAAGAATTACTGGGCAGGCGTGACTCATGAGCACGGTTCCCCTCGATGGCCCCCGTGTCTCGAGGGCGACGTCCTCTGACACCGATGGTGATGCAAGTCGCGGACGAAGCGCCCCTCTCGGCGCCACGGTTGTTCCTGGGGGCGTCAATTTCAGTATCTTTTCACGAAGTGCTTCCGGCGTAGATTTAGTTTTCTTTGACCGGGAAGACGATGCGCGCCCAGCGCGGGTGATCACGATCGATGGAGCAACCAACCGCACCTACAACTACTGGCACGTATTTGTTCCGGATGCGAAGGCAGGCCAGCTTTACGGGTATCGCGTCCAGGGGCGCTTCGATCCCGCGACCGGCACGCGCTTTGATCCCACCAAGATCCTTCTCGACCCATACGGGCGCGGCGTCGTTGTTCCTAAGAATTACACCCGGGAGGCCGCGCGCTTTCCAGGCGACAATGCCGCAAGGGCGATGAAAAATGTCGTGGTAGACGCCAACGCGTACGATTGGGAAGGCGACGCTCCCCTCCAGCGGCCCGCCTCTCGAACCATCATTTACGAGATGCACGTGCGAGGCTTCACGCGCCATCTCAGCTCCGGAGTTTCGGAAGCAAGACGCGGCACCTACGCCGGTCTGGTTGAGAAGATTCCCTATCTCCAGCAACTTCGTATCACGGCGGTCGAACTCCTACCAGTGTTTCAGTTCGACAGTCACGATGCTCCCCGTGGACTCGTTAACTACTGGGGATATGCGCCGATCTCATTCTTCGCGCCTCATCAGGGCTACAGCTCACGTCAAGATGCGCTCGGCCCAGTGAATGAATTTCGCGACATGGTGAAGGCGCTGCACCGAGCGGGCATCGAAGTCATCCTGGACGTCGTTTTCAATCACACGGCTGAAGGCAATCAAGACGGGCCAACATTGAGCTTTCGTGGGCTGGAGAACAGCGCCTACTACATTCTTGAACAGGACCGTTCGCGTTATGCGAATTACAGCGGTACGGGGAACACGCTTAACGCAAATCACCCCGTGGTGCGCCGGATGATCGTGGATAGCCTCCGCTACTGGGTTGAACAAATGCACGTCGATGGTTTCCGGTTCGATCTCGCCTCGATCCTGCAGCGGGACGAATCGGGCAACTTGCTGCCGAGTCCGCCGGTGCTTTGGGATCTCGACTCCGATCCGATGCTTGCCGGCAGCAAGCTCATCGCCGAAGCCTGGGATGCAACCGGGCTGTATCAAGTCGGTAGCTTCATAGGGGACAAGTGGACGGAATGGAATGGGCGGTTCCGCGATGATATCCGCAGCTTTTTTCGCGGCGACGACGACACAGTCGTAGCCCTGGCCGACCGTCTGCTCGGCAGCCCTCAGATTTACGGTCATAAGGAACGCGAAGCTGAGGCAAGTGTCAACTTTGTGACGTGTCACGATGGCTTTACCCTCAACGACCTTGTCTCCTACAACCAGAAGCACAACGACGCGAACGGTGAAGATAACCGCGATGGCGTTGAGGACAATAAAAGCCATAACTGGGGCTTTGAAGGCCCAACCGACGATCCTGCCGTCGAGAAGCTGCGAAACCGGCAAGTAAAGAACTTTCTGACAGTGACGATGGTTTCCCTGGGCCTGCCCATGATTCTCATGGGCGACGAAGTGCGCCGCACTCAACACGGCAACAATAACGCTTGGGATCAGGACAACGAAACCAGTTGGTTTGATTGGACGCTGGTCGCAAAGCACTCCGACGTACTTCGATTTGCAAAACTGCTCATGGCGTACCGCTTGATGGCCGATTTCAATCCGGAGCTCCAGCGTCAAACTCTGAATCAACTATTGCGGGAGGCAAGTAGAAGTTGGCACGGCGTGAAACTTGAAGAACCCGACTGGAGCACCCATTCGCACAGTCTGGCTGCTAGCATAGCGTGTCGCAGTGAAAATCTGCGTGTCTACCTGATTCTGAACGCTTACTGGGAGTCCCTCGAATTCGAATTGCCGCCGCTTGGCGACCATAATGCCTGGCATCGATGGATCGACACTAGCCTCGACTCACCCGAAGATATTGTCGAATGGCGGAATGCACCAACGGTCAAAAGTCGCGTCTACTTGGCTGCGCCGCGTTCTGTGGTAGCGCTCGTTGCTTGGGTCAGCGACCGTATAAATCCAAGCCGTGATCAATGGCCCGCTCCCCGCGCAGTTCATACTGCCGTCTAGCGGAGAATTCGTAACCAGGAAGTGCGAAAAGCATCAAAACGCCAACCGAGTAACTAAGATGTCTGAAGGCGCTGAAGGCCTTTCTAATTCCCGACCAGATGATTCCGGTGGCAGTGGCGCGGTACTCTCGCGTCCGGCCGAACCCTGGCGGCCGAAATTCAACCCATGGCTGATTGCGGTGGTAGTCGCCATGGCAGCCTTCATGGAGGTGCTCGACACCAGCATCGCCAACGTCGCGCTACCCTACATGGCAGGCAGCCTAGGGGCTAGCAACGACCAGAGCACGTGGGTTCTCACGTCTTATCTTGTCTCAAACGCCATCGTATTGCCGATCAGCGGATGGTTTTCGAGCGTGCTTGGCCGCAAGCGCTTCTTCATGACTTGCCTGACGATTTTCACGTTGAGTTCTTTGCTGTGCGGGATTGCCCCCAGCCTGGCTGCCATCATTTTCTTTCGAGTGTTGCAGGGGGTAGGCGGGGGCGGGCTGCAACCCTTGGCTCAGGCGATTCTGGCGGACTCTTTTCCGCCCGACAAACGCGGCCTGGCATTCGCTCTTTACGGAGTGACAGCCGTCGTCGCGCCTACGATCGGCCCCACTCTAGGCGGCTGGATCACTGACAACTACACGTGGCGCTGGATTTTCTTTATCAACCTGCCCGTAGGCATACTCGCCTTGTTTCTGGTCTTCCGCCTGATTGAAGATCCTCCCTGGGTCAAGCGCGTCAGGGGCGCCGGAATCAAGATTGACTACATCGGCGTGGGTCTGCTGACGCTCGGAGTGGGCGCACTACAGATCATGCTCGACAAGGGGCAGGAGGATGATTGGTTCGGGTCGCACTTCATTTTGTCCCTTGCCGTTCTTGCCGCCGTGTGTCTTGTCTCACTGGTGATCTGGGAATGGTTTCACAGGAGTCCCATTATTGAAGTCCAGCTCTTCAGAAATCTGAATTTCCTAGGCGCCAACGGTATGATGTTCGTTCTCGGCATAGTGCTGTTTTCCACCCTCGTCTTGATGCCTCTGTTCCTGCAAACGCTCCTGGGCTATACGTCCGAGTCAGCGGGCTTGGTGCTGTCGGGCGGAGGCCTTTTGTTACTGATTCTAATGCCCGTGGTTGGAACGCTCACCACCAAGATCCAGGCGCGCCACCTGATCGCCTTCGGCTGGCTGGCGGTATCAATCGCCATGCTTTATTCCACTCAGCGACTCGACCTGGAGATCGGCTTTTGGTCTGCGAGCTTTTTGCGGGTGACACAGGTCTTCGGTCTTGGCTTCCTATTTGTTCCCATCAACCTTGCCAGCTACGTTGGCATGCCAGTTGACAAGAGCAACAGCGTGGCAGGCATTGTCAACTTTATGCGCAATATCGGCAGTAGCGTGGGAACTTCCATGGTGACCACCCTGATTGCCCGTCGGTCGCAGGTTCACCAAACTTACCTTGTAGCGCATGCGGGGCCCGGGCAGCCCGTTTTTGTGCAAGCCGCCGCGGCTTTGGCGACTCGCCTCACTATTTCCGGCTTCGATGCCGAACTGGCAGCTCGGAAGGCTTACAGTCTAGTGTATCTGGGATTGGTCGGACAGGCCAGCACCCTGGCGTACCTCGATGCCTATGGGATCCTCGCCACGGGAGCGGCAATTATGTTTCTGCTTTCCTTCGCGTTGAGAAGGAATCAAGCGAGCAGTGGCCGCGTATCACTGGAGTAGGGTCAGTTTAGGCGGCCATTATACTTTCTCGGCAACACACAGTTTCTGCGATGGCCTACGGAGTTCGAGGCAAAGCCATGATTCGAGTAATTACGATTGAACGCGAATACGGAAGCGGCGCCGCTGCCATCGCGAAGAAGGTAGCAGATCGCTTAGGCTGGAAGCTGTGGGACCAGTTATTGACCAACCAAATCGCCCGGCTCCTGGACTGCGACAGCCGCACTGTCGAAAAACGTGAGGAAAAGCGAGACCCTGTCTTCTATCGGCTTTTCCGGGCTTTCATGCGCGGCAGCTACGAAGGAAGTCTGAACGCGCCCAGGCTGAAGATTGTGGACGCCGATTGCGTCCGTGAGGTTGCCGAACGAGTGGTGAAGCAAGCCGCAGAGGAAGGCAATTGTGTGATTGTGGGGCGCGGTTCCGCCTATTACCTTCAATCTCGCTCCGATGCTTTTCACGTGTTTATCTATGCCCCGTTTGACAGCAAGGTCCGCCGACTGCGAGACGATGGCCACACCGAAGATGAAGCCGCGCAACTCGCCGAGACCGTGGATCGCGACCGGGCCGACTTCATCAAGCAGTATTTCGGCGTCGAATGGCCTGACCGCCACCGCTTTCATCTCATGATCAACTCCGCTCTAGGGGATGACCTGGCCGTCGAGACCATTCTCAACGGTGCCGCCATGTTTCAGAACCGCCAGGTGTCATCCGCATCTTCGTCTGACTAACCGGAGGCGCTATGACTCGTGACAAAGTTTCGCTAGCTCAAGCAGTTGGTATTGCCGAGCAAGTCAGCGTTTGCAGTTCTTAGGAGCTTATTGACATGGCCGATACAGCACCGCAAACCGCCGAGGGCAGCGAATTACGAGGCACCAAGACTGCTGGACTGAGCACGGGACGATACGCGGGACGACGCAAGGAGTTGCGCAGGACTATTTTGTTCGTAGTGATCGGTCTCGTCCTCGCCCCACTTGGGGTCCTGCTCTACCGCTACTTCGCTTCGTATGAATCCACGGATGACGCACAGATCGACGGCTATATCTACCCGGTGAGTTCTCGCGTCCCGGGATACGTGGTTCGCGTCACCGCAGATAACAATCAATTTGTGCAGGCGGGTACCGTGCTGCTGCAACTCGACCCCAAAGATTATGACGTAGCTGTCGCCAATGCTAAGGCGACCTGGGCTAATGTCCGAGCGGCGTCTGAGGCCGCTCGGATCAATGTGCCGCTAACGTCCGTGAACACTTCCAGCCAACTTTCGACCGCCCAGTCGGACGTGGAAAATGCCCAGGCCGGTTTGGTCGCGGCGGAGCGCAATTTGACGCGGCGCAAGCCGCGCTGCGCCAGGCCGAGGCGAACGATCTCAAAGCGCAGGACGACGTGACCCGCTACAAACCCCTGGCAGAAAAAGATGAAATTCCGCAACAGCAATACACCCAGGCCGTCGACAGCCAAAAAGCCACGGCTGCGGCCATCGAAGTCGCTCGGGCTTCAGCGGCAGCAGCGGAGCAGGCCGTGACGGGGGCGCGTACCCGCGTGGCGCAGGCCGAGGCCGAGCTAAACTATGCTCAGACGCGTCCTCAGCAAATCTCCCTGCAGCAGTCGCGTGCCCAGGCCGCCGACGCGCAGGCGGAACAGGCACAAGCCGCCCTGCAACAAGCTCAGCTCAATTTGCAATATGCCACTGTGGTAGCACCGGTGAGTGGAATCGTGGGTCAACGCACAGTGCAGCCGGGCCAGAACGTTTCGCCGGGCCAGCAACTAATGACGATCGTCCCCCTTGACAGTGAGAATATCTGGGTTACGGCTGACTTCAAGGAGACGCAGTTGACCTACATGCAAGCGGGGCAGCCCGTCAAGATCTTCGTGGATACCTACGACCAGTCCTATGAAGGGCATGTTCTCAACATCGGCGGCGCGACGGGCGCTCGCTACAGTTTATTGCCACCCGAAAATGCCACCGGGAACTATGTCAAGGTGGTGCAGCGAATCCCAGTGAAAATCGTCTTCGAGAAGGGCCAAGACCGACAGCACCTCTTGAGGCCTGGCATGTCCGTGGAACCTAAGGTCAGAGTCAGGTAGGCCCGCTCGCGAGAGCATCCCACAGCGGACCCGCCGCGCCTTCCACGCTAAATCAGTTCTGGGACGAAGAGCAGGTGAACGAAATCGTTGAATTTCTCGCTGCAAACCTTGGCCGCGAATTCGCGTGGTTCGAGCATGACATACAAGGCAAGGCGAACAGCCGTCTGCACGCTAGAAGCCGGCCAGTTCAGAAAGATCAAGCTCTTCTTGTGTAACCAGTGAGCGTGATTGCAAAAACAGGATCTGCGCGCCAAGCTGATCAAGATGCCAGAACTGCCGGATATCGCCGCCTACATCAGCGCACTCGAAGGACGCATCATTGGGCAGCCGATCGAGCGAGTGCGACTGGCAAGCGCCTTTTTGCTTCGAACTGCGCAACCGCCAGTTACCAACGCGGAGGGCCGAATCGTTCGCGAGCTCCGGCGCATCGGCAAGCGAATCGCGATTGGGATAGAAGACGATCTGTGGTTGGTGCTGCACCTGATGATTGCCGGCCGGTTACACTGGCAGTCACTAGGGGCAAAGCTGTCGGGACGGCAAGGTCTGGCAGCCTTCGATTTTCCCAACGGGTCTCTTGTGATTACCGAAGCCGGAACAAAGCGTCGCGCGTCGCTGCATGTCCTCATTGGCGAGGACGGCTTGCGTTCGGTCGACCCCGGTGGAATCGACATATTGACCAGCGATTTTGCGTCCTTTCAAGCCGCACTGACGGCCGAAAACCGTACACTCAAGAGGGCTCTTACCGATCCGCGCGTAGTTAGCGGTATCGGCAATGCGTATTCAGATGAGATCTTACACGCTGCACGACTGTCTCCTGTCGCACTCACCCACAACCTACAACAGCAGGAGTGGGAAATGCTGTTCGCTGCGACGCGTCATACTCTCGTGTTGTGGATAGACCGGTTGCGCGCCGAAGCAGGGGCTGGCTTTCCCGAAAAAGTGACCGCGTTTCGCGAGGATATGGCGGTTCACGGTCGCTACGGACAGCCTTGCCCGAGGTGTGGAGAAAAGATTCAGCGGATTCGTTATGCGGACAATGAAACCAACTACTGTGTTCGCTGCCAAACCGGTGGAAAGGTTCTTGCGGATCGCAGTCTGTCCCGGCTATTACGATCGGACTGGCCGCGCACGCTCGAAGAACTCGAGGCTCTTAAGCGATATGAGAACTAGGCCGAGTAGCCCTTGAACATTTGGCTCAGGGTGACTGCCCCTGCGACCACCGTCAGGATGCCCACTTGCTACGCACCGCCGCGCGAGTTCATCAAATTCTCACGTCGTGCAACGCATTCTTGTACGGGTCCTCGACGGGTGCCGATGTTGCGCGTTGGGGTGGTTGGCAGGGCCTTGGGGCTTTTGTATCGCTTTAGCTTTCCACGAACGTTCGATTCCCTGCCCCCCAGGCGTGGGCGTACAATCCTGCTGGGAGGAAAACGATGTCTCAGAATCGCGTTCTGCTCCGTGCTCTCACCTGCTCTCTCGTGTTTGTAGTCGCTTCCCAGTTTAGCGGGCGGGCCAGCCGCGCCCTGGCTGCAACGCCAGCCGGCGATGCCAAAGCGGAGGCCGACCAGGAAGTCCTCAAAATCAACGCGGAATGCAACGATGCCGAATTACGCGGTGATGTGGCCGCCATGGACAATTGCGAAACTCCGGATTTCACGCACACGCACGCCAACGGCATGGTGGAGCATAAGGCCGAATATCTGAAGGGCGTCGGAAGCGGCGCCCACAAGTTCTTGGCGCTGGATCTCTCTGACGTTCATGTTCGTTCCTACGGCGCCGCCGCGATTGTCGAGGAGCATATGCATCTTCGTGCGGATAACAGCGGCCGGATCGCCGACGTCAACAATCTGGTCATGACGGTTTGGACGAAGCAAGAGGGCAAGTGGCGCGAAGCCGCATGGATTGCTGTCGGCCTGCCGGCCAGCCGCCCCGCCCCCGAACCCAAGTAACGCCAACCTCGACGAGCTAGCGGCGCGATGAGGATGTCCTGACCAGGATCTGTGCGGCAGCTTGAGGACCCACCACCCGATTTTTGGTGGGTTGACGCTGGCGGTAAAATGACCATCCGATTAGGTGGCCGTCCCGAGCGACAAACCAGAGCGAGGGATCTCTCATCCTTCATTCTTTCTTCAGAATCAGCAAAGAATTAAATTAACCCTCCTCGACCGACCGAATTTCTAGTTCTAGGCTCCGTCTTCTCGAATACAGTGGCAATCGCTTTCCTTTTTCGCGGGGGGTCCCGAATGGCCCGCCTCTTGAGCACGACTACTCGCGTCGTAAAAAAAGTCGCGCGGGGGGTGCCAGCGAGGCGCGCGGTTTGCCCCAGTGGCGGTTGCCAGGAGAGGTTTTGCCCGACGGATACTCTTGGGAGGAACTTTAGTAAATACGGAGATGTCGGCCAGAAGTCACGTAGAATGAACACTTGCAGAAAAATGGTGGGGTACCCCTCTCTGTACTGGCGACCACAAAGCTAGCATCACGTTGGAAAAACGACTAGCGAGAGGCCGCATCGAGAAAGGATGACTAATGGATAAGGCTGCTGGAGACAGAAACATCGGCCCGCTGAAGGGTCTCAAAGTGATCGATCTTTCTCACATCATGGCGGGACCCGCCTGCTCGATGTTGCTGGCCGATATGGGGGCTGACGTCATTAAGGTGGAGAGAATACCGGACGGCGACGACGCGCGGCGCATGGTCCCGCCAACCATTGGCAATGAATCCGCGGCCTTCTTGATCATGAATCGAAACAAGCGCGGCATTGCCTTGGACCTCAGGGCGGAAGCCGGACGCAACATCCTCTCTCGTCTCCTGAAAAATGCCGACGTGCTGATCGAGAACTTTCGCCGCGGTACCATGGAACAGATAGGCTTCGGCTATGATGCAGTGCACGCTTTGAATCCCAGGCTAATCTACTGTTCCATCTCCGGTTTCGGCCGGACGGGGCCGTATGCCGATCGGGGCGGATTCGACCTGGTGGCCCAAGGTATAAGCGGGTTAATGAGTATAACCGGGGAGGGCCCAGGCCATCCGCCCGTAAAGGTCGGAGCGCCGGTTACCGATATCACGGCTGGCATCCTCGCCTGTGCGGGCATCCTCGCTGCCTTGCATTCGCGCCAATCCACCGGGCAAGGGCAAATGGTGGATACGTCGCTCTTCGAGGCGGGAATCATTCAAACCTACTGGCATTCGGCCATGTGTTTCGCGACCGGACGAGCGCCCGGCCCGATGGGAACAGCGCATCCCTTGAACGCGCCCTATCAGGCGTTTCCCACCTCCAATGGGTGGATCAACGTTGGCGCCGCGAACCAGGGGAATTGGCTGCGGCTCGTGGAAGCGCTGGAAGCGCCGGAGCTGCGCGAGGACCTACGCTTCTCGACTAATGCCGCCCGGATGCATAACCTTGCTGCGCTGACTGCGACGCTGACTCCGCTTTTCAAGCGCCGCAGCTCCGCCGACTGGCTGCGTCGCCTTGAGCAAGCTGGTGTTCCGGCGGGGCCAGTGCTGGAAGTCGGCCAGATGCTCGCCGATCCGCAGGCACGTGCACGCGAAATGATCGTGGAGACTGTGCATCCCACAGCCGGGTGCGTGAAGGCAATCGGTCTGCCCATCAAATTTTCCGATACTCCGGGCGCCGTGCGCCGCGCGGCGCCGATATTTGGCCAGGACACGCGGCAGGTGCTACGCGACCATGGCTTCTCCGATACTGAAATTGACCAACTCGCGACGCAGGGAGCCATCAAGATGCCGGACTCCATTCAGAAAGGCACAAGACCGTGAGCCAAGAACTTCTCTATGAGGTTGACGACGGCTTGGGCCGCATCACCTTCAACCGGCCCGAGGCCCGCAACGCTCTCACCTTCCGTATGTACGAGCGCCTTGGGGAAATCCTCCAGCAGGCGGAAAGCGATTCCTCCCTCAGAGTTCTGATATTGACGGGCGCGGGCGACAAGGCATTCGCCGCGGGAACGGATATCTCCGAATTCAAAGCCTTCTCCGGCCCTGAGGACGCGCTAGGCTATGAAGCGCGGATGGATCGCATCCTCGACGCACTAGAGCACTCCCGCATTCCCACCATCGCCGCCATCGCCGGAGCGTGCACCGGCGGTGGGGCCACGATCGCAGCCTGCTGCGATATGCGCATCGGCGCTCAAAATGCCCGCTTTGGCGTCCCCATAGGCCGCACATTAGGCAATTGCCTCTCGATATCGAACTACGTAAGGCTCGTATCCCTGATCGGAGTAGCGCGCGTAAAAGACATCATCTTTACCGGCCGTCTAATCGACGCCAGCGAGGCGCACGCAATTGGCTTACTCGGCGAAGTGCTGCCGGATTACGCCAGCTTGCAAAGCCGTGCGAGCGAGCTCGCCCATACCATGGCATCCCAAGCGCCGCTGACCTTGCGCGCCACGAAGGAGGCCCTCCGCCGCATCAAGGAGAATATTGGCCCGAAGGAAGACCGCGATCTGATTCTGATGTGCTACATGAGCCGCGATTTTCGGGAAGGCATGGACGCATTCCTGAATAAGCGCACCCCCAAATGGACCGGAACATAGCGGTGTCGGCGCAGCGGGTTGCCATCATGAGCGCAGCAAGCTAGGCAGGCTAAGTGCGCACCCAAGTCTAGCCATATCTAACTTTCCTGGGTGGCACCTGAATTCTGCCACCGCCGCTCATAGAAACAGGCGGAAGATATTCGCCGGCTGGCGAACGCACCCACGATTGTCCCGTTTCGCGGCGCTCCTTCGCCGTAGCAAACCGATAATGGTACAGGCGTGCTCGAATGACCTTTGGCCCTCGTGGGAACGGATTTGCGCCGAGCAACTTCAGCGTTGCGTGATCATTTTGCAGCAATTTCTGTATGAGCATGATAAACCAGGGGTGCTCGCTGTAGACGTAAACCGGCGACATCGCCGCAAACCACATTAACCAATCGAGCCGCAGGTGGTAGGGAGCAATTTGACGAGGTGGGCGCTTCGGATTGCCCGGCTTGGCCTTGAATTCGTACTCTCTCCACTTCGTTTGCTCCCGGACTGCCTCTTCTTCCGTGCCCTCAATCACGATTTCGTAGCGAGTTTTAGTTACGCTTCCGAATGCACCATACGTGTTTACCAGGTGATAGGGATTGAAGCTGGTGTTCATTTTTTGCCTGTGGGAAAGCATGTTGTGCACGGGCCAGTAGCTCAAGACGGTGACGATTCCGGTGAACAGCGCGATCACCAATTCATAAGCGTCCGGCGCAAAGAGGCTACTGGAAATTGGCATTGGCAGGATCGCACCGAGCTGGGCGTTCGTGAAACTCGGAACGGCCAAGAGCATCGTCAGCAGGTTCAGCCACGAATAATTTCCACTGATGAAGAGCCACATCTGCGTCAGGATGATCAGGGCTCCCGCGATCCCGGCTACCGGTTGCGGAAAGAAAAGGCCCCAGGGAACCACGAGCTGCGCGGCGAAATTTCCTACTACCTCCAGTTTATGAAATGAGTTTGGGAGGCGATGAAAATAGGAACTGAACAAATTGGGGAGAGGCTGAGTTTCATGATGATACTGCAAGCAGGTCAGATTGCGCCAGCAAGGATCCCCTCTCAGCTTGATGAGGCCAGCCCCAAATTCCACGCGAAAAAGCATCCATCTCAGGAGGAAGATAATCGGCGCGGGAACGGCCATTCTGTTCGGGCCCAATAAAATGGCCAGAAAGCCCGCTTCCAGCAGCATGGATTCCCAGCCGAATCCATAGAACACCTGGCCCACATTCATGATGGAAAGGTAGAGCACATAGAGCAAGCTCCACAGCGCAATGGACATCCAAAGGGGTCCCCGCTCAGATAAGGACGTCAGCCCGATGATCGAAAGCAAAATCCCCGCGAAACTAACACCGCAGAAAAAATTATCGGAATAAAAAAAGTGGAAGATGCTGGGGGCTCTTCTAAAATTTACAAGCCCGAGAAATTGCGGAACCGGCAGAAGTCCCCGCTTCCCTAGGAGCGGCCGAAACTGATTGAATGCGACCAGGAAGGCTACCAGGTAGACCAGCGCCAGGCCTCGCTGAAAAGCAAATCGGGCTACCCAGTATTCCGACCCAAAGAGTCGCTGCCAAAACTCCCTAATTGCCATCATCTAGAACACCGCCGGAAACATCAACCTACATTGACTTTCGCAAGCCAGTCTCTACCCATTCACACTTGACTCATCCCGAATATTGGAATAGCTAATAGGCCCAGCTTATCCCGCCTGAGGCGTTCTCAACAGAGCGGGTCGGCGGCAGAAGAGGAGGACCAATGCGCCTTCGTTCGTTTCGGCTTCGTTTCCTGATGTTGAGCACCCTGCTAGCGCTGCTCGTAGCCCCAGTCGTTTTTGCCCACATCAGGATTTATCCCACGCAATCTATCTTCGGCGCGCGCGAGAAGTACACCATGCGTGTCCCCAACGAACGGCAGTCCCCCACCATCCGCATCGAAGGCGACTTCCCAGCGGGCCTCGAGGTCTATGACTTCGAGTTCAAGCCCGGCTGGAAGATCGACTTCAAAAAAGACGCGAACGGCAAGATCGTCGGCGCCTTCTGGATCGGCCGCATTGAGCCTTACGAATTCGTCGAATTCGGCATGCTGGCGATCAATCCCAAAGACGGCAATCCCAATATGCTTTGGAAGTTCTATCAGTATTACGAGGATGGATTCAAAGAGGAATTCACAGCGCCGCCAGACGCCAAGATGCCCTTGCGACCGATGCCCCAGGTGACGCTTACGCCCGAGCCGTCGTCACCCAAAACCTGAGGGCTCTCTATCACAGCTTCAGTAGTCGCTCGGCATTGGCGTGACAAATTTTGCCCAGGTCCTCTGCACTGACCGGCAGCGCATTCAGAAAGCTGCGTCCCGCGGCGTTCGGGCTATAGGGGTAGTCCACCGAGAAGAGTATCCGATCCGCTCCGATGACCTGCAAAGCGCACAAGAAGGGCGGTAGGGTGAAGTATCCGCTGGTAGTGATATAGAAATGTTCCTGGAAGTATTCGCCGACTCGCCGCTTGAGATGTTTAGCGTCACGGGAAAGAATCGTTTCGACTCGAGCGATGGAGAAGGGCAAGTCCTCGCCCATATGTCCGATAATGATTTTCAACTTGGGAAAGCGGTCGAATAGGCCGGAAGCGATCAGCCGTAGG
>QHYS01000366.1 GCA_003223325.1 Acidobacteriota bacterium
AACACTTTGCCTTGCACGTGGCAATTTCCACCCCACACGCGTTCCTTGGTTTGCGTGATCACCTTCTCGACCAAAGGGAGAAAGTGCCGCAATTGGCCGATCTGTGCTTCTACCCGCAACAGTTTGCCCACCACTTTCAGCCGTCCCTTCGCCCATCGTTGCATCACGTCGTTGGCCTGTCGTACCACGCCCCGGGTCAGCCCCACTAACGTTTGGTAACTATCCCGCATGCGCTGTTGGTTGGCCTCGGTGAGGGACTTGGCGGCGCGGCTGATCTCCAACAGACGATGTTTCACCGCGCGCCCGTGATTCACCACCTCCAGAGCTCCGTCCTTACACTCGGCGGCGATCCCTGCGAGACCACGGCTGAGCACCCGGATGCCGTCGCCCAAAAGCGTGCTGTCGGTGGGGTAGTGAACATTACTTTCGACGACCGTCGTGTCGGTTCGAAGTTTGCGTCCTTGCGCTACACCCTGCTCACGCGCCAGGCCCACCACGCGCTGATGAATTTGTTCGGTGATCTGCGGACTCAGCAATGCGAAGGTTCGACTGAAGGTAGAGAAATCGGGCGTGGCTTCGGCATCGAAGCGGGTGAAGCGCCGGTACACCAGGTTGCTGCGGAGTTCCCGTTCCAGATCGCGGAAGCTCCAGCCCTTCAGATGCTTCATGACACAGCAGCGCAGCAGACGATCGGGGGCTATGGTGGGCCGCCCGGTGCGCACGGAAGCAGGGCTGCGTGTCGCCAGACATTGGCGGACCAAGTCGAGCAAAGCGGGATCCTCCAAGAGCTGATCGACGGGATCCAGCAAGTCGTCCTTGAGCAGCGCGGCTTGCAGGGCCAAAGGGGAATAGAAGAGCCAGGATTGGTGGGAGGTCGAGTTGATCATAACGTACTCGACTATATCGAGTACGAATTACATTGTCAAGAGGAAAGTGGAAATATTTTTATTTTTTCTAGGGATTCGTGAGATCTGCCACGTTCGCGCCTCGGCTGCTCGCGTCAGTCAAGGGGTTGAGGCCAGGGTTTTGCAACAACCTTTAGCTAGACTTGGGTACGCTGCGGGTCGAGGTCTGCGAGTCCACGTGCTACAACGTCAAGCTGGCGGTGCTGGAGGAGTGGCTTATTATTAGGCGGACGGGGGGGTGCGCCCAGGGATGTGGCGGTGAGGCAGAGGGTCCGGAATAAGATCAGCCGATAAAATCCCTGTTTACGACAATACGAACCGTAGGGTGACGTTCCGAGCAGCCATCTCCGAGGGACCGCAATACCACATGGCACGTTCACCGTGAACGGTCCGCCCCAAGCCGCCATACAACAAATCTAGTCGAAGGTGGCGGCTGAAGCGGTCAGACATCTATGACTCCACTTACCTCAGCGAGTACTCGAACAAGGACTTGCCGTCGCTCTTGGGCCTCTCAGATCCGCGCTTCAACGATCCAAGCTCAAACCGAATTGAACCGTGACAGACTCACGGTGGAGGTCTCAATTTTGCTGCAATAGGTCGCGGCGAAAAGAGTCCCCAGATGAAGTGTGTACGGCTTTGATCGAAAGCAACACAACGAAAAATGATGCATGAGTCTCGCTCGAACTTCTCCAGCGCATCATCGCACATGTGTAGTGTCGGCGAAGCTGAAGGTTCAGTTCACCAGCACTTTTCCTGTTCGAATAGCCTACCCGCTCTTACGCTTGATGAGATAGCGGATAAGGACGCAAAAAAGGGATCCCGCCCCCCCATCTCTCGATCCAGCTGAGCTACAGGCGCGCAACATCTCACGGCACCAATTCTATCATTGGGTACTTCTGCGTGCCTGTCGCTATGGAAGCGCCTGTGCGCGCCTTCCGATGGTAAGCCGTCGTGCCCGGTCGTGGAGCTTCAGTGGGTCATTGCGTAGACGACGTAATTCACTCCGATGCGCATTCCGAGGTCGGAGAATTTGAGGGGATAACTGGGGGTATCCGACCATTCCCAGGAATCGCCGATGTCCGAATTCAGCGAAATAGCCACCATGACGCGGCCTTTATCGTCACGGATTGCTTGCCAGCGGGCGATCTTGCCGTCTTTTTTGTAGCCGGTGTCCAGGTGCTCCGCGCCCGTGATCCGGTATCGGTTGTCCAAATCGAAGAGAGTGTGAAAAATATCGTCGTTATTCGGGATATCCTCGATGGGGCGTTCCGGGAAAACCATCTTCATGGTTTTTTCAAAATAAGCTTGTTCCTGGGATCCATGGAAATCGTCGGCCATGAAGAAGCCGCCGCGAAGGAGATAATCGCGAAGCTTTTTCGCCTGCCGCTCCGTCAGGCCCCATTCACCGACCTGGACGGCGTAGAGCCACGGCCAGTTGTAAACCTCATCACCGTCGTCCAGATTTACCGGCTCTTCGACCGACCGAGCGTCCACGCGGGTCAAGCGTCGCACCGCCTGCGCGAATGCCCGGTCCGCCCGCGGATAGTCCTGAGTCCATAGCGAGAGCCCTAGGCGCCAATCGCCATCGAATCTCCCGCGGTAGCCGTCCAAGGGGCCGGGAGGATACATCAACCGAGCGAACGTCCACTCGGCCTGCCTCTGCCAATCCGGCGGTAAGGGAATGGATCCGCCGTATTCCACAGAAGGGTACTCACGGAAAGGTCGCTGAGCATAGAGCGCGGCAAACAAAGCTCCGACGACAAAAAGCGCGCAGATTAATCGCCACAAAATTCTCGCAGCACTCATCCGAGCCCCGCTCCAAGCATAACACCTTGTAACCGACTTGCGTCTCCTGCAACCCGCTTAGCCCTTTGAAGGCTCTGTACGTACCAGTCGATGCTTCGCCGCGTGGTTCCCAAGTCTTATCCATATCAATACATCGTTCGTTCCGGCCTTCCTTTCCGACGCTACCTGCCGGTCCGGCTCTCGAAAGTTTACTTGCCGACGACGAGCACCACGAATGTATCGGGCAGCACGTCCAGGTGCGTCGAACCGTGGCCGTGCCTGGCAGTGACCGTAATAACGTTGTACGTCTTTGTGTCCAGCGTTGCGGTTCGCGCGCCCGATTGCGTATCAATCTCTTCCAGCACGCTGAACTTGTCGGGGGAATCTTCGTGAATGATGGTGAGAGTTCCGGCACCTCCGGCTGGCGCGAAAGCATTCATCGTATCTGGATCGAAGACACTGGCATCCGTGCCTGCACCCGTGCGCAGCGCAGCCACCACTTTTCCGGTGTCCGCGTTCATGACAATCATTTTCTGGTTGTCGCAGGCCGAAAACAGGCGCCGGTTCTTCCGGTCCATCGATATGCCGGAGGGTCCTTCGCCGGGGGCAAGGGACCAGCGATGGAGCACCTTCAGCGCCTTGGCATCGACCTCGACGACCTGGTTTTTGTCCGTAATGTTGATGAACACGCTGCCCTTGCCGTCGGCCACAACAAATTCCGGCTGGCCGTCGAGTTGCACCGTGCCTGCGACCGTGCCCTCGGCCCCGTTAATGGCGGTCGCACTGGCGCCTGCACTGTTCATGATGAAAACGCGTTTGGTCACCGGCTCGTACGCAAAGGAATCCGGGGCTTTGCCCGTCTTGACGCTTCCGACTTTTTGCAGGGTCTTGAGATCAACGATCACCACCTCGCCCTTGTCTTCATTGGTCGCAAAGCCGCGGCCCAATTCAGGCACGGGCAGCAGGCCGTTGGTTCCCTGCAAACCCGTCACCTTGCCCATGATGTTGCCCGTGTCGATATTCACCGCGTCAATGTGATTTTCGCGGCTGATGTAGAGGATGCGGGCCGCGCTGTCCAGGGTGAGATAGTCCCAGCCTTCCGTGCCGGGCACGTGAATCGTTTTCAGAATGTGGTACCCGGATGGCCCAGGCGAGGCGGGTATCGCGCCGGAAAATACTGCGATGGAACCTGCAACAACCAGCCCGAGAAGAGCGATGTGTTTGCCACGCATGGCGCTGAACCCTCCCTGCTTAAATTCACTTGAGAGAACGACGTCCCATAAGACTTTGTCGTGAATATAAGTCTTGCCCGGATTAGTGGCAAGGCCTGACGATAGCCTGGAGATATTGGGTTGCGGTGTGCGTTCAGTTGGCCGCATCGCGGCCCGCGGCGGCGGTCGCCTTCGCGCGGATGGCTTTGGCGCGCGCCTCGGCCAGCGCCGCTTCCGCGGTGTGATTGGTCCTGAGCAGCAGCCCTGCATAATTGTCGAGAATGGGGGCAAGCGCGGGATCATCGGGGCCGAGAGCTTTTTCCTGGATCTCCAGCTCGCGTTTCAGTGTCGTCATAGCTTCCGTGTAACGACCCTGCAAATAAAAAATCTCGCTTAGCCCGTCGAGGACGGGCGTCAGTCGCGGGCTGCTTGACCCGAAATCCTGCTCCAAGATGCTGAGGGCGCGAATGTCCAGCGGTTCGGCGGAAGCGTAATGCCCCTCGGCCACGTCTAGCCGCGCGAAATCGCTAAAAATAGTTGCCGCCAGTGGCTGCATGGCAAAGTTCCGATCGGCCAGCGCCGCGGCGCGTTTGTAGAGCACTTCGGCGTCCGCATACTTCCCTTCGGCAATGTAGACAACCCCGAGATCATCGAGCATCTTGGCGATTTCCGGCTCCTCCGGGCCGAGTTTTTTTTCTTCGATCGCTAGAGCGCGCCGATAGAGCGGCTCAGCTTCCGAGTAGCGGTTCACCTCGCGATAGAGTCCGGCAAGACTCAACAGGCTCTTGGCCACTTCCGGGTGGTCTGGAGCAAACACCCTTTCGCGTATGGCCAGCGCACGCTGATAGAGCGGCAGCGCGTCGGTCCCTCGTCCTTCGAGATCGTAGAGCACCGCCAGATTGTTCAGGCTCATGGCCAGATCGGGGTCGTCCGCGTCGAGGACTTTCTCGCGTATCGCCAGCGCACGCTCGTAAAGCGGCTGAGCTTGTGCGTACTTGCCCTGGTCGGCATAAAGAGCCCCAAGATTATTGAGGCTGGCCGCAACCTCCGGATTTTCAGGCCCGGAAGCCTGTTCGCGAATTTCGAGCGCACGCTCGTAAAGCGGCTCGGCATCGGCTAGATTCCCCGCTTCCTCATAAAGAACGGCCAGCTTATTCAGGCAAGAAGCTACCTTAGGAGCCTCCGGGCCGAATTTCTCCTCCGCAAAGTCCAGAAGCCGCTGAGCCGCCGAAAGCGCTTCCGTATATTTCCTCTGCCCGTAGAGCAAATCGACGCGCGCGTTCAGCTCATCCCAATTGTCTTGTTGTGCGGCGGCGCCCGGAGCAAATCTGAAAAGCAAGCTCGTTATAAAAATGATTGAGGCAGCGCCGCAGGCTATTTTTCGAACGGGGGAACTCACGGAATTCTCCTTGTCAGATGCTTGCGCAGAGCAGGACTGAAACCGGAGGAGGACCGGCCGTCTGGAGAAACGGCGCAAGTCTGTAAAGGTTATCGTGCGGGTCGACGCCGGTCAATTAACCGGCCGGACACATGGTGCCAAAGCGATATAGGGGATAAGCAGGGTCGTGGAAAGAGCAGACAATTAGGCTCTTATGGTCAACTACTGACCATATCATCCTTCCTTAGGCCGCCTTGCGGGCCAAGGATCTCTCCCAGAGAATTCACTGCGAGACCGGCTGTTGTCATCCCTAGACCCGACGCCGATGTCCCACACGCTGCTTTTGCGTGTGGGGTGGTGAAGCTGGGGTCCCCGGCGCCCGGCGCGCCCGGAGCCACCGTGGTTGCGCAGGCTGGCGTGGTCGTCGTAAGCTCTCCCCATTCGCAGTGGGTCTCTGTCTATCCGGCAATTCAAGACTTGTTGTGCGGGCAACGGGTCTCTGGGGTACCAACTCTAAACGGATCGCTCGACCAAGGGATTTTCCACCGACTGGAGGCAAACATGGGAAAGATCAATTGGGGCCGGGTCATACCGGGCGGGATCGTGGCGGGGATCATCATCAACATTTTCGAATATGTCACCAACGGCAGGGTTTTGGCAGCCGAGTGGGCGGCCGCAATGCAAACTCTCGGACGCCAACTCCCTGCGAGCTCCAATGCTATCTTCGTCGTCTGGGGCTTTCTCGTGGGTATCAGCGCCATTTGGCTTTACGCGGCGGCGCGGACTCGCTTTGGGCCCGGCCCCGCAACTGCGGTGCTGACGGGCTTCGCTTATTGGGTGATCGGCTACCTCTTTCCAAATGTGGTTAGCTGGGCGCTGGCCATCTTCCCCTCAAGGCTTTTGGGAATCACCACAGTAGTCGGCCTCGTCGAGATCATCGTGGCCTCGCTCGCCGGCGCCTCGATCTACAAAGAGCGCGCCACCCCATAGCCCCCACGCAAAGTGCGATCTTGTAGCCCAGGGCGGAACCGGGGTCCCCAGCAGGTGCCGCGTTTGCGTATGCTGACGTCCCAAGCCTTGGGAAAGCATCGTGCTGTAGGACTCGCAATCCCCGTCAAGGGCGCCACAATCAACCAAGGCCGTTTGAATGAGAGCCATTCGAATGAATTGAATTTTTCGCGATTCAATCCCAAATTTCTTGGGTGTGGCTACTTTTTGGCAATGAGCCTCCTCCACTTCACGGACTGGTAGAGGCGCTTCTGGTCTTGGTCAACATGGAAGGGCCAGTACTCCTCGAAATGCTCTGAGAGGTAAACTGCCCGCAGCCGCAACACCGCCTCGGCCATGGGTAGGGTCCAGCGCATCCCGGAACGTTCCATCGACCGGGCCGCTAGCGATGGGGTAGCCTTTACGGAGATAAGAGTCGTAGCGCATTCGG
>QHYS01000084.1:0-21999 GCA_003223325.1 Acidobacteriota bacterium
CTGGCCAGTTAGTATATACACCCTTCCTCTCGGCCTGGAGCCTCAAAACCCGCTACAGATGGGCCTTTTCGCTTCCTCTTGTGGTAAAAACCAAGCTATAAGTAGGAAACTTGGGCTAGCTCGCGAAGTACAAGTCATCTCTACACTTGCCTGTTGGGTCCCTGTGATATCCTGCGGCCGATTGTTCTTTGCCAAACGTAAATCGGACCTAGAAATAGACTGGGGCCGGAGACAGGCGAATCTATGAGCCACGTTCCAAGCCGTCGAACTCTTCTCAAGTACGGGGCAGCCGCTGCCGCGTCCGCAGCCTTCAGCCGTATCTCGCGCGCGCAAGGGCAGCAAAGCTCGCCGCAAAGGACCGTCGTGATTATGTTCGACGGTTTTGGCCTCGACTATCTCGCGGAAAGCAGGATGCCTGTTCTCAGCCAATGGAAACGCGACGGGCTCCACAAATCTGTGACCGGTTTGATGCCTTCGGTTACCAACGTCAATAATGCGTCGATCTGCTGTGGGGTCTGGCCTGAGGTGCACGGCATCACCGGAAATTCCTACTTCGACGAAAAGCGTGGTGTCGAGGACTATATGGAATCGGCCGAGCTCTTGCTTGCTCCCACACTCTTTCAACGGGCTGCTAAGCAAGGTGTGAAGTCGGCGCTCCTTTCGAGCAAGGCGAAGACGGTCACCTTCCTCCTGCGCGGCGCGGAAATCGTGCTCACGGCCGAGGAGCCAACTGCGGAATGGATGCAAAAACTTGGCCCGGCTCCATCGATCTATAGCAGCGAAATCAATTATTGGTTGCTGCGTGCCGCCATTGATATTCTGCGAAATCGGCCGGATATCGGTTGCCTTTACGTCCATACGACCGACTATGCCATGCACATGTGGCCTCCTGAGGCACCGGAATCGAAAGAGCACCTCGAGCGCCTGGACGATCTTTTCGGGCAAGCGATCAATGCGGCCCCGGACGCGGCATTTTTGCTCACCGCCGACCATGGCATGAACGCGAAAATCCGCTGCTACGATCTCGAGAAGGTCTGTGTCCGCCGTGGTGTTCCGCTCCGCAAGGCCTTTTCCGCGGGCCGCGACCGTTATGTGAAGCACAACCGAGGATGCTCCGGAGCGGCGTATGTCTATCTGAAGAGCGCTCAGGATGCGGAGAGAGTACGCGAAATTCTCACCCAACTGAAAGGGTGCGAGCGGGTTCTTACGCGCGAAGCGGCCGCCCACGAATACAGGCTCATGGCGTCACGCATTGGAGACCTCGTTGTGTGCGGCGATAACGACACCCTCTTCGGAGAAATGGATACGGAACAGGAAAATTTCTCCAGTGGACTCCGCTCACACGGATCTGAGCACGAACAGAACATTCCCCTGTTCGTCTATCATGCCAATCACGCGCCGCCCGGCGATTATTTCCAGCACAATCTCGACCTGGCGCGATGGCTCTACCGCACCTGAAATCGATGTGAGCGGGGTAACAGGCTGGGATCGAGACCGATCGCAATAAATTTCAAAACAGGCATGGAGAGCCTCTCATGCGAAGAATAATTGCGGTAATGTTCATCGCCTTGGTTCTGTCAATTATCTCATCGTGCGGAAGCAAGGAAACCGGGCCGAATTCGGATCGTCCTCGTGCGACAATTCAGATGCGCGACGGCTCTACACTGACCGGCGTCATCGCTGCAACTTCACCCAAGGAGATTACTCTAAGCGGGGACGACAATATTACGCACACGCTCCCTACCCTGCAGGTGAAGTCGATCGACTATGACGAGGCGACAGCGGCCCCAGGGGAGCTATCAGCGGCGCGGAAGCACCCCCAAGCCGCGCCCAAATCAACGGCCGAATCGGACTCCAGTCACGCGAACCACTATCACCCGAGTCAGGCCGAAATTCATACCAAGACCTATGAATTGGCGGTCGGCACCGAAGTTCCTGTACGGAGCGAAGAAACAATCGATTCTTCTAAAGCAGTTGAAGGGCAGACCTATGCGGCCGAGATTGCGGACGATGTGCGAGATCCGCACGGAGACGTTGTCATTCCGCGTGGATCAAACGCTCAGATCGTTATTCGATCGGCATCCAAGGGAGGCCGTTTTCGCGGCACTTCTGATCTCGTGGTGGACTTACAATCCATTACTGTCGAAGGACAGAAGTACCTAATTAGCACCAGCGACCTCCAGGAGCGCGGTGCGACAGGGATCGGCGCGAATCGGCGGACCGGCGAGTACACGGGTGGAGGCGCGGCACTCGGAGCCATCGTCGGAGCCATCGCAGGCGGCGGAAAGGGCGCAGCTATCGGGGCGGGAGCAGGCGCGGGGGCGGGGATACTAACACAAGTCTTGACCAAAGGCGCTTCCATTCGCGTCCCGGCAGAAACGATATTGACCTTCAAATTAGATAAGCCGGTACGGATCGTTGCTGCCAAATAGCCTCGGATTCCGAGGACGCAGCAGGAATCGCTGCCCATCCTGAAGACAGGCCGAAAATAAGCGGAACTGCTAGGAGCTAGGCTTTAGCGGGCGTCTATAGCT
Organism: Acidobacteriota bacterium; assembly: GCA_003223325.1. Lineage (GTDB taxonomy): Bacteria > Acidobacteriota > Terriglobia > Acidiferrales > UBA7541 > Palsa-189. The sequence goes on from QHYS01000084.1 coordinate 2,535, forward strand.
CCAGCAATGGGCCGGCGCAAGTCGGAGAACTTCTAAATCGACGGAGGTGTGTAATGCGCAAGACGCTTTCGGCTGTTCTGTTTATTGCGGGCGGCGCCGCATTCGTTGCATATGCGCTCGCCGCGCCACAGGGAACAGGCTACCACCTGATTAAGAAGGTTGCACTCGGCGGGGAAGGCGGCTGGGACTATCTGAACGCCGACCCCACGACGCATCGCGTCTTCATCTCCCGTGGTACACACATCATGGTTGTAGATCCCGATGGCAAAGTGGTAGGCGACATCCCCAATTTGAAGGGCACGCACGGGGCGGCGTTGGTCCCAGAACTCAAAAGTTCCCCTGCCGGCAGTTCAGGGCCCTGACGGCTATCTATATGACCCCGCGTCCAAGCGCGTCTTCGTCTTCAACGCACGCAGCCAGGATGCTACCGGCATCGATGTGAAGACGGGCGAAGTGGCAGGCATGGTACCGCTTGGCGGCAAACCCGAAGCGGCTGTGGCCGATGGCCAAGGGCACATCTTCGTGAACAACGAAGACAAAACTCTACTCGTCGAGTTTGACTCCAAGGCCCTCAAGGTGCTCAACAATTGGCCTATCGAAGGCTGCGATTCACCCAGCGGCTTGGCCATTGATACCGCGCACAAGCGGCTCTTCTCTGGCTGTCACAATCAGCAAATGGTAGTGGTGAACTACACCACGGGGAAATCCGTTGCCAAGATACCGATTGGGAACGGCATCGATTCCACCTGGTTCGATCCGGCCACCCAGTTGGCATTCTCTTCTTGCGGCGATGGCACCATCACTGCGGCGCACGAGGATTCGCCTGACAAATACACCATCGTCGATACCATCAAGACCCAAACCGGTGCCCGCACCATGGCGCTGGACACGAGCAATCACAACATTTATACGGTCACGGCGGACTTCGGTCCGGCTCCCGCGGCCACGCCCGAAAATCCGCGCCCGCGGCCGGCAATCATACCCAACACGTTCACGCTGCTGATTTTCGCCAAGTAATAGCGTTACAACAGCAATCGCATTAGGCAACATCGAATCGACCCGCCTAGGCCGTCTTCCACACCTCGGCGGTCGCGCGTATAGCCGCTATTACCATCAGCGATCCAGGTACCACGGCACGTTAATTATAACGACGCGTCTGTTGCCTTTCATCAAAAGAGCCGCTTTGAGCCAGGTGGCCCTCCGATTGTGCAGAAAATTGAGATACCAGCCCCGCTCGACCAATTCAGGAACAATAACGGCGATCTGCCTTCCCGGATTTTTTTCTTCTAACGCCAAGGCGTAATCCACAATAGGCCCGATTACGAATCGATACGGAGACCTCAAAACTATTAGTTTAGGCATGGCCTGCCCGCTTTCATGGAGGGGCCCTTCGACGGCTTTGCGCCAGTCATTGCTAAATTCCTTATCGCCTTCCTCCGTGCTGACGTGCAAGACGTGAATTTCTGAAGAAATGTTGAACGCGAATTGCAATCCGGCGCGGGAGACTCTGGTCCAGGCCATCATGGGCATGACGACGATGGGTTCTTTTCGCTCGGTTAAATCCAGCGCGGCTGCGTGCGAAAGTTGTGCGTGCACGCGGTCGTAGTGGCGCCGAATGGAGAACATCAAAATCATGATCAAGGGAATCAGCAGCGTAGTGATCCAAGCCCCGGTCAGGAACTTCGTTATGGTCACAATGATTAGAGTCGCCGCTGTAGCGAACGCGCCGATGGCGTTCAAACAGATGGCTAGACGCGACCCGTCTTTGCGCCTCCAATGGCCCACCATTCCTGCTTGCGATAGCGTGAATGCTAGAAAAGCGCCGACGGCGTAAAGCGGAATCAGCCGATCGGTCACCCCGCCAAACAAGATCAGCAACGCGGCGCAGAGCAAGGCCAGTGTCGTGATGCCCCACGTATAGACGAGCCGGCGGCCGCGCTCGGCCAGGGGAGCGGGGAGATAGCCATCCTGCGCGATCAGGCGGCAAAGGCGTGGAAAATCCGCGAACGCCGTATTTGCTGAGAAGGAAAGGACCAGCAGCACTGAGCCAATCGTGAGTAGATAAAGGACATTGCGTCCGACCACGGCTGCAGTGAGTTGCGAAAGCACGCTTTGATATCCTGGGCCCGGTTCCACTGCGCCGATGTGATAAGCCCGGCAGAGATACGCGATTCCCAGCAGCATGAGCGCCAGCAAGGCAATGATGGTGGTGAGCGTCCGCCGCGCGGTTTGCACGACCGGCTCGCGAAAGGCCGCGACGCCATTGCTCACGGCTTCGACGCCGGTCATGGCCGTGCAGCCGCTTGCGAATGCCTTGAGCAAAAGCCAGAGGCTCACCGCGGCGCGGCCGCAGGTAATGTGGGCGGCGCTTCAGCGGGCGTCGGATGACCTCCCGAAACGATGACCTTGCCCAATCCCACCACAATGGTCGTTCCCAAGGTCCCCAGGAAGAGACAGGTGGGGATCATGAAAACGAACCCGGTCTCACGCAAACCGCGCAGATTGACGAGCGTGATGAGAAATAAGATCACCAGGCAGAGCATCAGGGTATGCGCTTGAAGTTTGGGAGCCGCTGACACGAGGGCGCCCACGCCCGCCGAGATTCCCACGGCAGCGGTCAATACATAGTCGATCATCAGGGCCGTAGCCGCGAGCAAGCCGGCGAAAGGACCGAGGTTTTTCCCCGCCACGGTGTACGAACCGCCGCCTTGCGGATAAGCTTCGATCGTTTGCCGGTAGGAAACGTAAACGATCAGCAGCAAGATGACGATGCTGATGGTAATTGGGAAAATGTAGAGAACACCCGCCGCGCCCAGAGGAATCAGCAGCGTCAGGGCGGCTTCGGGGCCATAAGCCGCTGAACTGAGCGCGTCCAGACCGAAGACCGGTATTCCCGCTGCGGCTCCGAGTCTTTCCCTGCGTTCCTCGGAGGAGCGCAACGGCCACAGGGAAAACAAGAGGAAGAGTGTCGAGCTTTCTAGCCGCGCAGGGACCGATAACAACGTCCACAGCGAGCTTCCGCTTGAGAGTGCATGTTGGGTGACGTATGATCCCCACCGGATCAGGACCACCACTTCGCATGATTACTCGTTCCATCGGAGCCGGCTGCCGCTGGCTGCTCGAAAGAATTGTCGCTGCCATCGCCGCAACGGGCATCAATCCGAATGTCCTTACGGCCTTTGGCCTATTCGTGAACCTGTGGGCGGCGCTGCTGTTCGCTGAAGGCATGTTCCGTTCAGGCGCAGCGGTAATCTTCCTGGCCGAATTTCTGGATATGCTCGATGGCCAGGTAGCTCGGCGCGAGCAGCGCGTTACCGCATTTGGCGCCTTCTTCGATTCCACGCTCGACCGCTACTCCGATATGGCTCTTTACATGGGCCTGCTTGTTTACTACGCGGTTAACGAGAGAGCTTCTTACGTCATCCTGGCTGCCGTGGCTACCGCGGGATCGGTCATGGTGAGTTACGCGCGCGCCCGCGCCGAATCCTTGATTCCCACCTGCAAAGTAGGATTCATGGAACGGCCGGAGCGGTTGGTGCTGCTCATATTGGGAGGCACGTTTGACCGCATGGCGCCCGTCCTCTGGGTCATCGCCGTGGTTTCGACGATTACCGTCATTCATCGCATTGTTTACACCTGGCAGGAAACGAAAGCGGGCCGTACGTTGCCGGGCATCCATCTGGTCGTTTAGGCCTTTGCTTCCGCCGGTGGTTTGCGCTCAGAGACGACCGCCTCGGCCATCGAAGAATGCACCGGCCCGGCCACGGCTCGCCATACCCGGTCACGTACCTCCTCCAGCTCTCGCTTGCTGCAGCCCTCCGTTTCAATCGTTTCGTGCAGCCATACCACGATCGTTGAAGGCTGCAGCATCCAGCTCGTTTTGCGGTTGAATGTAAAGGAGCCCACGATGCTCACGGGCGTGATGGGTGTTCCGAAATCCCGCGCCATGCGAAAGACGCCGTCGCGAAATGGGCCCACGCGCCCGGTGATTGTCCTGCCGCCTTCCGGGAAAACCACCAGACTCACGCCTCGATCCAAGGCCGCGCGAGTCAAGCGCCACATGCGTTTCAGGTCCGATGGGCGGTTCACCTCCGGAACCGGCACGTTGCCGAAGCGCTTCATCAGCCAGCCATACACGGGAATGCGGAAGTGTGACTCGAGCTCGAGGCCGCGAAAGAATTGAGGAACGACGGAGTAGAGCACGAACGGGTCAAAAAGATTGACGTGATTCGAGACGAAAAAGCAAACCCGGTTCGGATCAAACCCCGGTGAGCGCCGCACTTCCACGTGTGCCCCAGCCAGCCGTACCACATTGCGCGATAACCATCGCTGGGCCCTGTCGTTCTTCCGGGGATTCACGAATCTGGCCAGCAGGATGAGCAGAGGGCAAACGAAAAAGAAGAAGGCTCCGGCCAACGTCCACCGAAAAACACTCCTCATCCGCAGATAAGTCGAGGGGTAAATCGAGTGCTGGCCTTCGGCCGACGTAGCATTCTCTTTCGCGCAGGCCCTTCCCGACGGAACGCTCATGCCACGACGTCCAAGACTCCAGGAAGCACCTCCACGTCGTCGCACTTCACCGTCAGCACTTCTCCATCGATCATTACATCCACTGGCTCCTGCAGCGCGAATTCGATTCGTCGCACGCCTCGGTGCGAAGCGAGCGGGTGGCAAACGTGGGTGCCGTCAAATAAGGTGGACAGGTTCCGCAGCAGGCCGATTCTTCCGATCGGGCCCCAGCGAACGTACTCGATCAGACCGTCGCCCGGAGAGGCTTGCGGGGCGATCATCATTTTGCCGCCGGTGAATCGGCTGTTGCTGAAACTGAGAAAAAGGCATCGCCGGCGATCGAACTCGATGTCCCCGTCTGCGCGCAGCGGGAACGCCTGGTGCCTGAGACGCGCGAGGCATAGCAACACGCCAAGCAGGTATCCAAGTTCTCCAAGGCCCTTGAATCTACGATTGGCGGCGGCGGTCACATCCGCCGTGAATCCCACACTGAGCAAATTGATAAAGTAAAGCTTGCCGCCGGAATGCTTCAGGCGAAGGACATCAATCGATTTCCGCTTGCGCGCGAGAATGGCTTCTCTAGCGTACTCCGCGCCGTTGCCGGTGAAATCGCGAAGAAAAGAGTTTCCCGTGCCCAGCGGCAGGAAACCTACAACTGGCTTGCCGGCGGCCTCGGCTTCCGGGAAAAGTCCATTCACGATTTCGTATGCGGTCCCATCTCCGCCGACCGCGATGAATAGGCGCCGTCCCTGCGCATACGCTCGCCTGGCCAGCCGCGTCGCGTCCCCGGGCCCAGAGGTCTCCGCCACCTGCAATTCAACTCCAGCTGCGCGCAGCTTTTCCAGCGCTGCTTTCGCTAATTTGCCGCACCGTCCTCCGCCCGCAGCCGGATTCACGATGGCAAGAAACGCGTCGCTCACAGGAGCTGCACAGCGCTGCGATCAAGCCGCCGGCCGACCTGTTCGGCCAGGATGTTTCGTTTAATTTTCAGCGAGGCAGTGCGCGGGAAATCCTCAGGCCAAAGAACGTATCCGCTGACGCGCTTGTAGGGCAGAAGGCCTTGATTGCGTCGCTCGACTTCACGGCCTATCGCACCATTTTGGTTGTGGTCCGGATCCGGATGCACGACGAGCACGAGTTGCTCGCCGGTCATGGTGCGCTGCGGCCACAGATAATTGGCCGCAAAGACGCAGAACTCTTTCACCGGCATGCTCTCGAATACGTTCTCGATGTCCTCCGGATATACGTTTTTCCCCTCTGTGGTAACGATCATGTTCTTCTTGCGCCCGAGAAGGTGCAGGTGTCCGCCGGCGTCGATTTTTCCCAGATCTCCGGTCAGCAGCCAGCCGTCCACGATCGTCTCTGCCGTCAGCTCCAGATCGTCCAGATAATGCGCCATCACGGTTTTGCTGCGGACCGCAACTTCACCCACGCCATCCGCATCCGGGTTCATGATGCGTACTTGCATTCCAGCGACTGGCTTGCCCAAGGTATCCGGGCGAAAAGGTTTCATATCGTTCACTGTGATGGCCGTGCAGGCCTCCGTGCATCCATACCCGTTGAGGATTTGGATGCCTATATCGTGAAAGAATTCGAGAGTCTTCGGCTCGGTGAAAGCGCCGCCAACGAGAAGCGCTCGCAATTCGCCGCCAAAGGCCTGGTGAACACTCTTCAGCAGCACTCGGCTCAACCACGGCTTCGGACCCCGGCGAGTCGCTATGCGATTTACCCGAACCAGCGCGTTTAATATGCGCCGTTTCGTTGACGGAAGAGCCGCAAATCGTTCGCGCAAGCCGCGCTCTAGGTTTTTCAGGATCAGCGGTACAACCGCCATGTAGGTGATCTTGTACCGGGTAAACGCCTCACGTATATACTCCGGCCGCAAGGTGCGCAGATGCACCACGGTTCCACCACCCGTAAAGGGCATGACAAAGCCAACCATGAAGTCGATGGCATGGTTCGTTGGAATAATGCTCAGGTAGCGTGCGCCCGGCCAGAACGGTCCTAGTGGCGACACCGCGGTGCATTGTTCGAGATAATTTTCGTGAGTCAGAACGCAGCCTTTTGGCCGCCCGCCCGTTCCCGAGGAATACACGATGCAAGCGGCGTCCCGCCGCCTTCGCGGCCTGAATTCGGGCGCCCTTTCGCCGCAAAGCTCCTCCCATCGCTTCGCCCCCGTGAGGTCGCTGCTTGCGGGGGCCTCCGTAACCAAGACGGTTTCGACCCGCGTTCCCGAGAAATCCCTCGGGCTCAGCGTTCGCCAGATCGGGTATTCCACGATCAGCGCACGCGAGTTCGAGTGCGCCAGCAGTGCGAGATGTTCGGCCGGCGTGAGTTTGTAATCGAGCGGCACAAGCACGCCGCCGCAAAAGAAAACCGCATACGCCGAAATCAGCCATTTGGATTGATTGCTCATCAAGATCGCTGTGCGATGGTCTGGAGCAAACCCTGTTTCCTCGAGTCCCGCCGCCAATCGAAGCGCAGCCTCAGCAAACTCGCGATACGTCAAGCGGCATCGCTCATACTCGCGGTCTGCCTCGATAAGGCAGATTTCATCCGGCCAGCGCTCGATCGCGCCGCTCAAAGCGGCGCCGAGCGATTCGTATTGGCTTAAATCAAGCATGCCGGTCTTCCTTCAGCCCCGGTTTCTCGCGAAATCCGAGGCAGCCGGAACATGATGACAAGAACTTTATCGCTAGATCAGTCGCTTGTGTAGAGCCTGCCCGCAGGATGCCTAGGTTTGCAAAAGCGGGGTCGCCGCCTTTGCGCGTCCTGGGGAGCTATAGGCGCGCCTGGATCCGGCTCGCCAAGGTGCGAAAATCGGTCACGCCCTGGACTTCATAATCGGGAAGTTCGATGCCAAAATGGTGTTCCAGCCGCGTAATCAATTCGAGTGCTCGCAGGCTATCAATCTTCAACTTCTTGTAAAAATCGTCATTGGGGGCCAGTTCCTCGCGCGGAATCTTAAAGTGCCGCGCCGCCAGGCCCAGAATTTCGTCCGTGGTCTGCTCGAGCGTCTTCATAGCAAGCCCATTTTACATTGCGGACGTTATCCGCGCGATTACGGCAAGTAAGGATGCGCGCTTGTGTTCTCGACGAATTTGCGAAGTCCCTCCATCACTGCGGGCCGCTCGAAGAGCTCGCAAAAGAGGTCAATCCCGCTCCGCAGTTCTTCATGCGGAATAGGTTTGAGGAAACGTTTCGCCGCCATCCTCGCGGTCCGGTCGAATTTGCCCGCCTGCGCGGCAGTCGCGCGCGCCACTTGCAAAGCTTCACCTTCAGCGGCCACTTGGCTAACCAGCCCCGCAGCCATGGCCTTCGCGGCATTGATGCTGCGGCCGGTGAGCAGCAGATCACGCACGAGGCCATTGCCGATATCGCGTCGCAATCGCGGAATCCCGCCGAAGCCGGGAATGAGCCCAAGACGCAACTCCGGAAAACAGAAGCGCGTCATCTTGTCCGCGATAATCAGATCGCAAGCCAGCGCCAGCTCGAAGCCGCCGCCAAACGTAACTCCGTGCACCGCCGCGATCGTGGTCAGCGGCGAAGCATCGATAGCGCTTAAAACGCGATGTACGCGTTCGAGAAATGCGCGTACGCCGCGAACGCGCTCGGCTGCCGTAAGATCCAGACTCACGGTATAAAGCTCCCGCAGATCCGCGCCGGCCGAAAATCCCGCTTTTTGCCGGCTGTTTACGATCAACGCGCCGGCCTTCCCTCCTGCCGTCTCGAGGGCCGTGATAAATTGCTCGAGGTCCTCCAGCATCGCCGTGCCAATCTCGTTGCACGGTGGATGATGCAGCGCGAGCTCGATAGTGCCGTCCTTTAGCTCCCAGGAAAGCGTCTTCGTTTTCTCGTAAAGATGAAGCTTGGAAGTGGTCACGTTGGATTCTTGCGGTACATCGAATCGATGGCGTCGCCGAAGTGTGCGGCGATAGCGTCGCGGCGTAGCTTTCCATTCGCCGTCAGTAGCCCCTTCTCCAGCGTCAGCGGGTGTGGTTCGATGTGATATGCCCGGATTCGAAGATAATGCGGCACACTCGAATTGAGCTGGGTGACCGCCGTTTCGACTTGTTTAACCGCTACGTCACCAGTCACCAGGGCCGATAAAAAGCTACGCCCATTCCCAAACAGCACCACTTGTTGCGAGGCGGGAATAGCGCACCTCAATTTCTCCTCCAGCGGTTCGGGCGCAATGTTATGGCCGGAGCTGAGGATCAGCAAATTTTTTAGGCGCCCCACGATCCGCCAGTTACCGCCGGGAGTCCGTTCGCCCTGATCGCCCGTGTGGAACCAGCCGTTCGAGACCGCCTTGGCTGTCTCCTCCGGCCGGTTCCAATAGGCGGAAAAAATGTTTGGCCCCCGGACGAGAATCTCGCCGTGGTCGCCCAGCTTCATCGCGACGCCACGGATCGCCGGTCCGACCGCGCCCGGCTCGACGTGTCGGGGATCGTCCATGGTGCAAATCGCAGTCGTCTCGGTGAGCCCGTAGCTTTGCAACACTGGAATTCCGAGCATTAGAAAGAAAAGTTGTGTTTCCAACGCCAGCGGCGCCGAACCGCAAATCAAGGCCTTGAGATTGGGGCCCAGTTTCTTGCGAATCGTTGGAAAAATGAGCTTTCGTGCTAGCAGGAGCGCTATGCCGCCTCGCGCGCCATTGCCATTCCCAAGCGAGGCTGCCTTCGCATTTGCGAAGATCTTGTTCGCGAATCCGCCGCGTTTTGCGAGTTGCATCTCGACCGCTGACCGCATCCGTTCCAGCAATTGCGGCACATTCAGGCAATAGTCGGGCGCGGCCTCGCGCAAATCGTCGGCCAGTCGCGTCAGGTCAGTCGAGAGCCGCAGTTCACTCAATCGCAAGAGGCAGGAGAGCAGCAAAATCCAGGAGCCCGCAAAACAGAACGGTAAATAATGAAACACGCGGTCGGGCTCCGCGCGCTTGCCCATCAGCAGTTCCAGCCGGGCCGTGGTGCAAGAGAGCATGTACGTTACATTGCCTACATTGAGCACGACGCCCTTCGATTCTCCGGAAGTGCCGGAGGTATAAATAATCGTGACCGGATCGGAATCGGCGAGCGGCACAGGCTCTGTACGGATAGCTGCTGCCTTCCCCGCCGTCGGCGCGGCGAAAATTTCCTCGAGCAACACCAGGTGGGGCACGGACCCGGGCAATGCCGTACGCAGATCTCGCTGCAAGGCGGCGTCACCGCAACAGATGATTGCCGGCTGCGCATCACGAATCATGGCCGCCAGTTCGGCGGGCGTTTGCCGCGGGTAGAGCGGTACAACGATGATGCCATCGGCCATTGCCGCCAAGTCCAAAGCGACCCACTGGATGCTGTTCGGCGCCAGCAGTGCGCAGCGGTCCCCCTTGCGGAGCCCGGCCGCGGCAAGAAACGCGCGAGCCGCCGCGACGTGTTCGAGCAGCTCACCGGCGCTCACTGGGACGCGTCGTTCCGGCCGCATCTCCTCGAGCACCATGCGTCCCGGCGCATCCGCGAGACGTTCAAAAATATTTTGCAGAAAATTCACTGCGGCATTCTCACGACTCTTCAACCCGCTGCCATGGCTTGCGTCCGGCGGTCGTAGAACTCAAGCAATCGTCTCAGACCAGGATGCAACGGCGGCAGATAATCCTCCCAGCTCCTGATACCGCCCTGGATGGGAAATTCCGGAAAGCGTTCATGTACCGTGCGCTCCAGGAAAACGCCCATGCGTGCCATGCGCCTGAGATTTTGCACCACCGTACGACCGATGGCGTCGCGAATAGGCTCGGCGTCGGTGCGCAGCTTTTCCATAGCGGCGACCAACTTCGGCTCGAGCTCGGGGTCATCCACGCTCACCATCAGGTCTTCGTGGCCGCGTTCCTGCATCAAGTTGCGAATCCGTTCGTCCATGGCGATACCGGCTGAGGGCAGCAAACTCGACATCGTGGTGACGATCGCGTGATAACGCGAGGAAACCACCATATGGCCGGCCCGCAGAATGCTCACCAGTTGGTGCATGTCGTAGACGTCCGAAGTGAATACCGGCAAGCCTCCCAGTTGCTTGGCCACCTCCAGGCAGGCCTTTTTGTCGATCTGTTCGGTGCCCACCACGATGGGAAACACTCTATGTTTTTGCCGGAATGCGTGCACCGCTTTGCTCATTCCGGTGAGCATGCGATTCAGCGCGGCGTCGACCTCCGGTCCGGACTTGTGGAAATAGATCGTGCGATACTGGCTTTCTCTGTACGCGCCCGTCAGCGTGCGCGCCAGATATTTCGCCAGCGACGGCTTCACCGGCCAGCAGAAGGGATCGCTGGCGCACACCACAAGCACCGGAGTGACTCCATCCCAACCTGCTTGGCGGAGCGCATGACCGCCGAATTCCGGCTGATTTGACTCAAAGGTCCACGCTGTATCCGTGCCGAGTTCCGCGGGAATACCCTGCTCTCGAAGAGCCGCCTGTGATCCCGAGCTTCGCGCGATCACAAACGACTGGCCGCAATACCTCCGGCACATCCAACCGAGCATCGGATTCATGCGGTCAGCATCTCCACCGTAACCCACCGAAAGCTTGTTCTGCGCCACGGCCAGACCCAAACTTCCCACCATCATCGTGGTCAGCGCATCAGCCCATGTGCTCTTGAACATAGAGCCCTCGCACGCGATGGCCCCGTCGCTCCTTCTCACCTGACGATAGAGAAAAGCTGGGAAGATGTCGGGTAGCTTCACTTGAGCGGCGCCGGGAAAATAACCGCGAGTGAGGTCAAAATTCTGCGTCGTAACAGTCAACTCCACCCTTTCCGCGCCCAGGACATGCCGAATCTGCCGGATCATCTCTTCGACTCGAAGATCAGAACCGGTGTTGCGCGCCCCGGCATAGCAGGACAGCAGCAGCTTCAGACGATCCCCGGGCCGCCGCGCGCGGCCGAAGCCCAGAATCCACTCGAGTTTGGCTTGTTCGATCAACAAACTGACCCATGCCTCGAGCAGGAAATCCATCATCGCTGACGTCCTCCACCAATGGAATGTTCCGTGCGCGTATCATCGGCAGCCACTTTCTCCGATCCAATCGGCCATTCGCGATAGGGATAACGGAATCGGTTCTCTCTCGCAAAGCGAAATAGCGGAAAGCAATAGGAAGAAAATGGCGCCGGCCCGCGCCCCAGTTCAGCCACCACACGCGTATTATCGAACACTGTATTCCACAAGAGATAAGGCCAAAATACCTTCAGCAGCGAAGCCGCGTAGCCCAGGTTATCGCGGCGACCTGAGAGTCGCTTCACGACACCCCGGAACGGCGCCTCCAGCTGGGGCCAAAATAACGGCCTGATCTTCCCGCGCGCCTCCGCCAGCGCCGCGGTCAGTTGCCGAAAGCTCTCTGAATTCACGCCCGAAGAGAGATGATAAATCTCGTGTTTCGGGTTGGGGTGCTGGTGCAAAGCCACGATCGCATCCGCCACGTAATCAACAGGCACGATATCGATGCAATCGTCAGGACGAAACGGCAGCACAGGCAGGCTGCCCAAAAAGACGAAAGCCCTCACCATGTCAAATTGCGTGGTTTCGGGCCGGCGGCTGTCTCCCAGCACAATGCTCGGGCGAAAAATCGTGTGTGGCACACCGGGGAGGAGTTCGCGGACCATGTGTTCGGCGAATTTCTTCGTGCGCGCGTAGGGATCGTAGTCGGAGCGATCCCAATCGATGGCGCCGTCTTCGACAACCAGTTCATTACTGCGCCGGCCCGCCACCGCCACAGTGCTCACCTCGCTGAACCGCCGCAACCCGTGAGCGTCTTGCGTGCGCCGCGCAAGTTGAATGACCTCCAGCGCGCCGCGCAGATTGACCTTGAGGCAGCTTCTTTCCGACTTGCGGTTGAGCGACGCCGCGCAATGCAATACAGAATCCGTCGACGCGACCAGCAGTTCGTACTCGTCGTCATTGAGCCCGAAGCGTGGAGAGGTCAGATCGCCGCAGAAAATGTGTATGCGCGCCGAGAGGTGTTCGCGAAAAGCCGGAAAGTCGCAGTGCAATTGCAGAGAATGCCACAGCCGGCGCTGCGCTTCCTCGATATCCTCTGCGCGAATCAACAGATTCAGCGATTCGCCATGGTGTTCGAGAAGCCCCGCTGCTAGATAGGATCCGATGTAACCGGTTGCACCGGTGAGAAAAATAGCCATATCGTTCAGCTGCCGTTTGCGTCAATTTGCGATGGCCCATCCACCGCATCCGGCAGGCGGAACTCGCGGCGAGGCGCGCTTTCGAGCACATGCCCTTCGATCAGCGGATAACACCATTTGCGGAGCGCCGGAATATGGACATTGATCCAGTAATCCCACCAGTCGATCGCTCCCGGCTCGTAGGCGAATTGCTGCCGCTCCTCCGCCGGCAACAGAGCTGAGAGTAATTGCACGTTGTCACACTCGAAAACTTGCTCGTTGTGCAGAATGAACGGTTCGTAGAGTTCGATGAGTTTCTCCACTCGCTCGAGATCTCGTTCTGCTTTGGCGAGCGGGGGACGCTTGAATTGAAGAGCAGATGCGGCTCGGTTGATGCCCTGGACGACGAACTTTTGCGCGGGAACCGACAACTTCCGATAGCGCTTCTTGGACACCGGAATGGTGTCAAAACGCATGCGTACCCAGTGCTCGAGACCCTGCTGCGCGCGATAGTGCTTGCGATGCGCGAGCGCAGTCAACTCGATGGAGCGGCCCATGTTGCAAGGATTGTTTGCCGACGTAGCCAGTTGATACAGGCGCTCATGACGCCGTTCTACGAGCGCCGCGGCGATCAGCGTCATGCCGCGGCAGACCAGGTCCACGGGGATCACGTCCAGGCGTTTGCGCTCGTTTGAGGGAAGTTGCCGGAAATAAGTCCCCAGGAGGTAAGAAAGAGGCGCGGAAGTATTGATCCCCTCGTTCCACCCCCGAAACGGCTGCTCGATCGAGGTCTCCACGATGGACGGGCGGACCACTGCGATGGGCAGACCCACGCCTCGCGTGGCCAGGAGGGACTCCGCCAGACTCTTCGTGAACGTGTACGTATTGGGCCAGCCGAGCCTTCGGGCGCGCCGGGTCGCTGCGCGCGTGAGCCGATTTCGTATCCAGCGCAGGCGGTTTTTCCGCATCAACTCGTCGACTTCGCGCCCCGGCGGCCGCTGGTTCTCGTTCAGGCGGCCTAGGGTCTGTAGGCGCAGCGCTGCCTCCACTTCCGGACTGTGAGCGCGCTCTTCGACTTTGCGCACCAGTTCCTGCAGGGAAAGCAACTCTCGCTCGAAATTGAAATCATCGACACCTGCAGGCGTGTAGTTCGGTTTCAAATCTTCAGCCACGCGTCCGTCGCGAGCGCCTACGACGTAGCAAGTGGAGAGATGCAGCAGTGCGGCATGATCCGATGCGCGGAGGAACTGGACTAGATGCGCTGCGGGCTCGACGTTACTAGCCAAAGCATCGCGCAGGTCGGGATTGAAGTCTGTCAAGCCGGAGCTATTCACAACCAGATCGATCACGCGGGCCAGGCGTTGCCGGGCCATGCCGTCAATGCCGAGTCCGGGCAGGCTCACATCGCCTTGTACCACTTCGAGTTTTTCGGCAAGAAACGCGCTCAGGTCTTTCCCATAACGTCCTTCCAGCCGGTCGAAGACCGGAGAGGCCTCGACGATCTTTTCAAATCTGCGCCGAGCGGTGCTGTGACGCTGTCGCCGGACCAGCAAATAGACTTTACCGATCTCCGGAACTTCGGAGAGAACATGCTCGAGCCACACCTTGCCAATAAAGCCGGTCACGCCTACCAGCAGAATTTGCTTGCCACGCAACGCCCGACGCACTGAAAGGAGCCGCCCCGGGTGCCGGTCAAAAACAACGAGCGGACTATGGCTGCGTGGAGACGACCTTTCAGCTGCAAAAATCGATTCGGCAAGCTGATCTGGATGGTTTTCCATCCCCAGGTCACGAAGCAATTGCCCGGCGCTAACGCGCCCGTCGGCTTGCCCGCCCGCGAAAAACGCTAGCGGGCCTCGCGGACGGATAACCGGGTTGAGCAAGCGGCCGGTGGCAACGCCATTACGGAACTCTAATCGGTTGGACACGATCCTTTCGATTCCCAGGTGCCGCGCCAGTGGCCCCATAACGTGATCCAAGCCTTGACTGACCAGGACAACCTGGCCATGCTGATCCAGCCATTCCCGCAACTTCGCCACACCTTCCGGCCTGAGCTGGCGCTCCAGCACATACTGGAAATACTCTTCGCCAAGCAGATCGAGGCGGTCGCGACTCACGCCGCGCAGGAGGGCATGCAAGATCCTGGTAGCCAACACCCGGTGGCTCGCGTACAAGGCTGGTCGAACCAAGGCTTGGAGGAAAAGGCCTCCGCGGCGGGCCCAGCGCTCGGCGAAGGTATGGGCGTTCCAGGTGAAGTAAGCTATCGGACGAACAGCAGTCAGAGTCGCTAGGCTGCCTTCCACGCGCCAAAAGACAGGCCACTCACGCTCTTTCGGAACCCCGTTTAACGCCGCACCGGTTTGTTCGACCGATTTCGCTAGGATTGAAGTCAAGGGCTAACCATTTTGGGAATCGGCTATGCGCAAGACTTATTCCCGCCCCAGAGACGAGACTGCGCGCCTAAGTACGTCCGACGAAGAAAAACGCCACTAACTTACCTTTTTTCCGGGAGACCCGCAAGACTCGGCAATCCGAAACTCTCCCTCAAGGGCATCTTGTGCCCACCAAGGTCAATCCAACCCTACAAGGAGGGTTTGGGCATAGCGGCGCAACTGGTAGGTGACAGCACATTGCGCGCGGGTCTTGAAGCGGTTGTGCCAAGCGACAATGCGAACTGCGCGTTCATCGCTGATGCGCACGAATTTGCATCCTGCACGCCGCTCCACAGCCATGGCAGGGACGACCGAAACACCAATGCTGGTGGCCACCATAGAAACGATGGTCGAAAATTGGCCGCTCTCGAAGACTACGTTTGGGCTGACGCGCGATCGCGTTTTCCTGGAAGCAATGGCCCTTCTTTTATAGAAAATGGATCTTGGCGGATTTCGCTCAGCACCAGCGATTTGCGCTCGGCTAGGCGATGACCTTCCGGCAGCGCGGGGAACAGAGGCTCGAGGAAAAGCTCTTCAGAGATGAGTTCCTCGCCGCGAACGGCCAGCGCCAGGACGACTACGTCCACGTGGCCCTTGTTCAGGCGATCCAGCAAAATCGGAGTGATCTCTTCGACCACGCTAATGGATACCGCGGGATCGCGCTGGCGAAGCGGGCCAAGGCAGGGCCAAGAAAATAGGGTGCGATCGTAGGAATCGCTCCGACGATGAGCGTGCCCACTTCGGCGCACTCGTTGAGCCGGGCGCGTTTGATTCCGGCGATTCGGTTAGCTACTATCCTCAGGAGCGCGAAACAGGATACATTTTGCTGTGCACGGCAAAAGCGCGGTCGGATCTGCGCATCCGCTCACACATTCAAACCGAAATGCACACGCAGCGCAAGAAGATTGGCCTGCCCGCCCTACGCCTAAAATAGCGGCGGGCCACACCTGAATGACGACGATAAGAATGCCGAACGCAAACTGGATCGCGGTAGAGGACTACAAATTCCCCGGCGGCTGGACGAATGTCAGAGCGGGCGCCGCGGATAAAGACGCACGTGCGCGGGCGCTTTGCCGAGAGCTCGAAACGGGCAAGATTCTCTTTTTCCCGAAGCTACCGTACGAATTTCCGTCGGACGAGCGCGAATTTCTGCTTTCGCGCGAGTGGAACGAGCTGCGGCTGCATAAAAACGTCTCCTACCGGCCGGCGGACGACGTAATGCGCGGATTTTCCGGCGATCACGGCACCGAGACGCATCTGCATCACATCGTGCGAAACTACAGCGCGCATGTGGTCGAATTTTTGCGCGATTTTCTACGGCCCTACGCCGGAAAATGGAAGGTGGATTTCGCCAGCTTCCGTCCGCTCGAAGAAGAGGGGCGCGACCTCTCCCTGCACAAGCGGAACGATCTGCTGCACGTGGACGCCTTTCGGCTGCGGCCGACGCGCGGCGGGCGCATCCTGCGGGTCTTTACGAATCTGCATGCGACGAAACCCCGCGTGTGGTACGCGATTGGCGATTTCGACTGGCTGGCGCAGAACTACGCGAACGGCGCGGGGCTGGGGCCGTTCGCAGCGAAGAATGGATTTTTGCGGCGGAGCGTGTCGCGCTGGGCGGCGACAATGGGACTGAAGCGGCTGAGCCGCACGCCGTATGACCGTTTTATGCTGCGGTTCCATGATTACCTGAAAGAGAACGACGACTTTCAGCGCAACTCCCCCAAAGTCCGGCTGGAATTTCCGCCGCTCGCCACGTGGATGGCGTTTACCGACGGCGTAGCTCACGCGGCGATGTCTGGGCAATTCGCCATGGAGCAGACGTTGCTAATCCCGCCGGAAACGCTGGTGGCGCCGGACTCGGCGCCGTACCGGATTCTCGAACGCCTGGCTGGCGCGCGACTCTGTTAAGGCTGCTGCGCCGAATCTAAAGCCGAACTTGAGAGCACCCCACTCAAACTGATAGGACGGTCGTGAAATAGTGTGAAAAAAAGTGGGACAAGAAACGAAAGGGTGCTCTTCGATTCGAGGGTAAAACATGCCGCATCGGCACTATTGGTAAGCATGAGTACACTTGTTATTTACTCTAAGTTCAGAGCTCCTGACATACCCGCCTTGAAAGCTGCCCAAAATCACCTGAATGGTGAAGTAGTGCATGCCATCTCCTTTTGCATTGTAGCTGTATCCTCAGGCTAAGCAGCTGTATGTGACGGCGGAAGGTACCTGCAGAGCTCACTTGGGTTTTTGCCCCCCCAGGGTGCGAACCAAAACCTGTCCGCTTTTTCAATCGTCCGTCCGGAGGCCGCTCGCATGCCCCGCGACTCCAGCGAGATAGGATGCCTCCGTCTTGCAGGAGAAAAATGGAACCAACGCGTCATTCTCGTCCATGGCGTCGTCCCCTCCCACTACTCCCGGGAGGATCGCACCGCCGAAGCCTATGCCCTGGTTTCGCTGTACGAATCCGGATACGCCGATCAGAACGATCTGGCACGCTCGTTCGGTTACTCCACACGAACCCTGCGCTTTCAACAGCGCCTGCATGCGCGAGGACTGAAGGCCCTGGTCCGCCCGGTGGGACAACCCGCAAACGGTTCGATACCCAAGCCCACCCCACGCGACCGTACGATTGTGCGCCTCAAGACCCAGGGCATCAGCCATCGCGGGATCGCTGGACGGTTGGGACTCCGCGAGATGATGATTCGGAAAATTCTCCGTCGACTTGGCTGGCAACCGGCTCCAGAAACCACTCTTCCTCTCTGGCCCCAGGCCGATGCACCAACCAAGCCCGTCACGATTTCGGATCGGGATGACAAGGGAAGGGGCACGCGTCATTCGGGGGGCACGGCGTCGACGATCTCTCGAACGATTTCCTTGCCGCGTTTTTCGTCTTCAGGAAAAACCAGAATCCTCGTAGAGCTCGTTTCGTCTGACTTATCTTGCGACTCAGTCGTTTCGGAATCGGAACGACACGGGATGTGATTCTCGCGGAGCGAGGACGCGATCATGGCGGCCGTATCGAAGTCTTGCCCTGACCAAATTTCGACGGTGGCGTCCTCTGGACCCAAATTCAGATCACCACGCTCCGCGTCGTCATTCTGATTGTCATTTTCATCTGGCGGGCCTTCCTCGACGGAGATTTCGAGAATGCCAGAGTCTAAGAGCTGTTCAGAGTCTGAGAGGGGTTCAGAATCCTCCTCTGTGGGCACTGCCTGATGGAGGGCTTCTCGCGCGGAGTTCACAAGCTCAACAGGCACATAGACCTCGAAGGCGGGACGTGTGGTCAGATTGAAAAGATGATCTTCGCTACCGAGCGTACGCGCTGGAATCTTCTGGCGATCTAGGGCCTCGCAGATTTCGGCATGTTTAAGCGCATCGCTTCCTGACCAAACAAGCACGAACGACGTGTCGTCGGCCTTGTCATCGATGGGCGGATTAGCCGAGGGGTTGCGCGGCGGATCCGGTACGAGGTCGACCTGGCAATCCGAACAAATCGTAAAGCCGGGGCGATATTCCGCGCCGCAGAGGGGACAGTACATGACGATAATGAGTCTACTACAAGCAAAGAATGTCACTGCGGCTAGCGAAGAAGAATTCCCCGTTGCGCTCGGAATGACGACCTGAAGATTGGGCTACATTGACAGCCGAAAGAGACCTGCCAGAACCCGACGGAACGAGTGCAAGACGACATTTTCTTCGGCGTGTGAGAGCGCCGAAGAGACCTCAATGTTTCTAAAGCATCGAGGGTGAATCCGCAGAACTTGTGTAACTCAAGTCTTAGGATTCGTGGGCTCCCGTTTCCTGCTTTACTGCATCACCGCGCGAAAATGCCCTGAGACAGGACGTTTCGATCGGTAAAAACAGGATAGGCGAGCCGATTATCTTTAGAAAGGAGGTGATCCAGCCGCAGGTTCTCCTACGGCTACCTTGTTACGACTTCACCCCAATCATGAGTCATACCTTGGGCGCTTGCCCCCTTGCGGTTAGCATGGCGACTTCTAGTACAACCCACTTTCGTGATGTGACGGGCGGTGTGTACAAGGCCCGGGAACGTATTCACGGCGTCGTTCTGATACGCCATTACTAGCGATTCCGGCTTCATGCAGTCGAGTTGCAGACTGCAATCCGAACTGAGCGCGGTTTTTTCCGATTAGCTCCCCCTCACGAGTTCGCGACGGTTTGTACCGCGCATTGTAACACGTGTGTAGCCCTGGACATAAAGGCCGTGCTGACTTGACGTCATCCCCACCTTCCTCTCCGTTATCCGGAGCAGTCCTCTTAGAGTTCCCCCTTGCGGGTGGCAACTAAGAGTAGGGGTTGCGCTCGTTGCGGGACTTAACCCAACACCTCACGGCACGAGCTGACGACAGCCATGCAGCACCTCTAC
>QHYS01000084.1:22013-33057 GCA_003223325.1 Acidobacteriota bacterium
GTTCAAGCCCAGGTAAGGTTCTTCGCGTTGCGTCGAATTGAACCACATGTTCCACCGCTTGTGCGGGCCCCCGTCAATTCCTTTGAGTTTCAGCCTTGCGACCGTACTCCCCAGGCGCAGGACTTAACGCGTTAGCTCCGGGACGACCCGCCAACGCGGGCCACCCCAAGTCCTGATGGTTTAGGGCTAGGACTACCAGGGTATCTAATCCTGTTTGCTCCCCTAGCTTTCGTTCCTCAGCGTCAGTTGCGGTCCAGCGAGCCGCCTTCGCCACGGGTGTTCCTGCAGATATCTACGCATTTCACCGCTACACCTGCAATTCCACTCGCCTCTCCCGCACTCGAGCACGGCAGTTTCGAAAGCAGCCTCTGGGTTAAGCCCAGAGATTTCACTTCCGACTTACCGCACCGCCTACGAACCCTTTACGCCCAGTAATTCCGAGCAACGCTGGCCCCCTACGTCTTACCGCGGCTGCTGGCACGTAGTTAGCCGGGGCTTCTTATACCCGTACCGTCAGGCCCTTGCGGGCGTTTCGTCCGGGTCGAAAGGGGTTTACACTCCGAGAAGCTTCATCCCCCACGCGGCGTCGCTGCGTCAGGCTTTCGCCCATTGCGCAAGATTCCCCACTGCTGCCTCCCGTAGGAGTCTGGACCGTGTCTCAGTTCCAGTGTGGCCGGCCATCCTCTCAGACCGGCTACCGATCAAAGCCTTGGTGAGCCGTTACCTCGCCAACAAGCTAATCGGCCGCGGGCCCCTCCTCCAACGCCCTTGCGGGCTTTGATTCCGGCGGCCGAAGCCACCGGAATGTCATGCGGTATTAGCCCGCCTTTCGACGGGTTATCCCCCTTTAGAGGGCAGGTTGCCCACGTGTTACGCACCCGTGCGCCGTGCGCCGATCTGCTGTATTGCTACAGCAGACTGCGCACTCGACTTGCATGTGTTAAGCACGCCGCCAGCGTTCGCTCTGAGCCAGGATCAAACTCTCATTTGAAACTGGTTGTTCTGCAATCGAGATTCCGGCTGGAGGCCGGGAAGTGATTTCAGAACGAACTTTTGATGATAATGTCGCTCGGTTCACTCATAAACCGAACGGGTTCTGGCACGTCTCATTCAGTTGTCAAAGAACGGGCTTCCTGGCTGGCAGGAAAGCGACTGCGGATTAAGGGATTGTAACATCGCAAACGAAGATGTCAAGGCGAAACGGCCACGCCGGCACAGCGGTAATTCCGGAGGGAAGTTTTCTATTAGCAACAACTGGAATTAGGTTTCTCGCAGCTTGAACTTTTCTGGTGCGGCACGAGGGATATACTTAGGGTGGCAGAAGAAGCGGCGCGAAGCCGTAAGCAACCTTGTTTGTGGCGGCGAGTTCTATGCTAAACGAGGATTATTAGAAGGCAAGAAAATGAGGACTAATCGAGAGAGTATTGGGCGACTCTTGGCAGCCGGGCTTTTGATCGTGGGATTCGCGGCTGCGATTCAGCCGACGGTTGCCTCGGCGCAACGGTCAAAGAAAGATAAGGATCAAGATCAGGAAGCTGCGCAAACAGGCCCGCAGTGCACACCGGGTACAGGCAGTCCTAGCGGAGCGGTGACTGCGTCCATGCCCACCGGCGACATCATTCGGCTATTCGCGCAGCACGAATCCGATTTCAAGGTGGCGCGCGACAACTATACCTATTCGCAAGAGGTGGTGGTGGAAGACGTGGCACCCAATCCCGGCGAATATCGCCTGGACAGCGACATTGTGTTCACGCCGCAAGGCCGGCGCTACCAAAAAGACACCTACGCGCCGCCGCCGAGCCTGCACGATTTCGACCTATCACCGGAAGACAGGAAGGACCTGGAAAACATCCAGCCGTTTGTGCTCACCACGGAAGATTTGCCGAAGTATGAGATTCAGTTTGCGGGGAAGGAAAAACTGGACGAGCTCAACACGTATAAGTTTTGCGTTGGTCCGAAGCGCATCGAAAAGAATCAGCGTTATTTTCGCGGCACGGTGTGGGTGGACGATCGGGATCTGGCGGTCGTGAAAACCGACGGCAAGGCCGTGCCGGACATTATTAAGGGCGATAACCAGAATATTTTTCCACGATTCGTGACTTACCGCGAAAATATCGAAGGCGCTTTTTGGTTTCCGACCTATACGCACGCCGACGATACGCTGCACTTCCGGCAGGGCGACGTGCGCATGCGCATGACGGTGCGCTACAAGAACTACAAACGCTTCGGGTCCACCATCCAGTTGGGACAATCGAACGAAATCCCCGGAACGCAGTCTAATCCACCGCAGACGCAGCCGACTCCGAACAAGTGACGTAAGCGGGAGGCGTTGCTAGCGCGCGGGTGCAGGGCGCTCGCCTGCTGCCGCCAAGCCCTTCTCCTGTTGCAAAGCGGATTCCGCAAAAAGACGGGCGAGCGAATCGCGGAAGGGAGGCGAAGCCACGCCGCGTTCGGTGATAATCGAGGTGATCAGGCGCCCGGGCGTTACGTCGAAGGCGGGATTGGCCGCCTCGACGTCGGGCGCGATCTGAATACCTCGGATATGGGTGACTTCGTATGCAGGACGTTCCTCAATGGGTATGCTTTCGCCAGAGGGAATGGAGAGATCCAGAGTAGAAATGGGCGCCGCCACGTAGAAGGGCACGCTATTTTCGCGTGCGAGCACGGCAATTTGGTACGTGCCGATCTTGTTTGCCGTATCGCCATTGGCGGCGATGCGGTCCGCACCGACGACGACAGCGCCGATTTTTCCCGCCTTGAGGAAGTGCCCCACCATATTATCGGTAATGAGCGTGAGTGGAATGCCGCCTTCGGCTAGTTCCCAAGCCGTAAGGCGGGCACCTTGCAAATAAGGGCGCGTCTCGGGAACGAAGACGCGCAGCTGTCGTCCCTGTTCGACGGCGATGCGGATCACGCCCAGCGCCGTGCCGATGCCGGCAGTGGCCAAAGCGCCGGCATTGCATTGCGTCATGACGTTGCCGCTTTCGGGCATCAAGGCAGCGCCGAAGCGGCCGATGGCTTCGTCGATGGCGCGCTTTTCTTTATGAATGAGGCGCGCCTCGGCAACGAGGGCGTCGCGTATGGTTTGCAGGTCCGCATACGCGGCGCAATCCTCGAAGCGGCGCCTCATACGCTGTAAGGCCCAAAAGAGGTCGACGGCGGTGGGCCGGGTGCGGGCCATGGTTTCGCAGATCAACGGAAATTCGCTACGCAACTCGGCGATGGACTGCGCTTGCGAGTGCAAAACGCCAAGGGCGACGCCCATTGCGGCGGCGACGCCGATGGCCGGGGCGCCGCGAATGACCATGTCGCGGATAGCGGCGGCGACGTCTCGGTAGTCGGTATAAGTACGGCACACAACTTCGGCGGGCAGGGCGCGCTGGTCAATCATGACCACGCCGGCCGGGGTCCATTCGATGGGCTGCACTATGCGCATGGAGGGATGGCTCCCGTCATCGTCGAGCCAAAGCTGCAAGGCACGCGAGCACGTTCAAGCGCCGGGTAATTGGCGGAGACCGCCGGTGGCGATGTAAAAGCCAGCGAAGAGAATGGTGTTGTAGCCGAGATGTACGAAGTAGCTCGCCGCGACCGTCCCGGCGCGGGCACGCACGTAAGTGAGAACAATGCCAACACAGACAAGCAGGCCGATTTGTCCCCAGGCGCCCCCGAGCTGCTGTGCATGGGCGAGTCCAAAGAGTGTGCCGGTGGCCAGAATGCCTGTAGTGATGCCAAATTTGCGGGCGATCACGGGATAGATACAGCCCCGGAAAATTGTCTCTTCCACTACGGGGGCCACGAGGATCCCGAGGGCCATCAGCATCAAAACGCTTTGCCGGCTACGGAAGAGCTCTTCCATAGGGATGCCGGATTCGCGGCCCACAAAATTTCCCAACCAACCCACCACGACAGCCAAAGCAAAGCCGCCAAAGACATAGCGCAGCATAACCGAGCCGCTCGAGGCCATGTTGCGGAAACCGCGCCAGCCCATGGTTTGCCAGAACGGCGCGGCGCTGCGGCCACGAACCACTGTGTAAAGAAATATCAATGTGGCGCCTGAGAGCAGGGCCTGGCTAATGATGAGTACAGAAGCCCACTCGGCGGTAGAGCTTCTCAATGCCGCAGGCGATATTCCAAAAAAGACGAAAGCGCCCGCGGCGACAATCACCGTGAGGACGCCGCCGGCAATGAAATAGAAAAGCATCAGATAAACCAAATCGATCCCCCGGAAAGGCGTGCGCGAGTCTGCCCGCGGGGGGCAGCCGGGAAGTTGCTGGGTCTCAAATTCCGGCCGACTTCTGAATTCGGGCCGAGGCTCGGCGGGCTCGGCTCCGGGCAGCGGAGTTGCGGCGAAACTGTCGGGTTGCCCTTCGTGAGGCGCCGGTAGGTTATCGGGAGGAAAAGAGTTCATGCGACTTTACATTTCGTTGATGATGGTGGTCGGATGATCGGCCCGCTGGGTCGGGTGCATCCCGTCTCTATAGCACTGTAAATGGACTCGAGCTTCCGGTGCAAGTTTTTCACTACCGGGTGGAGGCAGTTGCCGATAATCCCTAGTGCTGAAAATCCCAATGATGGGTCACGTCGCTGCCGAATCGAGGCCGTTTGCGCGAGACGATTCGCCAGCTGAATCTCCGGCCACCTCCGGCCGGGCTAACTGCCTTGTCGAGCCATTCAGATTGAGAACACGAGCGAGAGCCTGCCCCGTATAGGATTTCTTGTTGCGAGCCACCTGCTCCGGCGTGCCCTGAGCCACGATGCGGCCCCCGGCTTCGCCACCTTCGGGGCCGAGATCGATAATCCAATCCGCCTGCTTAATCACGTCCAGGTGGTGTTCAATGATAAGCACAGTATTGCCAAGGTCCACGAGGCGATTCAGGACGTTCAGAAGTTTCTTAACGTCGTCAAAGTGCAGGCCGGTGGTGGGCTCGTCCAGGATATAGAGCGTGCGCCCGGTTTGGCGGCGCGATAACTCTCGAGCCAGCTTGATTCTCTGCGCTTCACCGCCGGAAAGCGTGGTGGAGGACTGGCCCAATTCGACATAACCGAGTCCCACGTCGACCAGCGTTTGCAGCTTCTGGCTCACGTGCGGAATATTTCCCAGCGCCTTGAGGGCCTCGTCGATGGGCATGTCCAGCAGGTCAGAGATGGAGTAGTTCTTGTAGCGCACAGCCAGTGTTTCGGAATTATAGCGGCGGCCGCGGCAAACATCGCAGGTCACGTAAACGTCGGGGAGGAAATTCATTTCAATTCGTTTGAGGCCATCTCCTTGGCAGGCTTCGCAACGGCCGCCTTTGACATTGAAGCTGAAGCGACCAGGACGATAACCGCGCTCACGCGACTGGGGCAACATTGCGAAGAGTTCACGAATGGGCGCGAAAACACCGGTATAGGTGGCCGGATTGGATCGCGGCGAGCGGCCGATGGCGGCCTGATCGATTTCAATCACCTTGTCCACATGCTCGGCACCGCGGATTTGGCGGAATTCTCCGGGACGCTCCATGGCCCGATAGAGTTTCTGAGCCAAAGCGCGGTATAGGATGTCGTTGACCAGCGTAGATTTACCTGAACCTGAAACGCCGGTAACAAGGATCAGCAAGCCCAAGGGGAAATTGACGTCGATGTTCTTGAGGTTGTTGGCCTGGCAGCCCACGAGCAAGAGCGTCTTGGCGCCGGGAGTACGCCGGGTGTGCGGTATGGGAATCTGCAGTTTCCCGGAGAGATACTGACCGGTAAGAGAATCGTCGCTGGCGGCGATGGCTGCGGGCGTTCCCATCGCGACCAAATGGCCTCCGGAATTACCTGCGCCGGGGCCGAGGTCGACGACGTAATCAGCTCGGCGAATGGTTTCCTCATCGTGTTCCACAACGAGTACGGTATTACCGAGATTGCGAAGCTGCTCCAGGGAAAAGAGCAGCCGATTATTATCGCGGGCGTGCAAGCCGATGGAAGGCTCGTCGAGCACATAGAGCACTCCTCGAAGCCGTGAGCCAATCTGAGTGGCCAAGCGAATGCGCTGCGCCTCGCCGCCCGAGAGCGTAGCGGCAGAACGGTCGAGGCTGAGGTAGCCCAGTCCTACGGCCAGCAAAAAATCCAGCCGCTCGGCTATTTCCGCCAGGGGCCGGCCGGCGACTTTGCGTTGCCGTAATGTGAGTCCGTTGCGAACGCGATCGACCGCGAGGCACGCATCGCTCAGAGCCAGGGCGGTGAAGTCCGAGATGGACAGATCGCCTACTTTGACCGCCAGACTTTCGGGGCGCAGGCGCCTTCCTCCGCATGCGGCGCAGGTCGCCGCTGACATATATTGCGTCAGCCATTCCCGATATCCGTCGGAATTGGTGTCGGAGAGGTTCTGCTCGAGAAACCCAAAAACGCCTGGGAATCGCAATCCCGGGATACCTTTCTTCCCACGAGTAGTGGAGTTCCCGGCCGCCTCGTTTCCGTTTTGGCCGTTGCCGGCGAAGCGACTCTGCAGGGGGGGATTGCCGTGGAGGATCAGGTTTTGCTCACGTCGGGACAATTTTTCGAAGGGCTGGGTCAGATCGAAACCGTGCGCGGCGGCGGCGAGATCCAAGGTGCGCTTCAGATAGACGGAGCCCGACCCCGGTCCCAATCCACCCTCGAAAAGCGGGCGGGACCAATCCACGATGACTTTGGCGGGATCGAAATCGTATTTGGAACCTAAGCCATTACACGAGGGGCAAGCGCCGTAAGGTGAATTGAAACTGAAGGAACGGGGCTCGAGCTGCTGTACGGAAATGCCGCATTGTCGGCAAGCTAGCTTTTCCGAAAAAACTTGCTCCGCGCCGTCGACGACCGAGACGGTGACCAGGCCCTGAGCTAGCTTGAGGGCAGTGTTTAGCGATTGCGTCAGGCGTTCGGCAATGCCGGGTTTGACCAGCAGCCGATCAACGACAATTTCGATATCGTGGTTCTTGCGGCGGTCGAGCCGGGGAGGTTCGTCGAGAGGATAGAGGACCCGGTCGATGCGCACACGGGTAAAACCGGCGCGAGCCATCTTGTCGAGTTCTTCACGGTATTCGCCCTTACGGCCGCGAACGATGGGCGCGAGCACCATGACGCGGTCGCCCTCGCGCGCCAGTTCGCCGCTGAGCACAGCCTGGACGATCTGTTCGCTGGACTGTCGGGCAATGGCGCGGCCGCAGTTTGGGCAATGCGGTATGCCGATGGAGCTGTAGACGACGCGGAGATAATCGTAAATTTCCGTGATGGTGCCCACCGTAGAACGCGGTGAACGCGTGGTCGTCTTCTGCTCGATGGCAATCGAGGGGGAAAGACCGTCTATGGAATCGACGTCAGGGCGCTCCATCTGGTCGAGAAACTGGCGGGCATAAGCGGAAAGGGATTCCACGTAGCGGCGCTGCCCCTCCGCATAGATCGTGTCAAATGCCAAGGACGATTTTCCCGAGCCGGATAATCCGGTGATGACTGAGAGCGAGTTACGCGGGATTTCCAGGCTGATATTCTTGAGATTGTGCTGGCGGGCGCCGCGAACCGTGATGCTCTTCAATGTCATATGGAAAGCAGCCATACCGGCGCGCGCACAGGGAATGCGGGCGCACAGTGGGCAGAATAGGGCCAGCGGAATCCTCAACGTTAACAAGCTCTGCCATGGAGGTCAAGGCGGAAGGAGGTAAGGAGGTAAGGTACGCCTGATTGCGTAATTTCACTCTCTAGTTCGAGGTTGACTCGCGACGAAGACTGATATCAGAGCCTTTAGGCTCTACAAACGCCGATCGCAACGCCGCTAGCCATCTGCAAATACAGAACCATCTCAGTGGCGATTTTCGGGGCCGGTGGATGACCAGAATTTTTTCCCCGGACGTATTCCTTTTTACCAGGGGACACTTCAGAAAGGCTTGCAATTTCAGGAGCTTAGGTTTGGCGCGCGGCGTGCCTTAAAGATTACTCGAAGGGGGAAGACGAGCCGAGGATCCCTTTAGGGGATTGAGGGCTGGGCCGGCGCGATCTTCCCCCCGACTTTTTCTCTACCCGACCAGCTCTTAAGGTTAGCAACTCCCTCACGGCAGCACAAGGAAGTCTCAAAAAAGACAAAAAAGAGCCGGTTTGGCTAGTGTCTTTCCAAGCCGCGGCCGCTAAAATAGCATACCGCGACACTTCCCACGAGCCCGTACGGCCGCCTAGTCGCACCCGAAAGGCTCTCCTGAGGGATCGAATGCCCTTGTTATGCCTTGGCTTGCTGGCGGCCCTTGGCGCCACTGGCACGGCTGCTCAAGACCCTGTCGACGTCGCTCCCAAGAATTATCACCTGGAAGTCGAGAATCGGTGGGTTCGCGTCCTGCGCCTGAAGCTGGGCGCGCGCGAAAGTGTACCGCTGCACGAACAGCCCGAGTCGGTAGTGGTCTTTCTGACCGGCGCCCATGAGCGGATCACCTCTCCGGGCAAGCCCGAGCAAGAGATTACGCGAAAGGCGGGACAGGTTGCCCACTTCGATGGCTTCCGGAATGCGGAAGAAAATCTCGCCGATCAACCGCTCGAAGCGGTGATCATCGAACTCAAGCCCTCTCCTCCAGGCTCGGATTCGGCGCCCTGGCCCCTCCCCTTGGATCCGATGAAACTGGATCCCGCCCACCACCGCGTTCTCTTTGAGAATGCTCGCGTGCGAGTATTGCGCACCGTACTCGAGCCGCATCTAAAGGGCCCCCTGCATGAACACCCGCATTACGTCGTCGTATATCTGACGGACTTGCACACCACGATGACCATGGCCGATGGCAAAGCCGTCGATAATCCCAGGCAGCCCGGGGAAGTGGCCTGGCGAGATCCACTGAAACACGTCACCGAGAACATCGGCAACCGCGAAGCTGTCGAGATTCAGGTGGAGTTAAAATGAGCTCCAGGACGCCGGTCTCGGTTCAGAGGCATATTTGGTCCACATTCTCCACCTCGGGCGACAATCCTTTTTGATTGGAAATTCATCATAGCAGTCAGCGACTTGAAGACAGGCCGAGACCGGAAATTCGCCCGACTCATTGCATCACGGGGAACGCGCTTGCACCGTCGGAGAAATTTCCCCTATAATCCCCTGATCTTGGACCTGGTCGGCAGTTGTTTGATGGTCGGCAAATTACAAGTGGACGCTCAGCAGTAAAAATTTGCCGAGGAGGCAGGTTGATGAAACCAGCGTGCAAATGGGTCTCCGTGGCGATTATCGCAGCGGCGTTGCAGATATGCGCCGCAGCCGTGACCTGGGCGGCTCCTCAAGAGCAACAGCAGAAGCCGAACTATACCCTGGCTGAATACAACGCCTACCAGGACGCACACGGTGAGAAAGATCCGCAGGCAAAACTGAAAAAGCTTGACGATTTTGTCATGAAATTTCCGGGTTCCGCTTTGATGATGTATATCTACGGGGACTACGACGCCACCTATTTCAGCGTAAAGAATTATCCGAAGACGATCGAGTATGTCGATAAGCTTTTGGCCTTGCCCATGGTCGATATAGGGACACGCCTGCAGAGCCTCGGATATCGGGCCCAAGCCTCACTCTACGGTTCCAGCGGAAAAGATTTTCAGACTCCCGAAGCGTACACCAAAACCAAGGATGCCGCTGTGCAGGGGTTGCAGACATTAAGTCAATGGCAAAAGCCGCAGAATATGAGCGATGACCAGTTTGTAAATAATAAGAAAGTACTGGGGGTCCTGTTTAACTCCGTGGCGGGTATCGCCGAGTCTGGATTGAAGGACTACAAGTCCGCAGCCGAGTCCTATAAGGCTGTTCTAGCGCTCGATCCCAGCGATGCGGTGACGCACTTCCGACTCGGCGTGGCCTACCTGCAAGAGATGCCACCGGATGCGCTGAATGGATTTTGGGAACTTTCGCGTTCGATTGCCTTGAAGGGACCGGGCGAAGCGCAGGTGCGGACTTATCTGAGAAACCAGTTGTTGCACTATCAGCAGCCATCCTGCGATAAGCTGGCTGACGACGAGATGAACCAGATGATCACGCTCGCCGGCACCAGCGCAGATCGTCCGGCCTCCATGACGATTCCCAGCGCCGACGAGTTGCAGAAAGCTCGCGACGATACGGCGAATTTCCTGCCCTGGCTCCAGGAGGGCGGCGACCACGGCAGAGTCATGTGGCTGGCCACTTGCGGCTTGGAATATCCAGATGTTGGCGTGAAAATTCTCGATATTATGCCTGGCGACAACGACAACTTTACTCTGAAAGTCTATCGGCCAGCCGCCGCCGATCCCGATGCGGCCGCGAAAGAGATGGACGCGGCAACCATGCCCAATATGGAAGTCCACATTGTTGGCCAACCCGACGCCAAGCGCCTGATGAAGGATGATGCCGTGCGCTTCACCGGAACACTTAAGGATTATCAGCACTCGCCTTTTCTGCTGACCTGGGACAATGCCAAAGTCAATCCGGAGGATTTGCAGCCCGCGCCCAGCGGCGGAAAGCGCCCCGCCCGCCCTGCCGCACCCAAACGGCCTGGCGCGTAAGCTGGGAATGAAAAAAGTAGAAGAAGAGAAGCGGGGAGTTCAAGGACGGCCCGGTTCAGTCCTCCACTCTATGGCGAGGCTGTATAGGCGTCAGGCGCGCCGGTGATGCCGGTGGTCCAGCTTATAGAGACCGATCTTGCGGCTCAACGTATTGCGATGAATGCCTAGCAAGCGCGCGGCGCGGGATTGATTTCCATTGAAGCGATCGAGCACGCGCTTGATGAACTTTTTTTCAAACTCATTCACCGCTTCTTCAAACAGAATGCCTCGCTCGACCATCTGACCCACTAACGCTTCGAGTTGATCTTTCACGGTCTTTTGCTCCGCAAGACTCTTCTGATTGTTTCGATTCTACAAAATCAAGACAGTTCAAAGCCCGCCAACAGGCGATATGCTTCACGGTACTTGGCCCGAGTTCGTTCCACCACGTCTGGGGGCAATTGGGGGCCGGGGGGCTGTTTATTCCAACCAATGCTCTCCAGGTAATCGCGGACATATTGCTTATCAAACGAAGGCTGCGAACGGCCCGGCTGATAGCCTCGCGCTGGCCAGAAGC
>QHYS01000367.1 GCA_003223325.1 Acidobacteriota bacterium
TCTCTCCGGCTATAGGATCGAAGAGAATCGGCTGCTTCTCTACACGCAAAAAACGGGCGTTCCCGTAAACAATGTTCTGCCAGATTTTGTTTTGAAGGTTCTGGATGGTACTCCCAAGGTTGCTGCCAATTACTATTTTTGGGATGGCGAATCAAAGCTGGAAACCATAATCGGGAGTTGGAGAAAACGATTGAACAGGTTGTTTGAACTCGCGGAGGTCAATAGCAGCCACCCACACCGCTTCCGCGATACTTTCGCCGTAGAACTTCTTCTAGCGGGTGTTCCAATTGAGCGGGTCTCCATCCTGCTTGGACATGAAAGCGTGCGGACCACAGAGAGAAACTACGCGCCCTGGGTACGCTCGCGGCAGGAACAACTCGAAGCGGACCTCACCCGTGCGTGGGGCCTCGATCCTGTTATAGCTGCCCAAACTTCCCAGGAACGGGTACACGGCGGGTACACGAGAAAAAGCAGCGTTCTAACTCACACATTCTAAAGCGGGAAAATTGGAGGCGCGGGTGGGATTCGAACCCACGAATGGAGGTTTTGCAGACCTCTCCCTTGGGCCTCTTGGGTACCGCGCCCAATGTCCGTCAGTATATCGAAAAGCAGGTGAGCGTGTCAGTCAGACGGTCTAAGCACTAAAAGCGCACGCGTGCGCCATCAGATCTTTAAACTGCGGAGGTAGCGGCGACCTGCGCCTCCCGAAGGAAACGCGCTGATTCCTCGGGCGGAGTCGGACAGATGTAAAAGCCCGTTCCCCACTCGAATCCCGCCACTTTGGTCAGCTTGGGGATGATCTCGAAGTGCCAATGATAATGATCGTTGATCTCCTCGCCAACAGGAGACGTGTGCAGCATGAAGTTGTAGGCGGGATGGTCGAGCACGCTGTCTAACCGGGCCAAGGTATCTTTGAGCATGCGCGCCAGGCTGGAATAGACCGAGCTCTGATTATTTTCAAACGCAGAACTATGCTGCTTCGGCAGCAACCATAACTCGAATGGGAAACGCGGTGCGTAAGGAGCGATGGTTACGAACTGATCGTTTTCGCCGACCACACGCACCCCGGATTCCGTTTCTTGCCGAATCATGTCGCAGAAGATGCAGCGCTCCTTTTCGCGGTAATAGTGTTTGGAGGCATCGAGCTCCTCGCGGACGCGTTTGGGCACGATGGGTAACGCGATCAGTTGCGAGTGCGAATGCTCTAAAGAGGCTCCTGCGGCATCGCCATGATTCTTGAAGATGAGAGCATAGCGAAAACGTTTGTCGTTCTTCAGGTCCAAGACACGATCGCGGTAAGCCCAGAGCACATCTTCGATCGCACGAACGGGCAAAGTGGCCAAAGTGCTCTGGTGATCGGGTGTTTCCACGATTACCTCGTGCGCCCCCACGCCGTTCATGCGATCAAACAAGCCATCGCCCTGGCGGTCAAGGTCCCCCTCGATGCCGAGCGCCGGGAATTTATTAGGCACCACACGGACGGTCCAGCCGGGTGTATTTGGGCCGCCGCCGTTGCGTCCGTATGCCAAGACTTCTGGCGGCGTTTTCGTCTCGTTGCCGAGACAGAAAGGGCAAAAGCCCTTGCCCTCAATGCGTACACTTTCACGTACAAAGTCAGACGGCCGCTTGGCACGATCGGTGGATATAATGACCCAGCGGCCCGTAATGGGGTCCTTACGTAATTCCGGCAATCCATCCTCCTGGGATGCGGCAGCCTTGAAAGCCCGCAGCAACCCGCCGTATTACTTAATTGCTCCTGAGCGTTACACTTTAGCTCGAAGCCGGCAACGTGTAAGGGCTGGCATGGGCGCCTGCGACCTATTGGTCAGCAAAAGCCCCTTTGTGCAGACGATCGATCGGGCGATTGCCTGCGCGGGACTCGATAGCCAATACGTCATAGCGCCAGTTCACCCTGCGGTTGCTCAAAAATTGCCGTGCCATTCGTACGAGAAAGCGCCTTTTATCGGCAGTGATCGCATCTTCCGGCAAGCTGGAAGTGCTCGGTTTAGTCGTTCTCGTCTTCATTTCTATAAAGGCCAGAACCGGCTCGTCAAACCCAACAAGATCGAGCTCGCCTTTGACGCTCGGGGGCGCGGTTGCGGCAGACTATGACGTACCCATGCCGCCGCAGATACCAGTAGGCTAGGGTCTCGCCCCGTACGCCCATCAGATGTTGTGTTTGCCGGCGGACGTCGCCGCCCGGAGATGACTGTGTCGTCAAGCGTTCCTTGCCGTCCAGTCGAGATCCGCACTGGCTTTGCCCCCGCAACATCTCGTGGCACTAGAGGCTTATTGATTTGGTCCCTTAAACTAGGGATTCTGCCTCCCGGATGCAAGCCTCAAGGGTATCGATCGCGAAATCTGCTTGCTCCTCATCGATCACGAGTGGAGGAGCAAGCCTTATCGTATTTGCCCCCGCTCCCAGCACCAAAAGTCCTTTGGCAAATGCTAGATTTTCGATCGAATCGCGAAGTTTGGGTGCAGGCTCTTTCGTTTCCCGATCCGCTACGATCTCTACGCCAATCATTAAACCCTTCCCTCGGACATCTCCGACAATGCGGAACTTATCCCGCCATCCCAAGAGGCGGCCAAGAATATATTCGCCCATGCGCCGCGCATTCTCCATATATTGGTTCTGAACGAGCCGAAGTGTGACCAA
This sequence comes from Acidobacteriota bacterium, assembly GCA_003223325.1. Classification (GTDB taxonomy): domain Bacteria; phylum Acidobacteriota; class Terriglobia; order Acidiferrales; family UBA7541; genus Palsa-189. The sequence continues at coordinate 2,660 of QHYS01000367.1, forward strand.
CGCCGCGGCCACCGATACCGGGTTCGCTCCGAACGTTGAGGCGTGGGCACCCGGTTTCCAATCCATGACGCTGGAGCGGGCGATGGTCGCGGAAAGCGGCAGCCCCGAGGCAATGCCCTTGGCAACACACAAAATGTCGGGTTCGAGGCCGGCGTGATCTCCAGCCCACCACTTGCCTGTCCGGCCCATGCCGCTCTGCACTTCATCAGTTATGAAAAGTATTCCATGCCGCCGGCAGATGCTTTGCAGATCCCTCAGGAATTCGGCAGGCCCCGGAACGTATCCTCCTTCGCCCTGGATTGGCTCCGCGATAATTGCAGCCACTTCCTGCGGGTCGACAATTTTTTTGAAGAGTTCGCGCTCAATGAACTTGGCGCAGTCGGTGCAGCACTCCTGCGGCTGGTGCCCGTAAGGGCAGCGGTAAGGATTCGCATAAGGAACATGGAAAACACCGGAAAGCAGGCTCCCAAATCCCGTTCTTTGCACGGCCTTCGAAGCAGTGAGGGAAAGCGAACCCAGGGTCCGCCCGTGAAAAGCCCCGTAGAACGCGATGATCTTCTCGCGCCTGGTGTGATAGCGCGCGAGCTTGATGGCCGCCTCTATGGCCTCAGTTCCCGAATTTCCGAAATAGACTTTCTTACTCTCGCTGCCCGGTGAGACTGCTTCCAGCTTCTGCGCCAGTTCCACCATGCCTTCGTAATAAAAATCCGTGCAGGACATATGAATGAGCTCGGCTGCCTGCCGCTGGACGGCGGCAACCACTTCTGGATGACAGTGGCCCGTCGCTACCACGGCTATGCCCGCAGTGAAGTCAAGGAACGTATTGCCGTCGACATCCTCAACCAAAGCGCCCAGGCCGCGTCGCGCAACCAGGGGGTAGCTCCGCGTGTAGGAGGGCGAGAGGTGCCGCCGATCTCCTTCGACCACCCGCCTGGCGTTCGGTCCGGGCGGCGGAGTGATCAGACGAGGCAGTTTTCCATGCGTTAGGGTCTCGGTCCGAGCCGATTCTTTGTACATAGAACGATTGTACACGCGCTCGGGAAATATTTAGTCGGGAACGCTGCAATAAGGTGCTGACCACGAAGCAGGGCACATAACGGCGGCGGCGCAAGCGATACTCCCCCGCGGCGCTTCCGCCGTTAACGGATCATTTGTGATCACTTATTTGAAACGAACTTCTTGTCGGGATGCAGGATCAGCTTCTGCAACCGCCAGTTGTTCATGTCCGCCACGTAGAGCGTATTCTCATCCGGGCAGGCGATGCCGTGTACCCAGTTGAATTGTCCGATGTCACGCCCCGACTTGCCTAGCACGCCCAGGATCTTGCCGTCCGGCAACGAAAGCTTGTAGATGCGGCCCGGCTCCTCATCTGAAGTGTAGAGATACTGCGGCGTCGTGTTGGTGATGCAGATCGTCCAGGGTCGCGTTTCATCCGGTCGGTTTGCGGGCATGTTCCCGAGCACGGGGTGGCGCGTTTTGTCATAGGGTACGTTCAGGAAAATGAACTTCTTGAAGTTGCCATCGGTGTCGAAGACCTGAATGCGCCGGTTGCCTCGATCGGCCACGTAGATGTTTTCGGCGCGGTCAGTCCCGATGTTGTGCGGGTTACTGAAGTGGGCGGGGTTCTCATTGGCGTGTTCTCCGCCCTTGCCCGGCGCGCCCCAGCGCTTGAGCCAGTATCCGTGCTTGTCGAACTTGGCGATCTCGGAATTAAAGTAGCCGTCGCTCACGTAGATGTTGTCGTCTTTATCCCAGGTCACATCTGTGGAACCGTTGAAGTAGCCGTCCACCGGAGTCGGTGGAGGATCGGCGTGGCGATAGCGAGGCTCGTCTGGGCCCTCGTCGCGCCGCCCGAGATTCATCAGCACCATCCCTTGGGGATCGAATTTCATCACCGACATCGTTGCTTTGTCCACCACCCACAGGTTGTCATACTTATCGAAGCGCACCGAGTGTGCGTAGGCCAGGCCGTACACGCCGCGGCCGATTTCGCGCACGAAATTCCCCTTCTCATCGAACTCCATGATTTGTGTAGTGGACTCCCCATAGACCGGACCTGTGCCGGCGCTGCCCGGATGGTTCAACACTACGACGTGTCCTCTCGAATTGACTGCCACTCCCAAAACTTCGCCCAGATTACGGTCGGGCGTCAGCTTTAGGAACGGCACTGAGTCAAAAGAAATTTCCGGGGCGTTCTGAATAGCCGGAGCGGGCGGCGCCTGCTGCGCGAACGCCGGCGCCACGAGAAGCCCGAACAAAACGGTCGCGACCAACCCTTTCATAGTGCCTCCTCGAATCTGCGGATGTTGATCTACTTGCGCTTCCAGCGAACAATCCCGTCTTTGCTGTCTTCGAGAATGATGCCCTGGTTAGCCAGTTCCTGGCGGATGCGATCGGCCTTGGCAAAATCGCGGGTCTTACGTGCGACTTGCCGAGCGGCGACGAGCTCTTCGATTTTTTCGTTACTTGGGATACTGGCGTGAGCCTCCATAGCGATGGATCGAAGTTTCTCTTCGTCATCATCTTGGAGAACAGCAAAAATAGCGTCAAAGTTCTCGAGCGTCTTCCGCACCGGCGCTACATCGCCTTGCCGAAATGCACCGTGATCCATGGCCACATTGGCTTCCCGGATCAGATCGAATACCGCCGCCAACGCCTGGGCTGTGTTCAAATCGTCCTCCAGCCCGCGTTCAAAATTCTCGCGCGCCCGCTCAGCGCCTTCGCTGAGGGCAGAGGTGCCCTCCGGAAACTTGCCGGTATCGAGTCGCGTCGCGAAATTCCGCAAGCGTTCGACCGAACTAACCGCTTGCTGCAAGCCTTCTTGCGTGAAATTGAGCTGACGGCGGTAAGGAACCGAAGCGAGCAGAAAGCGCAGTGTCGACGGCTTGTTTCCTTTTTCCAGCAAGTCGCGCAACGTATAGAAGTTGCCAAGGGATTTGGCCATCTTCTGCGAGTCGACCAGCAAGTGTTCGGCATGAAGCCAGTAGCGCACAAAGGGCTTTCCCGTTGCGGCCTCGGACTGGGCGATTTCGTTTTCGTGATGGGGGAACGCAAGGTCCACGCCGCCGGAATGAATGTCGATGGTCTCTCCCAAATGTTTCATGGCCATGGCCGAGCACTCAATGTGCCAGCCGGGACGGCCCGGTCCGATCCGTGTCTTCCAAAAAAATTCTCCCGGCTTGGGCGCTTTCCACAGAGCGAAGTCCCGCGCATCAGCCTTGTCGTAACGGTCCACGTCCACGCGCGCTCCAGCCTTAATCCCTGCCGTGTCCACATGGGTCAGTTTGCCGTAATCGGGAAATTGCGATATGCGAAAGTAGACCGATCCATCACTCACATACGTAAATCCCTTGGCGGTTAGCCGCTCGATGAGTTGAACCATATCCTCAATATGGTCGGTGGCCCGCACCATGTATTCCGGTTCTTTGATACCCAATACTCGCTGATCCGCAAGAAAAGCTTCGATATATTTGGCCGTGAAGTCACGTATATCGAGCTTCGCCTCCGCGGCCTTCGTAATGATGCGATCGTCTACATCGGTGAAGTTTGTGACCTGAATGACCTCGAAGCCACGTGACCGCAGAAAACGCCGCAGAATATCTTGGAAGACGAAAGTCCGAAAATTGCCAATATGGGCGAAGTCGTAAACGGTAGGCCCGCAGGTATACATTCTGACTTGGCCGGGATGCAGGGACACAAAAACCTGGCGCTCCGCTCCTAGCGTATTCTGGAAAACGATATCGCCCATGGATCGTGCGGTATCCCTCCGCCAGCAACATCTTTACTTAAAGTGATATGGTGACAGAACGCGCACGGCATCCGCGGCGCGATGAGGTAGCATTCTAGCTGAGGGTAGCGACACCAGCAACGCGCCCAAGCACGTGAAAAATTGGCGTGAATATCATCCGGCTATAAAGATACTGCGCAATCGTTTTGAGAAAGCTAGTGCGGGCAATGCTTTACAGTCATTGGACCATGTGGTATGGTGCAGCCTGTAGCCGCCGATCCAAGCGCCGGACGGCTGGGCCGTTGCTCAGCGACCCGCCAGAGCTTTTGTCGCCAGCCCCCTCTCTCGAGGAATCCGAACTCGTATCCGCCGAAGCGGTCTCGCTTTGGCGAGGCGTGGCCGGAAGATAAGGGATCTCTTGCTGAAACTCCGCAAAGTCGAACTGGTTGGATTCAAGTCTTTTTGTGAGAAGACCCACCTAACCTTTAGTGGCACCGGTCTGAGCTGCATCGTCGGACCAAACGGATGCGGCAAATCGAACATTGTCGACGCCGTTTCCTGGGTACTTGGAGAGCAGAGCCATAAACTGCTTCGCGCGGAACGAATGGCCGACTGCATCTTTAACGGCACGGCGAAACGGCCTCCCATGGGTTTGGCAGAGGTAACGCTGACGCTCGTCGATACCGAATTGGCAGAGGCGGCCCGCCGCGTGCTCGGCGATTCAGAACCAGCTGTTATTTCCACTGAGACAGCCGCCGACCCGGCGCAAGGCTTGCCCCCCCTCGCCGAGGCGGCGGAATCTGCAGAGACGCTCGCCGTAGACGCAGAGAGCGAGAGCGGGCCTGCCGCCGTTTCTGACGATAAGACCTCCAGAAAGCCGCGACTGGCTCAAAAACCTGCGGCACGGTCGCGCCCGGGTGAAGTCATCGTCGGCCGCCGCCTCTATCGGTCGGGCCAAAGCGAATATCTTATCAACGGCCGCACGGCTCGATTGCGCGATATTCAGGAACTGTTTATGGGCATCGGCCTCGGGCCCGATTCCTATGCCATCATCGAACAGGGGCGCATTGGACAAGTTCTGAGCTCTAAGCCGTCTGACCGCAGGGCGATCATCGAGGAGGCCGCCGGAATCACCAAGTTCAAAACCAAGAAGCGCCTGGCCGAGGCCAAGCTCGAGTCCTCCAAGGTCAATCTCTCCCGCGTCAACGACATTTTTGTGGAAGTCGAGAAACAGCTTGCGTCCCTCAAGCGGCAAGCCTCTAAAGCGCGCCGGTACGCGGAGATCCGCGAACAGATGCGTAGCCTGCTTCGCGCGGTGCTCGCCAGTAAAGCGCGCCACTTGGAGTCTGAGGCCGAACGCCTGGCCGTGTCTCTTACAGAAATCACCAAAGTGGAGGAGAAGCACTCTCAATCACTTGCGGAACTGGAAGCGGAGCAGGAGCGGCTGGACCGTCACATCTATGAACTGGACGCCGAATTGCGGCAGAACCAGAATCTCATCGGCCAGGCCGCGCTCGAGCTGGACCGCGCAGAAAACCGCATCTTGTTCAACGGCCAGCGTCGGGAAGAGCTCGCCGAGCGCGCGCGCCAGGTGGCGAGCGAGCGCGAACAAGCCTCCGCATTGTTGGTTCAGATCGAGTCGCGAGTCGCGGAACAGGATGGGGTTGTCGCTCGCCTGCGTCAGGAATGCGCGCAACTAGAAAGCGCCCTGGCAGAGCTCGCCATCCGCTCCTCAGAGTTCTCCGCCGTCAGCCATTCTGCCGAGGCGCGCATTACTGAATCGCGCAGCCGAATCCGCCAGTTCGACCAAGCCCTCGCCGATGTCCAGGACGCGCACGCGCAAGCCGAGCAGTTGCTGGCGCATCATTCCGGTGCACTGGAAAGGCTGGAACAATCCGAGCAGGCATTGTTGGAAGAGTCTCTACACTACCGGGAGGCCTCGCAGGCGGCTGATCTGCGTTGGCAAGCCGCAACCGAGAGGGCGCGCTCTCTCGACCGCTCCGTGAGCGATGCACAGGAACGGCTCTCAAGTTATCGCCGCGATCAGGCTGAAATGGCCTCGCGCTCCGACGGGGTTCGTGATTCGCTTGGCGCAGTGCGCGCTCGCCGCCACGCGCTCGGACAGGTCCTGCAAGACCGTTCCTACAGCACGGAAACCGTCCAAAAACTGTTCGCTTCTGATGGCCACGGAACTCGTGATTTTCGGGCTGTCGGTTTGCTGGCCGACTACGCTGAGGTAGAATCTCAATACGAAACTGCCGTGGAGCAGTTTCTTCGGGACGAGCTCGAATATGTCGTCGTGGAGACTTTCGACCACGCGCGCGCCGGCATCGCTCTCTTGCGCGAAGAATTTGGGGGCCGCGCCACGTTCTTCGTCGATTCCCTGCACAGCCTGGATCTCGGCGACCAGAACACTCTCGCTCCGTTTCCCCAGGGACCTGGTGTATCTCGCCTCGATCGCTTGGTCGAGTTCCGGGATCCCCTCGGGCCTGCGGCAAAGCAGTTTTTGCCCCGGCTACGGTCTGCTTTCCTTGTGGAGGAGCCCGAGGCCGCAGAGCACCTTGCACGCGAGAATCCCTCCTACATCTTTTTGACTCCGGATGGAACCTGCTATCAAGGGCGCGCGATCACGGGCGGCCGCCCGACGGAAGCCGGTCCGCTGGCGACCAAGCGCGAGTTGCGAGCACTCGAGGCTGAGACCTCGCGGCTGGAGGGCAGCCTGGCCGAATTACAGTCAGCCGTCGAACGGCTGGAATCCGAACGACAGCAAGCGCAACGTTCTCTCGAAGAAATGATGTTGGACCAAGTCGAGGCAGGGAAGAGAGTGGTCGCTGCGACCCTCGAGCGTGATCAGGCACGCGCCGAATTGGCCCGGCTCAGTACGGAATTAGCCGCCTGCCAGTCTGATGTCGAACACCTTCGGCGCGACGCTCACGCCGCCAAGCAGAAAGCCGAGCACGCCATCGCCGCACGCGAGGCGATCCTTAAGACGCGAGAGGCAGCAGAATGCGACATGGCCGAAGCCACGGCGCTCATCAGTGAGATCCGCCAGTCGGCGCAAGCACATCAGGACGAGGTTGCCATCAAGCGTGCCGAAAAGGCCGCCAAGGCGGAGCGGCTTTCCGGCGCGATGGCCATTACGATGCGTATCGGACGGGAATATGAGGAGCTTCTTGCGCGGTTATCTTTACTTTCCGCGCAGCAAACAGCGATGCAGGCCGAGGAAGCCGAGCTTGTCAGGCTGAGCCAAGAGCAGCGGCTGCAGATGGAATCTCTGCGTACTGAACGTGAGCACCGCGAAAGGCAAAAAGCCGATCTAGAGCGCGAATGGAACGAGACCCGCCGGCGTACGAGCGATGTAGATGATGCGCTTAGGAGCGGAAGGCAAACTTTAAGCGACCTTCGGGAGGATCGCAGTCGCCATGAGGTCGAGCGCGCGCGCAACGATTCTGAGCGAGAACATCTCCGCGCCACGTGCCAGAACGAACTGAGCGCTCATCCCGAAAATCTTATTGCCGGGCAAAATGCTCTGCTCGAGGGTGATGCTCTGGCCGCCGCTGAGACCCAGTATCAAGAAATGAAGTCGCGTGTCGAAGCGATGGGCCCGGTGAACATGATGGCGCTCGGGGAGTACAACGAATGCGAACAGCGCTTCACATTCCTCGAACGCGAGCGCGCCGGTCTGCTGCAGTCCATCGCCGATACGCAACAGACTATCGGCGAGCTGGACCAGATCTCCCGGCAGAAATTTGAGGAGGCCTTTGCCATTATCAATGCGCATTTCGCGAATGCTTTCCAAACCCTATTTGGGGGCGGCACCGGGCAGATGCGTCTTTCTGAGCCGGACAGTTCCGGTGATGCGGGGATTGATATCGCTACGCAGCCGCCGGGGAAGCGTCTCCAAAACGTTCTGCTGCTTTCCGGCGGCGAAAAGGCGCTGGCGGCACTCGCTCTTTTGATCGCCGTGTTTCGTTACCAGCCCAGTCCGTTCTGTATCCTGGACGAAGTCGATGCACCTCTTGACGAGACTAACGTCGGCCGCTTCGCTCAGATGTTAGGGGAGATGAGCGCCGATGCCCAGTTCATCGTCGTGACGCACAATCGGCGCACGATGGAAAAAGCTTCCGTCCTCTATGGTGTAACTATGCAGGAGCCTGGCGTCTCGAAGCTTGTTTCCGTGAATTGGGAACAAGTTCGCTCGAGTGCAAGCCACGCCGCGTGAAATTTTCACAGATCGAAATTTTCAGCTTGACTCTTGCATTTTTCTTGAAGGTCGGCGGCATTCTCCAGCGTAATTTTCCTCTTTCAATTTTTCTTCACTGTTGACATGGCCGAGCGCTGCGCTAGAATACCCGCCTCTTCGATAGGACAAAAATTCACTCGTGGCATCTCCTTACATGAGCGTTGTTGTTTGGGAAACGAATTTCCCCGACCTAAAACTGCTGTCGAGAGGCAAAGTTCGCGACCTCTATGAGCTGGGCGACGACTTGCTTCTTGTGGCCACTGACCGTCTCTCCGCTTTTGACGTCGTGCTTCCCACCCCGATTCCCGACAAGGGCCTCGTGCTCACCCAGCTCTCGCTGTTTTGGTTTAACAAACTCGGCG
>QHYS01000085.1:0-62181 GCA_003223325.1 Acidobacteriota bacterium
GCGCTCGATGAAGGCCACTCGGTGTTGTTTGAAGGTGCGCAAGGCACCATGCTGGATATCGACTACGGTACCTATCCTTTTGTCACTTCCTCGAACGCCACTGCCGGTTGCGCATGTACGGGCCTGGGCGTGGCGCCTACGCGAATTTCGGGAATTGCTGGCGTGACCAAGGCCTACACCACCCGCGTCGGCAGTGGCCCGTTTCCCACGGAAATGCCGGATCTCGACGCACGCGAATTGCGCGACCGCGGTAAAGAATACGGAGCGGTCACCGGCCGTCCGCGCCGCTGCGGATGGCTGGACCTGGCCATCCTGCGTTACGCCGTTATGTTGAACGGCATCACCTCGCTCATCGTGACGAAGCTCGACGTCTTCGATACGCAGCGCGAAATCCAAGTCTGCGTGGGCTACTGCTACAAAGGCACTCCCATTCACGAAATGCCCGCCGCCGTCGAGGACTTCCAGCACATTCGACCGGAATACCGCACGCTGCCCGGCTGGCAGGCGTCAACAGAGGGCATTCGAGACGCCAAGGATCTCCCGAGAACTGCTCTCGATTATCTGAAATTCATCTCCGATCAACTCGAGGTCGAGATCGGCATGATTTCCACGGGTCCGGAACGCGACGCCACCGTCGTCGCCTCCGGAACGCAATTCGCCTCCTGGCTCTGAGCAGCGGGAATGCTGTCCTTCGAAGAAGCACGGGAAAAGGTGATCGCCGCGGTTCGCGCCCTGCGCGGTCCGCTGGCGGCCGAGACGGTCGAGCTCTCACATGCCTGCGGCCGCGTCCTAGCGCAGCCGGTCATGGCCGATCGCGATTATCCGCCCTTCGACCGATCCATTCGCGACGGCTTCGCGCTGCGTGCCGATGACGCCGTTTCCGGCGCCACGCTCCGCTGCACTGGCGAAATCAAAGCGGGCAGCAGCTTCGATGGTGTGGTCGGCCCCGGCGAGTGTGTGCAGATCATGACCGGCGCGGCTGTGCCGGCCGGCGCCGATGCGGTGGTGATGATCGAGCACGTTCTCATTGACGGAGAGCGCGTCGTGCTCAGCCGCCCTGTGAGCCGTGGCCAAAGCATCGTGTCGCGCGGCAAAGAAGCGCGCGCGGGGCAGCAACTGCTTCCGCCTGGCACGCCGCTGGGTTATGCCGAAATGGCCTTGGCCGGCCAGGTGGGCGTGCACCGCGTCAGCGTCTTCCAGCGCGCGCGAGCCGCCATTCTCTCCACCGGAGACGAAGTGGTGGATGTCTCCGCCACTCCGGGACCGTTGCAGGTTCGCAATGGCAATACCATTGCGCTCGAGGCACTCGCAGGCCTAACGGGAGCCGAAGGCGAATCTCTGGGCAATGCGCCAGACGAAAAAAGAGAACTGCGCCGCCGCATCGAACGCGGTTTAGAAGTGAATCTCCTCATCATTTCCGGTGGCGTCTCCATGGGCAAGTACGATCTCGTGGAGATAGTCCTCAGCGAGCTGGGCGCCCAGTTCGTCTTCGACTCGGTGGCCATCCGACCGGGCAGGCCGGCCGTTTTCGGTGTGTGCCGCGGCAAGCCCGTGTTCGGGCTGCCCGGCAATCCGGTATCCACCATGGTTACGTTCGAGCTTTTTGTCGTGCCCGCGATTGACATACTCAGCGGCGCGGAACCGCGGCCGCTGCCGATTTTCCGGGCCCGGCTAGCGCATGCGCTTCACGAACGCAGTGAATTGACTCACTTTCTGCCCGCTCGCGTGCAGACCGTGCGGGGAGAGCCGGAGGTTTCGGCTCTGCCGTGGCAGGGTTCCGGCGATGTCGTGGCCATGGCTCAGTCCAACGCATTTCTTGTGGTACCGCCCGAAAAGCTCGATTGGGACGCCGGCGAAATGGCCGTGGTGCTTCCTCGCCGCGGCCGGTTATGAAAAAACTTTCCCATTTCGGCAGGGGCGCGGAAGTGGCCATGGTGGACGTCAGCGCCAAAGCTACGACGTTGCGCAAGGCCTGCGCTCACGGCTTCGTGCGTATTGGCCCTTTGGCGCTCGAGCAAGTGCGCAGGCGCAAAACGCCCAAGGGCGACCCCCTCGAGATCGCTCGCATTGCCGGAATCGCCGCAGCCAAACGCACTTCCGAGTGGATACCTCTTTGTCATCCTTTACCCATCACGCACATTGATGTGACCGCGCGCCTATGCCAGAATGGCGTCGAAGTCACCTCGAGCGTCACAGCCGCGGCGCGGACCGGTGTGGAAATGGAAGCGCTTGTTGCGGTTGCCGCCGCCGCGCTTACCGTCTACGACATGTGCAAGGCCCTCGATAAGTCGATCGAAATCACTGATATCTATCTGGTCGCAAAGACGGGGGGCAAGAGCGGCGATTATCGCCGCGGTGCACAAGGCCAAGAGCGAGGTAAAACGCAGCGAGGCAAATGAATCCCTCCGCCAAGACCGTGAATGTTCTGATCGTAGATGATAATCCGTTGGTCCGCGAGCTGATGGCACAGGCACTCGATCCAGTCTGCCGCGTCATTATCGCCTCCGATGGCGCCGACGCTCTTCTGAGAGCAGTGGACGCCCCGCCCGATCTGATCATCACCGATTTCAAAATGCCGGGCCTTGATGGCCGTCAGCTTTACGAGAAGCTGCGCCATCGCGAGTCAACGCGCAACACTCCTTTCATTTTCGTGGCCAGCCAGGGCGATATCGAGGAAAAGCTGCGCCCGCTGGTGGCTGCCGAAGATTTTCTCACCAAGCCCTTCTTTGTGGCCGACCTGGTGCGCGTAGCGAAAAAATTTGTCGATCGCTTGCATCTGGAAAAACTGCAGCAGCGTGGATCGCGGCCGGGCGTTATTCAGGGGCGCCTCGAAGAGATGGGTGTGACGGAACTGATGCAGTCGCTCGAAATGGGACAGAAGTCCTGCCGGCTGGCGCTTCACCGCGGCAATCAGAGCTGCGAATTATATTTCTCGGGCGGGCAATGCAAGGACGCGAAGCTCGGCAAGCTCGAAGGCGATGCGGCCGTATATGAAGCGGTCAATTGGACCGATGGCGAATTCGAAATCGATTTCTCCGCTGTTTCAGATCGAACCACCACCACGCGTTCCACCACCGGCCTGCTGATGGAAGCCATGCGCCTGATGGACGAGGCTAGCAGTAGCCGCGTGCAAAGCTGAACGGCAGATGCGCGTCGCCCTGCTGACCCTCAGCGATTCTGCCTCACGCGGCGAGCGCCAGGATAAGTCCGGGCCGGCAGTGGCGGAGCGCTGCCGCGCGCTCGGCTGGCAAGTCTTTTCCTGCGAAATCATTTCCGATGACCGCCAAGCGCTCGAGAAACGGCTCTTGGCGCTTGCCGATTCGGAGTCTGTGGACGTGGTTCTCACCGCCGGGGGCACGGGAGTCGGCCCGCGCGATACAACTCCGGAGGCAACTGCGGCGGTCTGCCAAAAAATCCTGCCGGGCTTCGGCGAACTCATGAGAGCGAAGGGGCGCGAGAAGAATGCTCGAGCGGTGCTTTCACGTGCGGTGGCCGGAGTTTGCAAGCGCGTGCTGATTGTTAACCTGCCGGGCAGTCCGCGAGGCGCGGTGGAGTCTTTCGACGCCGTAGCCGATCTTTTGCCTCACGCCGTCGAAGTTCTTCGCGGCGCCTCCCACGATTAAGTAGCCGTGGCGATGTAATATTACAGAAGATAGACGGGAAGAAAGAAAGCCATCGGTTGCTTCTCTTCTTCAACATATCCCCCTGGCAACACATTGTCGACCCGACTTCAATGCCCGAAGTCTAAGATGTGTCAATCGCATATATGCTAACCCACCTTCTCGCTTGATCGCTGCGTCACAATTTTCCTACCACGCGCGGCAGCTTTGGGGCTGGGTGAATGCCCCAGTCCGGTGCAAACAGTGTCAAGTTTATGCTTTATGTGGGCTTACCATTCTCGGTGAGGCCTTTTCCACAAACTTTTCAACATTTTTGTTGAAAACTTTCCGCATTTTTTGTCGAGCCTGAAGTCTACTCTGTGCTTTTTTTGACGCTGCCATTGACCCGATGCTAGAGTAACTGCCACGGAAACCCCCAAACCTTGGCTGCCGGTCCAATCGCGACGCAGATTTATCCCGCGAAATTTGTGTACTTCAATTTATTGTGGCGAAACCTCGGAGTTCATCCCTTGCGCTCAGCCTTCAGCGCCGCCGCCATTGGTCTGCAAGTCTTCTTCATTCTTCTAATTGTTGGTTTGACCTCAGGAATTTTGCGCGACTGGCGCACCCGCGCCGAGGGCGTCGGCGCGGACATCATCGTACAGCCGCCCAACTCTTCAATCTTTTTTTCCTTTTCGAGCGCCGTCATCCCGCAATCGCAAGTGGCTCGCATCGAGAAGCTTCCCGGCATCGATGAAGTCGGTCCCGTGGTCATTGTTGTAGATACCGCGACTCTCGGCGTCATTTATGGGATTGATTACGCGCGATTCAGTGGCTTGAGCGAAGGCTTTACATTCCTTTCGGGCGGCGCCTTCACTGGACCTAATGATGTCATCGCTGACGATCTGGCGGCACAAACACGCAAGCTCACCGTCGGCTCCGATGTTTCGCTGATGAACCGAAACTTCCGCGTGAGCGGCATCGTCGTGCACGGAAAGGGCGCTCGCTTTTTTGTTTCCATGGAGACGGCTCAGGAGATCGCCGGGGCCGAAAAGCGCGTCTCCATGATCTATGTACGCAGCACGGGCAATACAGAGGCTGTACGCGCCGAGCTCACCCGGCTTCTGCCCGGTTACCGCATTCGTTCGATGGCGGAATACATGTCCTTGATGACCTCTTCCAGCCTTCCCGAGCTAAGGCCCTTTATTCGGTCCTTCATCGGCCTCGGTGTTGTGATTAGTTTTCTGGTGGTTCTGCTGACCATGTATACCCTGGTGCTGGAGCGGCGCCGTGAGATCGGCATCTTGAAGGCCATCGGTTCTTCGCGCTTGGAGATTTGTTGGCTGATCGTCGCGGAAGCTCTGTTGCTCGTCGCTTTGGGCGTAGTCGTCGGTCTGCTTGGCACTTACGCTACCACCACGCTGCTGCATCGCACCTCGCCGACGCTACAGATCGAAATCACTTGGGATTGGATCGTCCGTTCCATTCTGGTCGCTGTTGTTGGCGCGCTGGCGGGTGCCGCATATCCGGCCGTTCGCGCTGCGCGTAGCGATCCGATCAACGCCCTCGCCTACGAATGATCCCTCAAAAAATTAAGGGTACCCAAAGGGAAGCACTTTTCGCGGCACACAGAGTGAGCTTTCGCCGCTTAAGCAAACTCGAACCACAGTGAGGAGCGCTTCCCAATGCCGCGACTTGTTGCGCTCGTTGGGTGCAAGGGAGGATCTCTGAGCGGATTTCCTGCTTCACTACGTCGCCACGATCTAGGTGCCTTGGACCTTCGCCTGCCTGGCAATGCCTTGAAATTCCAACGGCAGATGCGCGTCGACCAACGACGCGCCGCCGTCCACTTCAATCAGCTGCCCCGTGATCCAACCGGCTTCCTGCGAGCAAATTAGCGCGACGGCATTGCCGATATCAGATGGTCTTCCGAGCCGGCGCATCGGCGTCCAGCCGCGCTCCTGCCAGTCGCGCAATCCGCTTTGAAAAACCTCGGGCAAGCTGTTTAGGACGCTGTCTTCCACCCAGCCTGGGCTGATCGAATTCACGGTAATGTCGCGCTCCGCCAGCGCCACGGCGAAATAACGCACCAACGATTCCATCGCTGCTTTTGCCGCGCCCATCGCAACCCAGGGTTGCCAACTCCCGAACCGTCCGCCGGGTGCGAACGTAATGGCCACGATCCTTCCCCCATTGGGCATGAGCGGGGCCGCTTCGCGCACCGCCACCAGGAACGCCTTCGCCTGCGAGTCGACAGCTGTGTCCCATTGGGACAGAGTGATGTCCATGGGCGCCTGGTAAAACGTCGGCGCTTCGGTTCGCGCATTACTTACAAAAATGTCGAGCGAGCCGAATTCCGCCCGCACCTGCTCGAAGATCCGTCGCACCTCATCCGGCCGGCACACATCCGCTTGTACGAGAAATCCGCTTGACCCTAGCTGACGAATCTTCGCCAGAGTTGCTTCGGCGGCATCGCGATTGCGATAGTAATGAACCGCGACGCGGGCCCCCTTTTCCGCCAGCTTCAGCGCGATGCCCCTGCCGATGCCTCGCGAACTTCCCGTGACCAGCGCATTTTTCCCTTGGAATGACATAGGCCACCTCCCGTCATGTGGCGCGGATGTTAGTCCTCGCGACATCGGCAGTCAATCCCGCCGCCAGCGACTCTTGGCGGCTTCGAACTACGCCGTTACTTTGGCGCATCCTGAGACGGGCCGATGATCCGTTGGGAGTGAGGTCACTTCTGCGTGTCGCCCTGGCTCGTGTCGCACCTTCGGGTGTAGACTCGGGCAGCGATGAAGTTCCACAGGATAGCACTCACCATCGCCGTGTCCGTAGCCCTTGCTGGATGGCTCGTTTCACCGGGGCTCCGCCAGACAAACGCACAGCCCTCTCGCAAGACCGAACACACTCAGATAGCGGAATTTTCAGAGGCGGGCAAGGACGCGCTGTCGCGCCAGTTAAGTGACGCCGTCGCTCGGGGCGACACGCCCGGCGTCGTCGCCCTCGTTGTCGGCCGCGATGGCGTGTTGTACGAAGGCGCAGCGGGCAAGCTCGCTGTGGCCCACAATATCGCCATGCCCGCCAATGCCATCTTTGCGATCGCGTCGATGACCAAGCCGGTGACCTCGGTGGCCATCATGATGTTGCTTGAAGAGGGCAAACTCAGCCTCGATGATCCGGTGTCGAAATACCTGACCGGGTTTGACAACCTGCGGGTCATTACGAAATTCAACGAGAAGGATGCCACTTACGAAACGCGACCGGCCAAGCGGCCCATGACCATCCGGCACTTGCTGACGCACACCTCTGGCATCGGCTATGCGTTTACGAACCCAATCGAGTATCAGCTTACTCAGGCGACGAAAAAGAACGAGTGGGAGTTGCCGCTGCTGAGCGATCCAGGCGAAAAATGGCACTACAGCGCCAGCACGCGCGTGCTCGGCATGATCGTCGAGAAGATCACCGGCGCGTCGCTCGAGGACTATTATCAGCAACGCATCTTCAAACCGCTGGGCATGGTGGATACGTCGTATGCCGTGCCCGCCGCCAAACAGTCGCGCGTGCCAACACAGCACAGCCGCGTCAACGGCCTCTTGCAGGAGCAGCCCCGTGCACCCATCCCGTCGACGCCGACGCCCCCGTTTCGCGGCGATGGGGGCCTATACTCGACCGTTCAGGATTACGGCAAGTTCGTCCGGATGATGCTCAATGGCGGCTACCTCGCGTCTGCACAAATCCTGAGCGAGAGCTCGGTGAAGATGATGGGCGAGAACAACATCGGCGCGATCTTCGTGGACCTGCAGCCAGACGCCGACAAGCAGCGCACCAGGCCGTTTCCGCTCGGCGCCGGCCACGACAAATTCGGACTGGGGTTTCAGATCGCGTCAGGCGATCCGCAGGACGCAAAATACCGCAGCCCGGGCAGCCTGAGCTGGGCGGGCATCTATAACACCGAGTTCTGGATCGATCCCGTGAAGCGCATCGGCGGCGTGCAGATGATGCAGGTGCTGCCGTTCTACGACGATGGCGCAATTCGAACCTTGCGTGACTTCGAGGAACTGGTGTACAAAAACCTCCAGTAACGTGCGGGGAGGAACGTGGCCGTGAACAAAAGCTTGAACAGCAAATCGAGTTTTCGGTTCCTGCGTCCCTCTGCCGCTTTCGGTCTGTGCCTCGCGTGCGTGGCCATGCTTGCCCTCTCGCGCGTACACGCTGCGCCACAACAAGGTTCACCCTCCGGCACGTCCTCAAGCGCGGAAGCCCGCGACGTTTCGCACCTGGCCGCGTCACCCGCCTTCGCCGCGCGGGATCTCGCGGCGCCCCCGCGCGAAAACTGGCTCAAGGTCGGAGGCAGCCTTTCCAATGAGAACTGGTCTCCGCTAAACCAGATCAATCGCGAGAATGTGGGTACGCTCAAGGCCGTGTGGCAGACGCATTTGGATGGCTCCGCACTCGCCACGAAATATTCCGGCGAAGCGCAGCCCGTGGTTTATGAGGGCGTTCTTTACATCGTTACCGGAGCCGACGACGTATTTGCCATGAGCCTGAAGACCGGCCAGATTCTGTGGAAATATCAGGCGCATCTGGACCAGAGCATTAACACCGTATGCTGCGGCTGGACCAGCCGCGGCATCGCCATAGGCGGCGGCAACGTTTACCTCGGCCAGTTGGACGGCCGCCTCGTAGCGCTCGATCAAAAATCAGGCAAGCCCAATTGGTCGATTCAAGCCGAGCAATGGCAGCAGGGGTACACCATTACCGCCGCCCCGCTGTATTACGACGGTATGGTGATTGCGGCCTTCGCGGGTGGCGAAAAGGCCGTGCGTGGCCGTGTCAAAGCCTACGACGCCCAGGACGGGCGCCTGATTTGGACTTTCTATACCATTCCCGGGCCGGGCGAAATGGGGCACGACACTTGGCCCAAAGACACGGACGCCTGGAAGTACGGCGGGGCAACGGTTTGGCAAACTCCAGCCGTCGATCCAGAACTGGGACTCCTCTACTTCACCACCGGTAACCCGGGGCCCGATTTCAATGGAAGGATGCGCCCCGGCGATAACCTCTTCGCAAACTCCATGGTGGCCATCGAAACGAAGACCGGCAAATATCGCTGGCACTTTCAGCAGATTCACCATGATTTGTGGGACTACGACGGCCCCAATCCAGTCATGCTTTTCGATGTGAAGGTCGACGGCCGCATTCGCAAAGCCGCAGCCGAAGCGAACAAGGACGGCTGGGTATACATCCTGGATCGCACCAACGGAAAGCCGCTGATTGGCATTGATGAAAGGCCCGTCCCGCAGGAGGCGCGCCAATTCACTTCGCCGACGCAGCCGATTCCTCGCGGCGATGCATTCGTGCCGCAGTCAATTGATGTGGCACCGGAGGGCTACACCTTGGTGAACCAAGGCCGGACTTTCACGCCGTTTTGGGGCGAGGGAATCGTGCTCAAACCTTCCCCACGTGGCGGCGCGAACTGGCCGCCTAGTTCCTATGACCCTGCAACCGATTTTTACTATGTTTGCGCGACCGACGCTGCCAGTTTATTCAAAGGCGGGGAGGACGATCAAAAACTCCCGCAAGAGGGTCAAGGATATTTGGGCAGCGCTTTCGGTGGAATGCCTCTGGGTTCAAACGGAATTTTTGCGGCGCTCGACATGAAGACCAACCGCCTCGTTTGGCAGCAGAGATGGAAGGATAGTTGCTACAGCGGATCGGTAACCACCGCCGGCGGCCTTGTCTTTGTAGGCCGAAACGACGGCCGGATGACCGCGCTCAACTCCTCCAACGGCCAGCGACTTTGGGAGTTCCAGACTGGCGCCGGCGTGAACGCTCCCCCGAGCGTCTTCGAGTATGAAGGCGACGAATACGTGGCAGTTTATTCCGGTGGCAGTCTCTTTGCCTCCGCGCCACGCGGGGACAGCGTTTTTCTTTTCTCTCTGAGGGGCGCGTTGACGCCCGTCTCCGAAATCTCGTCGAAGTCGCCCGTCGCCCAGCCGGCGGAGAATCGCTAAGCGGCGCGAGACTAAAGAGCCAATCCTGACCGACGGGCTATCGTGATCGCCTACCGGCTCTCTACCCATTCCCTCCTCACCAAACGAATGACCGGGGGGGGACGATTTGTTCGGTAGGTTCCGAACGCCCGTCAGTCTCGAACAATTAGCAAGTTATCAGAGGCCGCCCGATGTTCTGCCTGCGGATACGCACGGCGGAATTTCTTGCGCGGGAGTCGGTTCCACCACATCAGGGCGCCGGTAATGGCCGAGACAGCGGGAACGAGCCCTACCATGGTCCAAAGCGACTCCGTAAGCCAGTTGAACCTGCCGAAATGAAGCTGCGTGATCAGGGAAAGAAATGAGCCGCCCATAAGGTGAATCCTGGGACTGAAGGTGAGTGCGGGAAAACAGAAGTAGATGCCCGAGATTCCCCAAACCAGCACAAAGAGCCAGCACCAAAAGCCAATGGCATTGTGCAAGTCCCAATTGAGCCGGCGGAAGTTTGCGTTCCAGTTGATCGTGGTGCTACGCCGCCAATTCTTGATTCCCGGCCACCAGAGAATGGCTCCAGTTAAGGAAAGTAAAGTAATAAGGCACGCGCCGATGCCGTTCACTAGTCGCCCGGTCCTTTTAGCCAGAAGATTGTCATGTAAATCGGCGAGCCACCCGAGAATGCGATCAACCGCCGAATGAGGATCGCCCAAATCCAAGCCCGCATATGGATCGAATAAGCGTTCGATTCGTTTGTGGGCCCGCTCCAACACAACTTTGTCCGGCCCGTCGGGTGTTTGTGCTTCACGTATGTTATCCACTTCGTATGTTGGGTAGGCTCGCAGCGCTTGCTGTGTCAGTTCCTCCGCATTCATCCGCTGCCCCGACTCGGCCACAACTACTGTTTTGCGGGAGAACTTCCTCGTAAGCTCGCGGCGGTAAACGAGCGCACTGCCTGAGATGCTGATTGTTATGACGTAAATTCCGATTCCCACCCCGACCCACAAGTGGACCTGAAGAAAGGCCTTGCGAACCCACAAACTCTGGGGGCGTTGAACCCATTGTTGCCAGGGTGTCATTTCCCCTCCGGGGACCGGAGCACAAATATGAGATGTGAGGTAATGGACACCTGCGAATGCGAGATGGTTCGAAGTATAAACCGCTCGGCCGTATGACGCTAACGTTTATGGGAATCTGGCTCGATGAGAGTACCTTTCGCATCATCCGCCGCCCACAAATTCATGGTGTCACTGCTGTTTTATTCGGAAAATCGAAAGCGGAGGCAGTAATGTCCTCGCGCCGCTCGATTCTGCTTTGGGTCACCCTTGGGGGGCTCATCTTCGTCTGGCTGGGATGGTGGTACCGTTCGTCCCACCAACAGGCAAAGGAAACACCTCCCGCGACAATCGATAGGCAGCCGGTCACTTTCGCGAACCGCACTTTTGATCCGCCCAGTCCGCCGGCCGATATGCCACCCTTGGCCGCGGGGGAACAGGCGGAGTGCGATTCCAATTTCTTGTCCAACGCTAGTGTCGGAGGGCAGACTCAACAAACCGATGCCACGCATGCCCTCGTTACCATCACGCAGATCAACGTGACCCTACAGCTCAACATCACTATCTGGGCGCCGGCCAATGTAACTCCACACGTCATCGAACATGAACAAGGCCATCGCCAGATCGCTGAATATTACTACCAGACCGCCGGCGAACTAGCCCAGCGAATCGCTTCGACTTACATGGGCGAAAGAGTCGAGGTCGAAGGTACGGATTTGGCTGCCGAGTCCACCAAACTGTTCCAACAAGTGGCTACCGAGATCACCGATGAATACAGCAAAGAATTGAACCCGGGACCGACACAACTGCTCTACGACGGCATCACGGACCACGGCCGGAATGAGGTCATCGTCAAGGATGCCGTCGCTTCGGCCGTCAAGAACGCAGTCGAGTCACCTCAGCCTGCAACACATCCAGGAAATTGACTCCCGCCGCATTGCGATTGCGCCTCGACGACAACTTTGGTTGAAACTCGCCACTGGGCTGACTCCTGTTCAACTGAGGCTTGGAACGCCGCCCACTTTCCTTCCGGAGGACGTTATCGGCAACAGCACAAGGGCGCAGCGGCCTGTTGCGCTGCGACCGGAAGCGACAGACACTTGAAGTGACAGGCCTACGAGGATTTTGCCGGACGGAAAAATGCGCGACGATCGATCCAAACTAACGACCGCCACGCCGTTTGCCGGAAGGGGCCGCAAACCAGTCAAACAGCGGGCCGTTCAGCGCTGCTCGTTGGTCGCTTCCGCTGAGATAACCGAACTGTCCACGGGAACTCGCCTCTCGGCGCGAACGTCCGAACTCGGTATTGGGGGCTGCTACCTTGAGACGCTGAACCCCTTCCCCGATGGGACGGTCGTCCAGTTACGCATTCTCAGGGACCAAGGTGTCTTCGAAACCAACGCCAAAGTGGTCTATTCGCACGCCAACTTCGGGATGGGCCTGGCCTTTACCGACATGATTGCCGACCAGCGTTCCGTGCTGGAAGACTGGTTGGCCGATCTTGTGACTCAATCCCGGCAGGCTTCGTAGTTCCATTTGGACCCGCTCGCAACCGGAAATGAGACGGTCCGGCTACGATCTTCGTCCTGAGCGACTCGCGGGGATTTCACTATACACAGGCTTTGCATGCGCATCTCTCCGGAGCTGTCGCTCGGGATGAGATTCCTTGTAGCCGAGTGATAAGGAGCCTCGTCGATCGGCGGCCCAGCCAAATGGGGGGGTCTGGGCGCATTTGACAGGCGGTCTCCCTGTCTTTGAACTGTCCCCTGGATCAGTAGACATGCTCTGCGCGGGGCGCGTAGATTGACCCTCCGGGGAATTACTTCGTGGCCACTGTGATCTCAAGGGAAGGATGGGGGAAATGCCGGACGATGCTGGTCTTGCCGAATTCAAGCAGGGAATCGAGCTGTTGCAAAACGGGTACGCGACCAAAGCACTTGAACGCTTTCGTTACGCTGCCGAATTGAAGGGACAAAATCCATATTACCTTTCTTTTCTTGGAGTCTCCATGGGGCGTGCCCAAGGGAAGTGGGCCGCAGCGGTGGAACTTTGCAAGACAGCCCTCAGCATGAGGCGTAATGAGGCCCAGCTATACCTGAACTTGGCCGAGGTCTATGTGTCTGCCGGACGGCGTGACAATGCGATTGAGACACTCGATGCCGGCTTGACATACTGCAGAGCAGATAAGCGCATAGGGCAGATGCGCGGCAGGCTGGGAAGACGATGCTCCCCGCTCCTGCCGTTTCTTGGGCGCAGCAATTTGTTGAACCGCAGCCTGGGTAAGTTGCGCCACCGCGTACTCGGGCGCGTACGGAAGGTAAATCCGCCTTTCGCCGCTTAGCAGCCTAACAAAGTCCAACCCGACTGCGGAGGGTCCCAACGGGACCCTCCCCGAGCGCGCGCACTCGCTCTAAGGAAGTCTCTGCGCACGCTGGGGCGCGTCATCGGAGTTCTGGCACGCGCCGCCTTTGCGCGTGCCGGGATATCAGATACCCGCGTACCAGGAGAAGCCTCGCTCCGTCCCCCCGGCTCCGAATCCCTTGCCGATGTCCTTTACCGTGTCGGTGACGGTGATCCAGGAGAGATATTTCGTGCTCTTGCCTCCGAGTTGGCGGGGTATGCGTACCCGAAGCGGCGCGCCGTGACCCGCAGGGAGGAACTCCTGGCCATTCATCCCATAGGCCAACAGAGTCTGCCGATGCCAGGCGTCGGCCATATCGATGCTGTTCCACTTGCCCTTGATCGTCTGCTTGTCTGCGGCCTCAAAGTTGGTATCGAAGCCAAAAAACACAACGTACTTAGCCTGCGGCCGGACTCCGACCAGGTTCAAAACGTAGGAAAGAGGGACACCAATCCATTCGGCAATGAAGGACCAGCCCTCTTCGCAGGCCTGATGGAAGACATGGCTCTCGGAAGGAAACCGCTTCAGTTCCGCAAGAGAGAAGAACGATGGGCGGGCGACCAAGCCGTCGATTTTGAGCCGCCAGTCCCGGAACCCGCCAGCCAATAACCGCTGGTAGGTTTCATCCTCGGGAGCTGCGCCCTTTATAGGGGCAATCTTTGAGATGTCGCTGCGGGTATACTCCCGGGCCAGTGCGTGTCGGGACACCAACACCCGCTGGGCAGCGTAGGTCATGGTTTCGCCGACTCCATAGATTCCGCCATCGTCGGGCGGAATCAGACCGTACCGATCGGCCAGTCGAGCGGCAATTCCCAAGCCGGAAGCGCCAGCGGCAGCCACTACGCCTGTCGCGATCAGCTTTCGCCGTGAAAGTCGTTCGCTCATGAGCACTCCTTTCTGGCACCACTGTAGCCCGTAATCATGGCCCGCACGCGGCCAGCGAAACCTGCGAGGCAAACCATCGCGATGTGCACGCAAAGAAAGAGAACCAGGGCAACCGCGACGAAAAAGTGGATGGTGCGTGCCGATTGTTGACCGCCAAACCCGCTCCGGAGTAGCGGGACCACTGACGCGATGGCCGGAGACATGGCCAGGCCCGTGAGGATGATCAGCGGAAACAGTACGAAGACGACCGCGAGATAGGCCAGCCTCTGGACCGCGTTGTACGTCAGCGACTCTTCTTCCGTGGGGCGCCTCCAGCGCAAATCGTTCCAGACGATACGCGCGACACGGCTCCAAGCGAGATCAGCCCTGGCGGGTAACAAATTCTTGCCAAAATGATGACTGAGCAGGCCGAAGGGGGCGTAAACCAGGCCGGTCAAGACGGAAATCCAGGCCGAGAGAAAATGCAGATACCGGCCCCAGCCGGAGTGGCCAATCATGAAAGGAATCGGAAGGTCAATCAGGGAGGGAGTTCCCACGCCGCCTGTTTCGCCCCAGTAGAGACGCGGATGGGCGATAAGAATGGCGATACCGCTGACGAGCAGGCCAAAGAAACTGACCGTCGTGATCCAGTGGGTAATGCGGACGACCGCAGAGTGCCGCGGAGAATCCAGGCTATCCGAGCCTCGGATGGCGAGCCCGGCCAGGTAAGCAATCTCCGCCATAACCACCGCCGCGATAATAGCACGATGCGGGGTCCCCGGCGCCCGCCGCATTTGCGCATGCTGGGGGGCGGGCTACAGCCCCGCGTTGCGCGCCAAGACCAGGGTCATGCTCGACCAATCCATCTCTCCCTGCCCTTGTGCCAAAGCGGAGAGGAGATGGTCGTGAACCAGACTCGCTAGTGGCATCGGCGCAGCGCACTCGTCGGCCGCCGCCAGCACTAGGCGCACGTCTTTCAATCCCAGCTGCAGCGCAAATTTGGCGGGTTCAAACTGTTCCTGCGCAATGATGCTCCCATAGTTCGCGATAAACGGGGATCCGAATAGAGCATTCATGATTTCGAGGAAGGCCTGGGGAGCAACGCCTGCTTTCCGTAGGGTCGCATAGGCTTCTCCAAGCGCCTCAATCATGCCGATGATCATGAAGTTGCCGCAGACCTTGGTGACATTTGCCTGCCAAGGCTCGACGCCCACCACGAATGTCTCGCGTGCGATAGCGTCGAAAAGCGGGCGGCAGCGTTCCACCAGTTCACAGGGTCCGGCGGCCACGACCAGCAATTTCCTGGCTTCCACGGCTTCCGGGCGACCGAAGACCGGCACACTCAGGTAGCCCTGGTTGCGCTGAGCATGTTCTGCGGTCAACTTGCGAGCCAGCGCCGTGCCGATCGTGCCGTGCGCGAGGTGAATGCAATCCTTCTTCAGGGCGCAAGCGATGCCATAATTTCCGAACACGACCTCTTCGAGTGCCTGATCGTCCGCGACCATCGTCATGACGACCTCCGCATCGCGGCAAGCATCCGCGGGGGAATCGGCTACGCGCGCGCCGTCCCCGCCAAGCGCCTCTGCCTTTTCACGGTTGCGGTTATAGACCATCAAGCTGTGCCCGGCGCGGAGCAAGTTGCGCGCCATGCCCGTACCCATTCTCCCGAGTCCAACGAAAGCGACTTTCATAACCCCGGCCTCGCGGCTCCTCTGCTCGGAATCCGCTATTTGATGTTGTTTTCCTTGCCTTCTTTCACGTATGCGATCGATGACGCGATATGATTTCTGCTGTGGATGGACTTCTTCTTGGCCAGATGCGCAAACATTTGAATGCCAAAGCCGCCGTCCAAGTCGTCCGTAATCCTCTTTTTCCATGGGCGCCGTATGATTTGCGTGGCGAGGCGGCGCGTGATGCGCGGTTGGGTCATGATGTGATCGGCAATCTTCCAGGCGCGATCCAGGAGTCTATCGCCGGGCACCACTTCATTGACCATTCCGTACTCCAGGGCCTTTTTCGCGTCAATCGCCTGGCCGGTGAGCAATGCATAGGCTCCGCGCTTGACGCCCAGCAACTCCAGGAAACAGCTGTGAATGCCATCTCCGGGAACTGAGCCGATGTCATAATGCAAATCAAAAATGATGGCGTCTTCGCTGCAAATGGTGATGTCACACATGAGGCAGATTTCCGTATGAAAGCCGGGGCCGTTCAGAACACCGATGGTCGGAATTTCCAGATCGTTCACTAAAGAGCTGACGTTGATCCTGCCGTCTTTATAGGCGTACTCGTATGCCCAATGCTGCAAATCTTCTTGTTCGAGTTTGAAGCCTTCCGGATCTGCGTCCATCATGAAGTCTTTGCCCGTACCGGTGAAGATCATGACTTCGTTTTCAGGATCCGCGCCGATGGTCTTGAAAAGCTGGCCGACCGAACGATGATTTTCGACGCTCAACTGGATGGGTCCGCCTGCGGTATGTGCTTGAACGAGAATGACGCCATCCTCGCGCCTTTCCAGTTTGTAATGCTGCTGGAATCGCTCCTTGTATTGCTCGAACTTTGGGGTGGACACAAAATCCACTAATGACATGACGAATTCTCCTTTCGCTAGTTCGATGAAGCTATGTAGAGCAGCTCGCTCCTACAGAAGCTCGACACCGCGCCTGAAAATATGCCGAGCCTAGATGATTTAGCGGGCCTCGACTCGGGGCACGTTACGTGACTACAGCCGTTTGCGTCAACGGGGCCCCCAGCATGCGCCGCTGTTACGCATGTTAGGGTGGTGGCGGCGCAATCCGCGCCACCGAGGCGGCACTCGTGGGTGTAGTGTTTGCCTTGTCTTTAGCAAAGAATATCTTACGAATGTGCAGGTATCCCAAGAGCCAAGAGGCTCGGTCATGAAAACATTATGCCTTCTGCCCATTTTATTCATGGTCCTCGGCGCAAATACGGCGGCGCAAAAGCAACCGCAGGAGCGTTTGCCATAGACCGCGATCCACAGCTTTGCCTGGTCGGAATTCCATCCAACCACTGAGATCTACGCGACCAAAACGCTGAGCCGCCGGAGCCCCCCAGGCGCGCCGCTTTTGCGTGCGATGGGCTGGAAGCTGGATCCCCCGACAGACGCCCTCTGTGTGGTTGTTAGGGTGATTAGGCCGGCCCCGGCGTAGTCAGAGAAAAAATCATCGCCAGGAGTTTTGCCGGCTCAGTTGCACTGGCGTTATTGGAAACCTCGTGTGTGCTCCCGGGCGGCTCAAAAAACATCTCTCCGGTTCGATAGGTTCTCTCTTCCTGCCCGGAGATCTTGGTGACAATCGCCCCTTCCAGCACATACGCAAGAACCAAGCCCGCATGGTGATGCGTCTGGCCGATTCTTCCCGGCGGGTAGTTAACATAACTGACCGTGACCTCCCAATCTTCCATGGTGAGGTTCGGCAGCTCATGTTTGAAGACGGGACCGTTTCCTGCCGGTGATTGTCGCGAAATTGTTCCGTTGTGTGTCTGTGCATCCGCAGCGCTGAATTTGCATAGCAAAGCGATGGCCCCAGCAAGAGTATCTCGACGCGTAATCATGACCCTGATTATACTCGCTGCGGATTAATCCAAATCCGAAGATCGCCTATTTCGCCTTCGACTCCGCGACAGGTGCCAGTCCTTCGCGCACCTTGTGGAGCAGTGCCTCCCTTGTAAATGGCTTCGGAAGCAGAATGATGTTGGAATCGAGTAGCCCGGGATGCGTGAAGCCAGAGTAGCCTGACATGTAGACCACCCTAATCTGCGGCCTTATGGCAACCAGACTCCCGGCCAAGGCCTGCCCATTCATCCCCGGCATGATCACATCGGTAAGTAGCAAGTGGATTGGACCGTGATGCTGGCCGGCGATGTCGATAGCCTTATCGGGGCGTTCCGATGCCAGTACGGTATAACCATTCTGCGTCAACACCGTAGCCGTGAACTCTCGCAGCGCCTCTTCGTCCTCAACGAGCAATACCGTTTCGGTGCCGCGCAGTAATTGCACGGAGCTGACCGGTCTATCGGTGCCTACCGCCTCGGTCGTACGGGGCAGGTAAATCTTGAACGTGGTGCCGTGACCCACTTCGCTGTAAACCCAGATAAAGCCCCCGCTCTGCTTGACCACGCCATAGACAGTCGCCAACCCTAATCCCGTACCCTTGCCCATCTCCTTGGTGGTGAAGAACGGCTCGAATATGCGAGCCTGGGTCTCCGCCTCCATTCCAACACCCGTGTCAGAGACCGCAAGGAGTACGTATGGCCCTGGCGGCTGAAGCGGGTGCTTACGGACGTAGTCCTGATCCAAATCTATATTGGCAGTTTCGATCGTCAGCTTTCCGCCATTCGGCATCGCGTCCCGAGCGTTTACGGCCAGGTTTATGATGACCTGCTCGAGTTGTCCTTGATCCGCCTTAACCCACCCTAGAGTGGGGGTTAACGCCGTTTGCAAGTCGATGTGCTCACCAATGACACGGCGAAGCATCTTCTCTACATGGCGGACGACAGCATTTAGGTCCAAAACTTTCAGTTCCAGCACCTGCTGGCGGCTGAAGGCCAAAAGCTGGCCAGTCAGCGATGCAGCGCTTCGCCCTGCCTTCGTGATTTGCTCGCAATTCTTATGGAGCGGATCACCCTGGGGCAGGTGTTCTTCCAGGAGCTCAGCGTATCCAATGATGACGCTCAATAAGTTATTGAAGTCATGGGCGATTCCGCCGGAGAGCTGACCAATGGCTTCCATCTTCTGCGCCTGTCGGAGTTGTTTCTCGAGAGATCTCTGCTCGGTAATGTCTTTAAAAATACCGAGAATACACTTCTCTCCCGCAATGTCGACCAGCTCGGCCGAATCCAGCGCCGTCCGCTGTTCACCCGACTTGGTGCGAAAAGTGATTTCCAGGTCGCGAACCGAAGCGTCTTTGTTGAGTCTTTCCAGGAGCGTGGCCCGATCCTCGGGCCGCTCCCAAAACTTAAGTTCGAGCGATGTGCGACCAATCACCTCCTCTCGCCCGTATCCGGTAACACGAAGGAAACTTTCGTTCACATCCATGTACCGGCCCTCCGATGCAGTAGCGATAGTCGTGGGTTCTGGGCTCGCGTGGAACGCCTTGTAGAATCTCTCCTCTGCCTTTTTGCGCTCGGTAACATCGAGAACTACGCCTGAAATTCGGACCGGCACACCAGCCCGATCGCGTTCAACGGCACCTCCCAGCACCTGCACGACGCGCTCGTGACCATCAGGCCGGACGATGCGGTACTCGAAGGGGTCTACCGAATTCCCGCCAAGCAGATCTCTAACCGACTTTTCGCGGAGCCACACGTCGTCGGGGTGGATTAATTTCCCCACGGAGGCAGGTTTTCCGTCGAACTCTTGCGGAGAGATGCCATAGATTCGGAACATCTCAGCGGACCACGTGAGATCATCGTTAATGATGTCCCAACTCCAATCCCCCACGTGAGCGATCGCCTGAGCCGCGTTGAGTCGTGCTTCGCTTTGCCGCAGATCTTCCTCCGCCTTCTTTCGCTGCGAAACGTCACGAAACATGAGTTGAGACGCAGATTCCCCTTGATAGACGATCGTCCGTGCCGCCACTTCCGCGTAGATTTCCCTTCCATCCAGGCGAATGAGTCTCGTTTCGTTCCGCCGCACAGACACAAAGTCGACAGAGAACGCTTGGATCCGCTGTTTCACGGCTTCTCGATGGTCGGGATGCACGAAGTCGAGATGTTGCTTTCCCAGGAGTTCATCGACGGATGAAGCGCCAAACAATGCCGCCGCACTGGTGTTGGCAAAGATAATCGTCCCACGGCGATGAACCAGTATCGCGTCCGGAGATTGCTCAACAAGCAGGCGGTACGATTCTTGATTTTGGCGAAGGCTCTGTTCTGCTCGCCTCCGTTCGGTAATATCTTCGATTGCCACCAGCCTTGCTGGACGCCCCGCCCATTCCAAATCGTGCGAGGTGATCTCCACTTCGATCAGGCTTCCGTCCTTCTTTCGGTGCCTCCACCTGCCCGCCCTCTCGAGCCCTTGGGGAGCCTTAGCGACGCTTTCCAGCAGCGCCGGGAGATCCTCGGCCGGACGAATATCCCCGCCGGTCATGCGCAGGAACTCCTCGCGCGAATAACCGTAATGGTCCATGGCCGCCTGGTTGACCGCTAGGAAAGCCAAAGATTGCGCGTCGTACACCCACATCGGCTGCGGGTTTTTCTCGAAGAGCAATCGGTACGGCGCATCTGAAGTTCGCAGCAACCTTCCGGCCTTCTGGCCCCGGTGGTTTCTGACCGCCAGTTTTCTTTTTGCCACTATTTGCTCGATCCGTCCTTGGGAGTCGCGGAGCGATCAGGCACACATGAACGATTGGCTCGTCTCTCCGCGGCGTAGTGCCTGTCCTCCCGGTTGTAGGACACCCTAGAAGCGATTAGGTTCTCCTGTCAAATTAGTCCGTAGCGACTGATATCAGATGAGTCAACCCCCACGAGCAAACGCAGACGCACCCATGGCATGCCCAGGGGTTCTTTACAAAAAGCACAACCATAACAGTGGCTCCGATTGCTACAAGGAGGACGCATGAAGGGGAAAGCTGTTTTGAGTATACCTGCGCGAGGACCCGCTATAGCCGTTTGAAGTAGAGCGCCGCGAGGGGCGGCAGTCGCAGCGGCAGCGAATATTCCATCCCCATCCACGGCACCGGCTCGGCCATCACTCCTCCGCCATTCCCGTAATTGTTGCCGGCGTAATACTGGGAATCGCTGTTGAAGAATTCTCGGTAATAACCTGGCTCGGGCACGCCGACGCGATAATTTTCGCGGGCCACGGGTGTGAAGTTCGCCACCACAATCAAGAAGTCCTCGAGATTTCTGGCGCGCCGGATGAAGGAAAGTACGCTCGCGTCCGCATCGTTGCAGTCGATCCACTGAAACCCCTGCCACTCAAAGTCCACCTCGTGCAGCGCCGCTTCCCGCCGGTAGATCGAATTCAGGTCGGCAACGAGTTGCTTCAGCCCCTGATGTTCGGGATAACCAAGCAGGTTCCATTCCAGGCTCGCGCCGTGGTACCACTCCGATCGCTGCCCAAACTCTCCGCCCATAAACAGCAGCTTTTTCCCCGGATGCGCGCACAGATACGCATACAGCAGCCGCAAATTTGCAAATTGCTGCCAGAGGTTGCCCGGCATTTTGTCGATCAGAGATCGTTTTCCGTGCACGACTTCATCGTGCGAGAGTGGCAGCACAAAATTTTCTGTGAAGGCGTAGAGCATCGAAAAGGTCATGCGGTTGTGCTGGTATTTGCGATAGATGGTGTCATGCGAGAAGTAGCTGAGCGTATCGTTCATCCAGCCCATATTCCACTTGAGCGTGAAGCCTAACCCACCGAGATACGTCGGTCGCGACACTGCCGGCCATGCCGTGGATTCCTCCGCCACCATCAGAACGCCCGCATGGCGTTCGTTGGCGACTTCATTCAGGCGCTTCAGAAACGAAATCGCCGCTAGATTTTCGCGGCCCCCGAACTCATTCGGAATCCACTCGCCCGGGCGCCTCGAATAGTCGAGGTACAGCATGGAGGCGACCGCGTCCACGCGCAACCCATCGATGTGATATTTGTCCAGCCAAAAGAGCGCGTTCGAAAGCAGAAAGCCGCGCACTTCCGATCGCCCATAATTGAACACCAGGGTTCCCCAATCGGGATGCCGCCCCTGCCGCGGATCTGCGTGCTCGTAAAGATGCGTGCCATCGAATTCCGCCAGGCCGTGTGCGTCGGCGGGAAAATGCGCCGGCGTCCAATCCAGCAATACGCCAATGTCTTCCTGATGGCAGCGGTCCACCAGGTACATGAAATCCTTCGGCTTGCCGTAACGGCTGGTCGCCGCGAAGTAACCAATCGTCTGATATCCCCAGGAGGCGTCAAACGGGTGCTCCATCACCGGTAGGAGCTCGATATGCGTATAACCCATCTGCTTCACGTAGGGAATCAGTTGATCGGCGATCTCGCGATAGGTGAGCCAGCGATTGCCTTCTTCCGGAACGCGCCGCCAGGAGCCGAGATGGACTTCGTAGATGGAGATCGGCTGGGCCAGCCATTCGCGTTTCCCGCGCGTCTTCATCCATGCATCATCGTTCCAGCCGTAGCCGTCGAGTGACGCCACCACCGAGCCCGACTTCGGTCGCAGTTCCGCCTCAAATGCGTAGGGATCGGCTTTCAGAAACGGAAGCTCGCCCAGCCGCGAGCGAATCTCGTACTTGTAAACCGTTCCTTCCTTGAGCTCCGGTAGGAACAATTCCCACACGCCCGAATGTCCCCGCGAGCGCATAGGATGCACGCGACCGTCCCAGCGGTTGAAGTCGCCCACAACGCTGACGCGCAGCGCATTCGGCGCCCAGACGGCAAACTGCACTCCCTGTACGCCGGCCGTCTCGCACGCGTGCGCGCCTAGTTTGTCGTAGCTTTGCCAATGGGAACCTTCTCCCAAAAGGTGTAAGTCGAACTCGGTCAGCAGAGGAGGGAAGGCATACGCGTCCGGTACTTCGCTCACCCCGCCGTCATGCCAGCGCATGCGCAGTCGATAATCCCGCGCCTCTAACTCTTTGTACGCCGGCGGCAGAAGCGCCTCGAAAATCCCGTCAGGACCGGCCCTTTCCGCGGGAATCGCCTCGCTATTCACAACCAAGCTTACCGAGGCTGCGTAAGGTTGGATGGTGCGAACTAGAACCCGTGGCCTGCCTTCGCGTTCTACAGCGTGCGGCCCCAGCAATCGAAACGGCTCGCCATGCTCGGCCCGCGCCAGCGCGGCCAGTTCCATGTCGAATTCCGACACCGGTTCCCTCGGTACGCCTGGACTCGCGTTTTCCGCCACCTTGGCCAAGGATCCTGGTCCTTCCCCGATCTAATTTTAGATGAATATTTCCATTTCGTGGGGGACTGTCTTCACCGGGGCGCAAGTGGTCGCAAATACCGGCGTCGCGCGCTCGCCATCGTGCTCGCACACAACATCTGGTCCGGCGGCGTTTTGCCGATTCTCGTCACACTGATTGGATGGGTCATGCTGACCGAGATACGTTTCCTGTTCCTTCCTCCGAAAGCCAGCCTCGGCATCCTGGAGGGCATGCAGTTTGAAAGATTCTTCTAGGCCCACTTGGCCATTCCCTTCGTCCTCGGCATCTACCTCACATACCTCACCTTCCACTGCGGCGATGGCCGCCTGTCGACTAGCCTGCCCCCCTCAAGCGCAAAAGAGAGGAGAAATGGCTCAAGACTTTGCGTCAAAATCGTGGCACGATCAAAGGGTAAACGACCCCTGACTGGAAGTCAGAGGCTTTTCACTGGAGAGCATGCGCGACCATAGTACAAAGATCAGACCGCCATCTCCGCGAAATTGGCCTTACCTCTCGGGTTCGGCACCTGCGTTCCCCGAAGGCCGTTGTGCCGGTTTACACCGGGCGACCAGCCCGGTCGCCGTTGGTCAAACCTACGACGGCGAAGGCGGCATTCGCTTGCGACCGCGCCTAGGTCCCATCGCGGGGCGTCCGGATCGCTCCGGCAAAACACAAGCGGCAGTGCCATTTGAGTGCGGTGACACCTTAGCATACAAACGCCTCCTCCCCCGACTGAAGTCCGGGGTTTCCGGCGCAAGGAATTTTCTATGAACGAAAAGAGCGGTTTCACCACTCCCATACGCGATTTGAAGATCGAGGCGGTCTTAAGCCGCTTGCATGCGGCCGCCGACGCGCAGGAAGAGGAGGCGGAGTTGGCCGCGCGCCCTCGTAACTTGAAGAATACCCAGTGGGGGCCGGATTTTCTGAAGGACAAAATGATCCCCATCCACCGCGAGCAGGGCGCATTCCTGTATCTGGTGGCCCGTTCCATTCGTGCGAAAACCATCGTTGAATTCGGAACGTCTCACGGGCTTTCTACAATCTATTTTGCCGCGGCCATCAGGGACAATGGCACACAGGGGCAAGTGATAGGAACCGAGTTCGTTGCTGAAAAGATGGCCCAGGCCCAGCGCAATCTCGAACAAGCCGGCCTTGCCCGCTTCGCGCGCATTCGAGAAGGAGATGCCCGGCAGACGCTGAGAGATCTTCCGGACGGGATCGACATGTGCCTCATGGATGGGTTTCCGCCATACTCGCTCGAGGTCTTCCGGGTCATCGCGCCGCGTCTGAGAAAAGGCGCAATCGTGGTCATTGATGGAACAGAGACGCTTCGAGAACCGCAAGCCGATTTCCTCGCCTATCTCGCAGATCCTTCGAATGGATTTCGCTACACGGAACTCTCGATCGGTGACGGCACCGGCCTCGCCGTCAAAGACGCCTGATGCGCCAAACGCTCTGCTGGACCAAGCGCTGCGGAACACGACGCCCCCTCGCTCACATGAAAGTCGAGCTCCGTTAGCAAGCCGAAATTAGCGTCCCCTGTTGTCGGACTGCGGTGATAATTGCACACTTGCTGTGATTGCGTTACAGTGCGGCTCAAGTTGGTATGAGAATTCTGGAGGAGGCGGTAGTGCCATGCGCACAATCATCAAGCCATCGGGAATATCCGTAGCGCGAACACTACGGGCGCGAATATTCCTAGCTCTGCTCTCGGCGGTCCTTGTGCTGATGAGCCACGGCGGGTCGGAGGCCATCGCGCAGGACCGCAATCAGGGCCGATCCATGGTGATCTCGCACAACGGCATTGTCGCTGCGGAATCACCTCTCGCGGCGCAAGCCGGCGCGCAGATTCTCGAGCGCGGAGGAAATGCGGTGGATGCTGCGGTAGCTGCCAATGTCATGATGGGCCTCGTTGCGCCGATGTCCAACGGCATCGGCGGAGATCTTTTCGCCATCGTCTACGACGCCAAGAGCGGAAAGCTGTACGGATTGAATGCCAGCGGATGGGCCCCGGCTGGCTTGACCATTGACTTTTTGAAGAGTCAAGGTTTTCGCGATATGCCGCAGCAAGGTATCCAGAGCGTCACCGTGCCCGGAGCGGTGGATGGGTGGCAGAAGCTCCTGGATCGCTTCGGCAAAAAGAAATTGTCCGAAGTGCTCGCGCCGACCATTAGAACCGCGGGTGACGGGTTTCCCATCACCGAGTGGATCTCCGGACTTTGGGCCGCGAATGCTGACTTCCTGCGGGGAAATGAGGCTGCGGCGCGGACCTATCTTCCGGACAACCAGGCCCCGGCCCTAGGACAGATCTTTCGCAATCCGGATTTGGCGCGCTCGCTGCGCTTGATCGCCCAGGGCGGGCGAGATGCTTTCTATAAAGGTGGGATTGCCAAGAGTATTGTGGAAACCTCTCGGCGGCATGGCGGAACTTTGGCGGAAAAGGACTTTGCCGAATTCTCCAGTGAATGGGTGGATCCCATCTCGACCACGTACCGCGGCTGGCGGGTTTATGAGATGCCGCCCAATAGCCAGGGTCTGGCCGCTCTCGAAATGCTCAATATTATGGAGACGTTTCCGCTCGATAAGTCTGGACTGAATAGTGCCGCAACGCTGCATACCATGATCGAGGCGAAAAAGCTCGCTTATGCCGACCTCATCCGCTATATCGGCGACCCGAAATTTTCAACTCTGCCGGTGAGCCAACTTCTCTCGAAGGAATTTGCGTCGGCGCGGGCCAAGCAAATTGATCCCAACAAGGCGAACTGCAATGTCGGCCCGGCCACGTCGCTGCCGGGCAGCAGTACGATCTATCTGAGTACCGTCGATCGCGACGGTAACATGGTCTCGCTGATCCAAAGCAATTTCGGTGATTTCGGTTCGGGAGTCGTCGCTGACGGCACCGGCTTCGTCCTGCACAACCGCGCCGCGCTCTTCACTCTCGATTCCGCCTCGCCCAATGCGCTCGCTCCGAGGAAGCGGCCGTTACATACCATCATTCCGGCGTTCATGGAGAAAGGAAATGTGCGCATCGCCTTCGGGATCATGGGCGCGTGGAACCAGTCTCAGGCGCACGCGCAATTCGTCTCCCATATCGTGGATTTCGACCAGAATATACAATCGGCCCTGGAGACGGCCCGATTTACGAAAATGACCTTTCAGGGCTGCGACGTACAACTGGAGAATCGGGTGGCTGGCAACGTACGCTCGGAGCTGGAAGGCAAGGGGCATGTGCTCCGGATGCACAACGGCTTTTCCAATACGTTCGGCGGCGGCCAGGCCGTCATGCGGGATTTTGCCACCGGGGTCAATTACGGCGCGTCCGATCCGCGCAAGGACGGCGCTGCGGTTCCCGAGCTGCCGTCGCCAAATCCTTGATTCCGACAGGCCGAGTTAGGGGACCTCAAACGGAAGGAGATTTCACTACTAGGGAAATCTCCTTCACTGGATGCCCGGGCGCTATAGCTTGTTTCGTTTCTCAAATAGCTAACCTACTGATTCCATGTATGTTCCCACAAGAATCCCAAGGACAGATGGAACTCTGTGTGCAGCGTTCCCGAAAAGGTGCTCTCGCAGTTATCGGAGCCAGGCCCAGCGCGCATGCAGATGCCCAGAAAGGTCCCGATTTCACCCTTCGCGCCACTTCTACTGGCGGTCATTGCTCTGGTCACACCGGCAAAGGCAGAGCAGCGCCTCGGTGGCAACTACCAGTGCGTGCGGCTCGAGTTCGAGGGGCAATCCGCACCCTGCCAAAGCCCGCCACTCGTTCTCAACCAAGACGGAAGCTACGATATTTGGGGCGAGCACGGGACGTATGAGGTCGTCCAGGGCCGCTGGCTAGTGCTATCGCATTCCAAGCGCCGCGGGTTAGGCCACTTTGTCAAGCCGCACGAGATCGTCTTCGAGTACCGCGTCGGGAAAAGACGTTGCCGCGTTACCTTCCGCAGGATCTTCGAAGCGCCGCCAGGTTTTTGGTGGGGCTAGAGCTCTTCCTGCGGTCCTCCTCGTAGCGACTATCCCACTGAGCGAGACCGCTTTTGCGTTTCCTGTTTCATCGCGTAGAGTGCCTCGTCGGCGGCCATCAGCAGCCGTTCCGCGGTCGCGCCGCTTGATGGATATACCGCGACGCCGACGCTGACTGAAATTTTCGGCTGCTCGGTTTGTGATGCCAGGCGTTCACGAATGCGGCTGGCCACCTGGCGGGCCGCCTGAGCTCCGGTTTCCGGCATCACCAGGGCGAATTCATCACCGCCGTACCGCGCGGGAGTGTCCACCGCGCGCGAATGCACCCGCAAGACATCTGCTAGGCGCCTGAGAGCGCGGCTTCCCACGAGATGTCCGAATCGATCGTTAATACTTTTCAGACCATCGAGATCTAGCAAGAGCACGGAGAATTCTCGGTCGGTGCGGCCGGAGCGCTCGATCTCCGATTCGAGGACATCGATCAAGTGACGATAGTTGGCAAGGCCGGTGAGAGGATCGCTGATGGCCAGTTGCTGCACTTGCTTAAATAGCCGGGAATTATCGAGCAGGGTACCGCCCAGCACGACGGCATAGCTCGAGACACGCAAGATTTGCGCCAGCGTGAAGGGAGCATCGAGCGCCTGCAGCGACACCATAAGCACCAGTTGCGCGGCGATGTTCATCCAAGCCGCCAGGGCCAGTGCCTGATCGAGTCCCGAGAACGCTGTCTTGAGGCGCTGGCGAAAGGCGGCGGCCGCGAGCACATACAGAAACACCGGCAATAACTGTAGCGGCTGCATGATGGGTCCCGCGGGCCAAATTTCGGGCTGCCGCGAGAAGAGCAAATAGAGCGCGCCAGCCGCATAAGCAATTGTGCCGACGAACGCCATCAGCGCGACGTCCTTTCGAGCTGAATCTACAGAATGCGGAAAGGGGCGTTCCAATGCCGAAGCCAGCAGCATCGCTTCCGCCAGCAGTATGTTGCTTTGGAGCCAGAAGGGACGCAGCGAATCGAGCAACCGTAGTGCGGAATCGAGGTTATGAAACAGGTGCAAGGCCAGAGCCAACTGCATCAGGCCCACGACGCCGAAACCGATGGCCAGGATCAAGGACATCAAATCGCGCGTGCCCCGGAAGTGAACCAAAGCATTTGCGGTAAATGTGAAGGTCAGGAACGCTCCGATGGTGTCAATGCTGGCGCAGAGGGAGGGATCGGCGGAAAAGGGAAGACCACGCACACGAAGCGCGATGGCAAAAATCGCCGCACTGCCGGCGATAATCGCAAAAGCGGCTCGCGCGTTTTGCGCAGGTGCGCGTTGCATACCCCACCGCCCCACGGCCGGGAAGCTACAATTATTATCCCTCAGCCGCGCAGCGAAATGTCAGATGCGTCGCCTCTTTGTTAACTACAGTGTATATTTTAGGGGCTAGCCATCAGGGGACGCCCGCAGGGCGCGAAGCGCCAGATTGTGTATCCCGCTCGGCGGTAGCGGCACGGGCTGCGCTTTGTTCTGAGAAATCATCCTCACCTGTGACTCCTCTCAAAATTGGAGTGGAGAGCGATAGCGCTAGTCGGAGAGCTATCGTAGGGCAGGAATGGCTGCTCGTGTAGGGAACGGGAGAATGCATAGGAACCGAACTCTTTGCGTGGAAGCAGCGCCGCGGTTCGGAGGTTGCAGAATCAAGGGAACTTCCACGCTCGATCCAGGGCCGGCGCCACTACCCAGATTCGGGTTCAGGACGTGCTTACTTTATGTTTGGCCTCCTGCAGTCCCGCATTCAAGCGAGCGATCTCGGTGAAGACGGACCAATCGCACTCACCCAAACCATAGGCTGGGGCGGCGGTAATCTTGTCGCGGACGACGCTTGCCAAGGGAAGGGGAACGCGAAACTCTGTTGCCGTCTCCAAGATATAGCGGACGTCTTTTGAGCCAGCACCGTTGAGGGTAGATCCCAAGATCTGCTCAAAGTTGCGGGTGCGAATTTTCTCTGCATACCTGGGCAGTGGCAGGGTGCTGTAGCACTTCTTTGATCATGGAGGCGACCGTCTCCAAGTTGAGGCCCTGCTTTTCCGCAAAGGTGAATTTTTCGCCCATTGTTTCCAGAAGGCAGGCGGCGAAGAAATTCACCACCAGCTTGAAACTCGCAGCGAGCGCCGGCTTATCGCCCAGCACGAGGAGCTTTGCCGTATAAGCGTCGAGAACCGGCCGTGATCGCTCGATTATGGCAGGCTCACCCGCCACGAAACTCATGAGCTTTCCTGCGGCAGCGTGGTCCGGATGGCCCGCGAAGGTCGCCGCCAGGTAGTGACTACCGTGATCCGCGTGCAGCTTGGCAAATTGCGAGGTCGCCTTGGGCGTTGCGGTCGAGGTGCCAATATGGATTGCACCGGGACGCAACCCCAACCAACCACCAACCTCCAACCCACCAACCCTGCGAGAATGCCACTGTGATAACTCCCCGACTAAAGTCGGGGCTTCTCATGCAACGCATGGCATTACCTCACCTACGTTAACGCATGAAGGCACTATCCGTGCCCTTTGTAAAATTACCTGTGCGGAAATGTGGTCACGGTCAGTAATCAATCCGCAGGCGGTACAAACAGGTTCTCGATCGGACAACCGCTTTGGTACCGCGGCCCCACAGATACACGTTTGGCTCGTTCCTGGTGCTGGGACCGGGATAAACTCACGACCGGCACTCTCAGCCTTGTACGCAAGCTTTTGAAAAAACCCCGCCCCTCCGGCATCCTGAACAAACTTCGCCAGCATGCCGCCAGCCAGCCCTGGGACATTTAAATCTTCTACCGCAATGGTTCCGTAATTCTGTACCAGCCCAGTAGACAGCTGGTGCTGAAAATCTGCCCTCTGCTGTGCCATGTGCTGGTGAATCTTCTGAAGCAGCAGTACCGCCTTACCACGGCGATGACCCCTCTTACGCCTAGCTACACGACGCTGCGCTACTCGAAGTTTGGCCTGTGCCTGCTGATAATAGCGAGGATTTTCGATTGCCGGCCGTACAGATTGCATCGAACCCGGAACCCGAAAAAGAGGGTCCCCTTGTCCGAAAGGGGCCTCAGGGAGGCGATAGCTAGACAGGGGATGCGGAGAGCCGCTATCGTGCAAGCAGCATTGCCGGGTCCACGGCAGGTAGGGTGTGCGAGGCAAAACCCCAAAGGGAGTCGCGTGGGCAGCACGAGCGCGCAGGACGCCAGGGAGCCTCCATTCGCGCTGAAATGGGTGTTCTGATGCGGATCATGATCATGGGCGCGGGCGGTGTGGGCGGCTACTTCGGCGCCAAGCTGGTCAAGAGCGGCTGCGAGGTGAACTTCGTTGCCCGAGGAGCGCACCTCGCGGCAATTCGCCAAAGCGGCTTGCGCGTGGAAAGCCAGCTCGGCGACATCTATCTTCCAGAAGTACGCGCGAGCGATGACCCCTCCGCGTTTGGCTCGCCCGATTATATTTTCCTGAGCGTGAAATTATGGGACACGGAAGCAGCGGTCCGCGCCATGACGAAAATCATTGCGCCACATACGGCCGTCCTGTCATTTCAAAATGGCGTACAGAATAACGACCTGCTGCGAAAAATGTTCGGCGAGAAAGCAGTGATGGGAGGAGTGGCCTACATCGGGGCTGGGATCGCGCGTCCCGGGGTGATTCGCCACACGGGAACGATACAAAGATTGGTGTTTGGCGAATTTGATGGTGGCCGCTCGGAGCGCGCCGCCGCGTTGCTCGAAGCATGCACGCGCGCCGGAATTGATGCGGAGATCAGCGCGGATGTGCGGCGGGCGATATGGGAGAAGTTTGTGTTCATCGTGGGGCTCTCCGCGCTTACCAGTGCGACGCGCAAAACCATCGGGCCGGTGCGTGCGAATGAACGCACGCGTGCCTTGCTGTTGGAGATCATGAGGGAGACGGTTGCGGTGGGACGGGCGCACGGGGTGAACTTGCCGGAGGATTATGCGGACAAGCGGCTGGCGTTTGTGGACAGCCTTCCTGCGGAGATGACTTCGTCGATGCACAATGATCTCGAAGCAGGGAAGCGGCTGGAGCTCGACTGGCTGAGCGGCGGCGTGGTGGAATTGGGCGAAGCTGTGAACGTGCCCACGCCGATGAACCTCGCGGTCAGCGCGATCCTCGCACTCTACGCAAACTCCGGTGAGGCCGCTCAGTCACGATGGGCGACCCGGTAGTCGCGTTGACGCAAATGGTCCCGTCTCTGACGATCCGTTCCATCCGCAGCAGGGCTGTTTCCGTACCGATGCGATTCGCGCTAGGCACCAGCGCCCAAACGGTGCGCGCGGCGCCGCTGCTACTGATCGATCTCGAAACCGAGGAGGGAATCACCGGCCGGACGTATCTGTTCTGCTATATGCCGATGGGGGCGGCGCTCGTTGCACGCGTGCTGGAAGATGCGCTGGGTGCGATGAAGGGCGAAAGGATCGAGCCCGCCCATATTGGAGAGAAGACCGGCGCCAAGCTAGCGCGGCATTTTCGGTTGATCGCAGCGAGCGGGGTGATTGGGCTGGCGCTCTCCGCGCTCGACGTGGCGTGCTGGGACGCGATGGCCATAGCGGCCGGCAAGCCGCTGGTGGAATTTCTGAGGGGCACGCGCAAGGCCATTCCAGCTTACAACAGCAATGGGCTGGGTCTAATGCCACAGGAGAAACTCGCTGATGAGGCTGAGGAGTTGCTCGGGGGCGGCTTTCGCGCTGTGAAATTGCGCCTGGGCTATGCGACGCTCGCGGGCGATCTCGCCGCGGTGCGCGCTGTGAGAAAGCGCTTGCCGGATGATGTCGCCATTATGGCGGACTACAACCAGGTTCTCACGGTGGAAGAGGCGCTCGAACGCGGACGTGCGCTCGAAAGCGAAGGACTGGCGTGGATCGAAGAGCCCATCGAGCATGACGACTATGCGGGCTGCGCGCGAATTGCGCGCGAGCTCGCGACGCCCATCCAGATCGGCGAGAATTTCGTCGGCCCGAATGCGATGGCGTCCGCAATCGCGGCGCAGGCGGCCGATTACATGATGCCGGACGCGATGCGCATCGGCGGCGTGAGCGGATGGCTGCGCGCGGCGTCGCTCGTTTCGGCGGTACAGATTCCGTTGTCCTCGCATCTTTTGCCCGAAGTGAGCTCGGCTTTGCTGGCGGTCAGTCCCACGGCGCATTGGCTCGAGTACGTGGATTGGGCCTCGGCGATATTGGCGGAACCGTTTCCAGTGGTGAACGGTATGGTGACACCGCCAGCCATGCCGGGGAGCGGCGTGAATTGGAACGAAGAGGCCGTCACGCGGTATCGGATGGAGTAGCGCCGCCATCCGCACGACAATGCCGCACCTACGAATCAACACTTGCGAGATCAAGCGAGCTAAGCATCTTGAAATGAGCACTTAGAATGAGTATTGGCAAGAAAATGAGGGTGGGGGGTGCCCTCCTGTTTTTGACTGATCAGCCCGTCGGTAACGTTACAATGGCGGGGATTCTCGATCGACCTGGGATGGCGAAGCGCGATGGCGGATGACCCGAACAGAAATGGGCTGGCTGGGCTGCGCGTTTTGTGTCTTGAAAGCCGGCGCGGGCAGGAGATGGCCAAGCTGATCGCGAACTATGGCGGCGAGGCGATCGTGGCGCCCTCGATGCAGGAAGTGACGCTGAAAGATAATCCCGAGGCGCTGAACTTCGCCCGAAAACTCGCTGAGGGCGGATTCGAGATCGTGATTTTCCTCACCGGAGTGGGAACGCGCGCACTGGCGCGCCTTGTGGAGGCGCAAGGTTTGCGGCAAAAGTTTGTGGACGCCTTACGGCTGGTGAAGGTCGTAGCGCGCGGGCCGAAGCCGATGGCTGTGCTGGCGGAACTGGGAATTCCTGTGAGTGTGGCGGTGCCGGAGCCAAATACGTGGCGAGAGTTGCTGGCGGCTCTCGATGCGCGGAAAAATTCGATTCCGCTCCAGGGAAGCCGAGTTGCGGTTCAGGAATACGGCGCGACGAATGTGGAGCTGCTGGCGGGATTGAAGGAGCGCGGCGCGATCGTGACGCGGGTACCGGTTTATGAGTGGGCGCTGCCGGCCGATACGGGACCGCTGCGAGACAGCGTGCAAGCCATCGTGAATGGCCGAATTGATTTGGCTTTTTTTACCACCTCGGTGCAGGTGCAGCACCTTTTGCGCATCGCCGCGGACATGCAAGTCGAGGAGTCTCTGCGCGGTGCGTTCCGTCGCATCGTGGTCGGTTCGATCGGGCCAATGACTTCGCAGGCGCTGCGGCAGAATGGGTTACCGGTGGATTTCGAGCCCGAGCATCCGAAGATGGGATTTCTGGTTGCGGAGGCAGCGCATCGCGGCCGGGATTTGGTCCAACAGAAACGGAGGTAACAAGCATGAGTGGCGGATTTGCGCCGGGGAGAGACGTGATGGCAGAGCAATACCGGGCGGATCATGTGGGAAGCTTTCTGAGGCCGGCGGAGCTGCTGGAGGCGCGGCGCAACGGAAAAGACCCGCAGCGGCTGCATGAACTGGAAGATCGCCACATTGCGCGCGTTTTGGCGAAACAGAACCAGCTGGGTTTCGAGATTTTCACGGACGGCGAACTGCGGCGGCGGAATTTCATGAGCGATTTCACCGACGCTGTGGACGGCTTCGACCTCAGCGATTCGCTGGACCGGACCTGGGAGGCGGGTGAGGCAAAGAGCGCTACGCTCAGAGTCGCGGGGGTGGTGACGGCGAAATTGAAGCAGGTGCGGCCATTGACCGGGCATGAGCTGCCTTATCTGAACAAGCACAGTCCGGGCGCGATTAAAATGACGCTGCCGAGCGCGACGCAGTTTCCGGCAATCTCGTATAAGCGCGGCGTCACGGACAAGGTCTATGACACGCATTCGGCGCTGCTGTGGGACATTGTCGGCATCATGAAGGGGGACTTGGCGAAGCTGGCCGGTGAGGGCGTGAAATACATTCAGATCGATGCGCC
The DNA here is from genome assembly GCA_003223325.1 of Acidobacteriota bacterium. Taxonomy (GTDB): domain Bacteria; phylum Acidobacteriota; class Terriglobia; order Acidiferrales; family UBA7541; genus Palsa-189. The sequence continues at coordinate 33,720 of QHYS01000085.1, forward strand.
GCGCTATAGCTATTTCATGGACGAAAAATGGCGGCAGTGGATTCGCACTGAAATGAAGGTCGAGCCGGACGTACTGCTCGAGGAATCGATCCGCGCGGACAACGCCTGCTTGGATGCGGCGCGGCGTCCGGGCCTGACTCTGGCGATTCATCTTTGTCGCGGGAATAACCGAAGCCACTGGTATGCCGAAGGTGGTTACGATGCGATCGCGGAAAGGCTTTTCGGAACGATGAACGTCGACCGCTTTCTGCTGGAATATGACGATGACCGCTCGGGCACGTTCGAGCCGCTCCGGTTTGTTCCCAAGGGAAAAACGGTGGTGCTGGGATTGATCAGCTCGAAGCGGCCGCAACTGGAAAAGGCGGACGTTCTGGCGCGGCGGATCGAGGAGGCTTCGCGGTTTGTACCGCCCGAGAATCTGGCCGTGAGCCCACAGTGCGGTTTTGCCTCAACGATGGAAGGGAATTTACTCACGGAAGAGGATCAGTGGGCCAAGCTGGCGTTGGTGGTGGAGACGGCGCGTCGGGTGTGGAAATAAGGCTCGGGAACGCCAACCATGTCATTCTGAGAGGCTGTAACTTTTTCGATTTTTTGCCAAAACCGTCGCTGAAAACATTGAGGTTAGATGCGGAAAATTCGCGAATTGTGAATAAAGTTACAGCATCTGAGCGAAGCGAAGAATCGGTCCGCACTTCTCTCTTAGACTGACGCAACGATGGAAGACAACAAGATTCTCGCCGGGAAAATCGCCATCGTCACGGGGGGGAGCCGCGGGATTGGCCGCGCCATCGCGTTGCGATTGGCGCGCGAGGGTGCGCAGGTGATGATCGCGGCGCGCGATAAAGTGGCGTTGGCCGACGCAGCCGACGCAATCGGCAAGGTCGGCGGCAAAGTGAAGACGCTCGCCGCCGATTTACGTGAGCCCGAAGCGCCGGGCGCGGTGGTGCGCGCGGCGCTGGAAGGGTTTGGCGCGATCGACATCGTGGTGAACAATGCGGGCGCGACGCGGCGCGGCGAATTCCTAAAGCTTTCGGACGCGGATTGGACCGATGGTTTCGCACTGAAATTTTTCGGCGCGGTGCGCCTGGTGCGGGCGGCTTGGCCGCACCTGAAACAGCGGCGCGGCGCAGTGCTGAACATCATCGGGACCGGCGGCCGTACGCCCGGCCCGCTCTTTACCATCGGCGGCTCGGTGAACGGCGCGTGTCTGTCGTTCACCAAGGCGCTGGCGGATATTGGAGTTCGCGATGGCGTGCAGGTGAACGCCGTCAATCCCGGGTATATCCGCACCGACCGGCTGCGCGCCTGGCTGGACGCGGCCGCCGCGCAGCATGGCGGTGACTCGGAGGCCGCGGCGCGGGAGATGGTTACGCGCGCTAATATCGTGCGGTTGGGGGAGCCCGAGGACATCGCGAATCTGGCGGCATTCGTGCTGGCTCCGCAGAACAGGTTTTTGCAGGGCGCGTTGATTGATCTGGACGGCGGGATGACGAAAACGGTGTAGCACCCCAGCACGAAACCGGCGCGCGCTGGCGACCGCGTGTACTCTGTTTGCAGACGGATACTAACCGACTATTCGGAGTCTGGAACTACGATTTTGCGGATTTGCCTAGAAGTTCCTTCAGGCGCGCCCAGGACTGCTCGCGGGCTTTCCTGTCGGCATCGGTTGCATCCGGCATTTGCGGCTCACCGGCGGCCTGCGCCGTCATAGGTCACTTGTTCAAATTTCTTGCCGGCGGCTTTCATGTTCGCGGTGGCATCGGGTATGGTAGCGTCCACGCGAGCATCGTTCCTGGCGAAGAAACCATAAACGGGCGCCTTGATGCGGGCCATGTCGGCTTTATCCGGCGGCGTGCCGTAGAAAACGACCGGGGATTTGAATGCTACGGAGGAGCGCGCAGGCGCGCAGGCGATTGAGGTCGAGCGCATGCTTGCGGTCTCCGCCCCCTTGGGAACAAAGCGGCAGCTGCTCGGTATGGCGGAAAGCGCGATAATGAAAAGCGTGCGTTATTTGGTCGCGATCCTGTGCGGCGGCTCTGTGTGTTGCTTTATAAGGCCCCTGTACTTGCGGACAGTAGTATTGGTTTCTCTTAGCTCCTAACCTGTTGCTTCTGGTGGTGTGCCCGGCATTTGGGAATCGGGCCGGCGCTTGCCCGGGAGATGCCTCGGAAAAGGACCCCCTCCAATGAAAAGACGTCCAACGGCAGCAAACGGAACAAAACTGGAACGCAGGAAGGAGACGCGTTTCCCGGTGAGCATTCCTATGCAAGTGAGTTGGAAGGGGGCGGACGGCGTGTTGATGAAAGAGGAGGCCTTCGCGAGGCTAGTGAATGCCTATGGCGGGCTATTGGAGATGGCGAATTATCCCGACCTCGGAACCAGAGTGACGCTCACAAACTTGCTCTCGGCCGAAACGATGGAGGCTCGCGTACTGGCGACGCCCAATTCCCGTGAGGGCGTTTCGCATGGGATTGTGGTGGAGCTCGTCACGCCCGACGAAAGCTTCTGGGGAGCAAGCCTGCAGATGAAGAAAGCGGGTGTGGAACTGCAAAGGCTGGAAAAGAGCTTGCGCTCACAGAATCTCGATCTGCGGCTGCTCAAGGAGTTCCGCGACGCGGTTGACTATTTGCATGCCATCGCCGGGTCGGTACAGCAGGCGCGGGAACGCCAGATGGAAGGCGATGAGGAAGGCGTGGACTCCTGGCTCGTTGCGGAGCGAATTCGCCGCACCATAAATTTTTGTCTCGAGGTGATTACAGACTTCGAAGCGGGCCGCATCACCGAAGACACCAAGGGGTTGGCTGAGCTTCTAGAATCCGTGGAGCAGATTAGCCAGCGCTTTCGAAGCCTGCTTACCCCCGGGACTGCGAGCTCCGTACGGGATAGGCAGATTGCAACGCCCGAACCGTCGACGATTGGTCGGCGAAGCCGCGCTGAATCCCGCGGGAACTAGTCAATCGGATGCTGGCGCGGCCGCAGTTTCGACGTTCATTGTTTGACGAGGTCCATGAGCTTCTGATCGGCCCTTTCTTCGTCCAAAGTTTCCCCTAGCAGTGTAGCCGCTTTTCTCTCGCCAAGAATTGCGCGCCGAGCTGTAGGCAGCTAACTTGCGGTTTTCGACGCGCTCGACCTCCGCGTCAGGCACGCATGTTTAAAAAACGACACGTTTTGTAGGAAATTGACAAGGACGCTGGGCAAAAGAGGTTCATACTTCAGGTTGTAAACGACCCCTGACTGGAAGTCAGAGGCTTTTCACTGGAGAGCATGCGCGACCATAGCACAAAGATCAGACCGCCATCTCCGCGAAATTGGCCTTACCTCTCGGGTTCGGCACCTGCGTTCCCCGAAGGCCGTTGTGCCGGTTTACACCGGGCGACCAGCCCGGTCGCCGTTGGTCAAACCTACGACGGCGAAGGCGGCATTCGCTTGCGACCGCGCCTAGGTCCCAGCGCGGGGCGTCCGGATCGCTCCGGCAAAACACAAGCGGCAGTGCCATTTGAGTGCGGTGACACCTTAGCATCCAAACGCCTCCTCCCCCGACTGAAGTCAGGGGTTTCCGGCGCAAGGAATTTTCTATGAAGGTGGAACAACATCGCGCGACGCGCCACCGATTCGCCGCCCGGGCGGAAGTCGTGGATGTGGAGTCCGAAAAGCAGGTTGGGGCGCTCACCGGCGATTTGAGCGTCTTTGGCTGCTTCATCGAAACGAGGGCTCCCTTTCCGCGGGGAACGAAGGTGCGCATAAAAATTAATCACCGCGGATCGACATTCGTTGCCTTAGGGTACGTGTCCTATTCGCGACCGACCGGAATGGGCATTCGATTCGGCACCATTGAACCGGCCCACCAGCAGACCCTCGAAAACTGGCTGGCACAGCTCAGAACTACCGACTAACCCAGATTCGGTCACGAATGTGTTGGCTTCTGCAATCCGTGGTCAAGCTTCGCGGCGCTCGCGCCGCCAAACTTCAACCATTTACTTTGGCAGGGGAGCGCCCTTGCGTACCAGCAAGCGATGGCAGCACATAAACATGCCAGTGAAAGCCAGAACCGCGGGTACCAGGCCTAGCACAGCCCAGAGCGCCTCGGTGAACCAATCGAATCTGCCGAAATGCAGATTGGAGAGCCACGTAAGGACCTGGTCGCCAAAGCGCAGCTTGTCGGCGGAGCCGGGATCAAATGTGTCGACGATGCTATCGAACGGCCGGGGGAAGGAAAAGTAGATTCCCGAGATGCCCCACACCATTACGAAGAGAAAGCAACAGAATCCGAGCACATTGTGCAGGTCCCAATTGATTCGCGCAAAGCTCGATCTCCAATTAACCGTCAGACTCCGGCGCCAATGCGCGATTCCCGGCCACCATAGAACCACTCCCGTCAGGCAAAGCAGTGTCAGAGAGATTGCCCCGATGCCGTTCAGGCGCCGGCCGGTGTCTCCCATTAACAATTCACCGTGAAACTTCACGAGCCATTCGACGACGCGGAAAATGACCGACTGGGGATCGGCCGCAACCTCGAGCTCATTGCGAAAAACGATCATGCTGCCGGAAACACTCATGTACGCGAGATAGACGCTGGCTACCATTCCCACCCACAGGTGAATTTGGAACAAGGCGCGGCGCAGCAACAAACTTTCAGGATGGTGCAGCCATCGCTGCCAAGCGGAGACTTCGTGCCGGCGAGCCACTGTGGAAGGCGAAGTTTCCATTCTTTTACAGCAACACGCGAACCGATCGATCGCTGCCCCTGGGCGGCAGTTTCGGGGGCCGGGCGCCATGGCGCTCGGCGCTGGCCACCGGAACGTAGCTCAGTTGCTCGCCGCTACGAGCGCAACGGAGCATCAAGCCGCCGCGGCTCATGTCTCCTCGTCCCACAAATTCGGCAGGGAAGAGCAGCCGCTCTTGGAAGATTTGCAGTAAGGGTTCAACATATTTTGGCGTAGCGATGCTGCCCAAGAGAACGATCTCGCAGCGGCTTCCCATGTGCTTGGCAAGCCGCCATGCATCACGCTCCAGGGGAATGCGGTAGCGCTCCTCAGAGGGAGTGACCGGCACGGAGGAGATGGCGCACAGCCTTTCTCGGGTTAACAGCATCTCGGGACAGAGCAGCCCGCCGCAGGCCGTAATCACCAGCGCTCCGGCTGTATTGGGCGGAGGTTGAGCGAACGCCTTGGCATAAGCGAGCTTGCCGCGGAAATAGAGGCCGCTGATAAAGGAGAAGGCTTCGCCGAGGGTCAATCGGCCGTCGCGAAGCCGGAGCGCCAGTGGGAAGCTAGCGTCTTCGCGCAGGATCAACTTGGCGCGAATGCCACTGACGTTTGCGGGGGAGAGAAGAAAGATGCGAGGAACGGGCTCGGAGTCGGGAAGAGCGAAATCTCCGGAGCCGCCCGCGGCTTTCTTGTCAACGCCCGCGTTTTCGGTTTGGCCGAGCGCACCGCTGTTGCGGCGCGGCTGTCGAGTTTTTCGCGCTTTTTGTGGCACCCAGGAATAATAGCTTAGGTTTCGAGGAAGGCAACTTGTCTCAGGCCAGTAGGAATGTCTGGCCTACCAGCGGGTTTGACGCTCGGCCGGCGATCGCGCGCCACTAGGTGGTGCTCGGGCGAGGCGTAATGCCGTTCGGTAGCGTGTGCCGTTTGACGCGCCGCGGTCATCTATCATCTAAATGACCTGAATTTTTTTGGGGGATGTCGTTCAATGGGTACCACGAGAGCGACAGCAAGGGTTATCGCCCTGTACAATAGACAGCCGCAGCGAGTCATCTATTTCGCTGGGCCAAACTAAATCGTTAACCAACACAGGCTCTAGAAGGTTTGTAGGTAAGACTATAGGGTCCCTGGGTGGGGAGCGGAGAACCTGGATGAAATGGAGCAAGGAAATCACGGCGGCCGCGGCGCTGGCCGTTTTGCTGGTGATCTCGGGATGCGCCAAAAAGAGTACCCAGGCTGCGGGACCGCCGCAATCTGCTCCGCTGGTTACCGTGGCGGCGGCTACGGCCCATGACGTTCCGGTATATCTCGAGGAGATCGGTCGCAGCGGTGCTTTTGAATCGGTGACCGTGACACCACAGATTTCCGGCAAGATCATCGAGAGGCATTTTCAGGACGGCGCGGAGCTCAAAAAAGACCAGCTCTTATTCACCATAGATCCTCGGCCTTACCAGGCTCAGCTCGATTCGGCCCAGGCGCAGCTCGCGCAAAGCAAGGCGGCGCTGGATTTGGCCAAGACGCAATTAAAGATGTATGACAGCATCGCCAATACGCGCGCCGTTTCCCAGCTCGACGTCGAGACGAAGAAGAACACCGTGGCCGTGGATGAGGCCCAAGTACAAGCGAACGAAGCCGCCGTGGAAAACGCCAAGCTCAACCTGGACTACTGCTACATCCATTCGCCGATCGACGGCCGGGCGGGAATGAGACTGGTGGACGTGGGTAATGTGGTGCAGACGAATACCACCGGGCTGCTGCTCATTCAACGGCTGGACCCGATCTACGCGGACTTCACCGTCACGGAGGCCGATCTTCCGGAAGTGCAGCGGCAGCTCAGTCGAGGGTCTTTGCATGCCTTGGTGCGCATTCCCTCGGATCCACCGAACCGAGCGCGCGAGGGCAAACTGACCTTCGTGGATAATACGGTGCAGAATGCCACCGGCACGGTAAACCTGCGGGCCACCATTGCCAATGCTGACCACCATTTTTGGCCGGGACAGTTCGTAAACGTGACGTTGGTTTTGGCTACCGTGAAGGGCGCGGTGCTCATCCCCAATCAAGCTACGCAAATCAGCCAGCAGGGTCCCTATGTTTACGTGGTCAGGTCCGACCAGACGGCGGAGTTGCGCCAGGTAACGCTGGGCCAGCGGCAGGGTGACGACGTGGTGGTGACGAAGGGGGTCGCAGACGGTGAGCAGGTGATCGTCACCGGCCAGCTCACGGTTGCGCCTGGCGGCAAAGTTCGCGTGCAAGAAACTGGATCAGCGAATGCGCCGCCTGGCGGCGTATCCTCCCGTTCCGGGTCCCTGGCGAAATCATCCCATTCCGGCAGTACCGGCAAGAGCTGAGAGGGCGGCTGGCTTGAACCTTTCCGAATTATTTGTACGCCGGCCAGTGATGACGGTGGTGTTGACCGCCTCGGTGATTCTCTTCGGCCTACTGGCCTACTTCGATCTTCCGGTGAACGATTTACCGGCCGTGGATTATCCGGTGATTCAGGTCAGCGTGGGTTATCCGGGTGCCACGCCGGAGACGATGGCTAATAACGTGGCCACGCCGCTGGAACGCCAGTTCATGCAAATTCCCGGGCTGGAGATGGTGACGTCCAACAGCGGCACAGGCCACAGCAACTTCGTCTTGCAGTTTCATCTTTCTAAGAGTGTTGATGCCGCGGCCACGGACGTGCAAGCGGCCATCAGCCAGGCCACCGGGCAATTGCCGGTCGACCTCCCCAGCCCGCCGATCTTCACGAAGACAAATGACCAGCGATACCGTCACCGAAGGGCAGCTCTTCGACTACGCCAACACGCAAGTGGGCGAGCGGCTCAGCATTCTGCCGGGCGTGAGCCAAGTGCAAGTTTTCGGCACGCAATCGGCCGTGCGCATCAAAGCGGATCCTTCGGCGATGGCCAGCCGCAACATCACCGTAGACGATCTGAACAGCGCGATCAAGAACGGCACGGCGTACACGGGAGCAGGGCAGCTCGATGGCGAGCATCGCACTTTCCTGCTTCAGCCCCAAGGGCAACTGACCAAGGCGGAAGATTACAACGGCCTCATCGTCAGCCAGAACAATGGCCGGCCGGTCTATCTGAAGGATGTGGCCAAGGCTGCCGACAGCGTGCAGGACGAGCGTGTCAACATGCGCTTCTGGGTACGGGGCCACCAGGTACCTTCGGCGATTGTGGTCATCTTAGTTTTCCGCCGAGCCGGCTCTAACGCCGTGCAAGTGGCCAAAGAAGTGCGCGACGCTGCGCCCAGCATCCGCGCTACGCTGCCGAGTTCGATAGACCTCGTGCCGATCTACGACCGTTCGCTAACCATTGTGAACAGCGTAAAAGATGTCCAAAGCACGTTGCTGATCGCCTTCGGTCTGGTCGTGCTGGTCATCTTTTTATTTCTGGGGCGGGCCACCGACACCCTGATCCCGGCGGTAGCGCTGCCACTGTCGTTGCTGCTCACGTTCGTGGTCATGAATGTTCTGGGCTATAGCTTGGACAATCTTTCACTGATGGCGCTGACGCTGGCGATCGGATTCCTGGTGGATGACGCCATCGTCTTTCTGGAAAATACGGTTCGCCTAATGGAGGAAGGGCACGGGGCGTTCGAAGCGACGTTAGACTCGGCGCGAGAGATCAGCTTCACGATTTTGGCCATGACCATTTCACTGGCGGCCGTGTTTATTCCGCTGGTTTTCATGAGCGGCCTGGTTGGTCGTATCTTCCGCGAATTTTCGATCACCATCATCGTGGCCATATTCGCAAGCGGAATCGTATCGCTGACGCTTACGCCTTTGATGTGTTCGAGGCTGCTGAGCCGGCGCGGTGAAGGTGCTAAAAAAAATTGGATGGAGCGCGTGATCGGAGGGATCGAGGGCCGCGTTTTGAATCTATACGGGCGCTCGCTGTGGTTCTTCCTGCGGCAGCGCTGGGTTTCGGCTCTGGTGTGGCTCGGCTGCCTGACAGGCACGGGATATTTTTTTTATGTCGTTCCCAAGGCGTTTCTGCCCATTGGCGATAGCTCCTTTGTGCGCGGCGTGTTTGTGGCGCAGGAGGGTTCGTCGCCGGAGCAGATGCATGTCTATCAACTTCAATCCGAAGAGGCTTTGCACTCGGACCCGGCTGTTGATGTGACATTCACCATGTCCGGTGCCACCTCGTTTTTCCCGGCCAATCAGGGAATCATATTCACGGTGCTGAAAGATCCCGACCAGAGGCCGCCCATCCAGGCAGTTTCGGCACAACTGATGGGGATGATCAATTCGAGAGTGCCGGGGCTGCTGACGTTCCTGCAGCCGAGCCCGGTTCTGCAGATTAGCACCGGCGCGACTGCGAATTTTCAGGGCCAGTTTGCCTATTCGCTATCGGGCATCGATCCCAACCAGGTCTATTCGGTCGCCGGGCAATTGATGGCCAAGATGCGCGAGTTTCCGGGATTCTTGTTCCTGAATTCGGACCTCTTTAATCACACTCCGAATCTGCAAGTCGATATCCTGCGGGATCAGGCCAAGATTTATGGAGTCTCCGAAGCACGCATTCTTGCGCTGCTACACAACGCCTATTCACAGAATTACACCTATCTTATCAAGCGGCCCAACGACCAATACCAGGTGATCCTGGAAGTAGCGGATAGCGATCGCGCCGATCCGCAGGACTTGAATCTGCTGTACATCAAGAGCGACGACGGCCAGCGGATGGTGCCGCTGCACGCAGTAACCAAGTGGTCGTCCCTGCTTGGCCCGCAGGCCGTCAACCACATCAACCAGTTCACCAGCGTAACTGTCTTTTTCAACCTCAAGCCGGGCTACACGATTGGCCAAGCCACGCAGTTTGTCGAGGACGCCGCCAGGCAAATCCTGCCGATCGACGTCCGCGGCAGCTTGCAGGGCGAGGCCTTAACGTTCCGCGACACCGTCTCGAGCCTGACCATACTCATGTTCTTGGCCGTTTTCGTGATGTACGTAATCCTGGCCATTCTGTACGAGAATTATCTGCACCCGATTACTGTACTTTCTTCGCTTCCGGTGGCGTTGGTTGGCGGATTATTGACTCTATGGATCTTCCATGCGGAAGCTTCGCTCTACGCCTTCATTGGCATGTTCATGCTCATGGGTATCGTCAAGAAGAACGGAATCCTGATCGTGGACTTTGCGCAACAACGAGTGGAGCAAGGCATTAACGATTTGCAGGCGATTCACGATGCCAGCATGGAGCGCTTCCGCCCGATCATGATGACCACGCTCGCAGCGTTAATGGGGGCATTGCCCATCGCGTTGGGATTTGGCTCTGATGGCGCATCGCGGCGTCCTCTGGGTTTGGTGGTGGTGGGCGGACTGATCGTTTCGCAGTTCATTACGCTGTACATCACACCGGCGATTTACCTCTATCTGGAAGAGTTCCAGGAGAAAGTACTGGATCGAACCAGCTTCTTCCGTTCCACGAGCGGTCGTGCGCCCCAGACCGCGCACGCAGTGGAGAGCCTTGTTTCGCATGACTGACAGTCGAAACAGTTTGCGGCGCGGATTGGGGACCGTCGTCCTAGCCGTCTACCTAACATTTCTCACCGGCTGCACAGTTGGGCCGAAGTATGCGCGGCCCTCGGCCGTGGCCCCTCCGGCTTACAAGGAGCTCACGCCGGAGGATTTCAAGGATACCGACGGGTGGAAGCAGGCCCAGCCGGGCGACGCGACTCTGAAGGGCAATTGGTGGGAGATATTCAACGATCCGCAGCTCAATGCACTGGAACAACAGGTGAACGTCTCCAATCAGAATATTGCCTTGGCCGGGGCGAATTTTTTGGCGGCGCGGGCGCTGGTCCGGCAGACTCGCGCGCAGTACTATCCGACGATCACCGCCAATCCGACGATCACCAATTCGCGGCCATCCTTGGGACAATTCGGTGGAGTGAAGACCGGAACCTCTTCGACCAGCAGTGGTTTTGCGCTATCGTCGTTTACGGATTACTCGCTGGCCTTCGATGCGTCCTGGGTGCCGGATTTCTGGGGAAAAATTCGCAACACTTTTCTACAAAACGCCGCGGCTGCGCAAGCCAGCGCCGCGGATTTGGAAAACGTTCGTTTGACGGCGCAGGCCGAGTTGGCCATAAATTATTTTGAAACACGCACCCAGGATGCCTTGAAGCAGCTCTTTGACGAGACCGTAGCGGCCTATCAGGACTCTCTGGAGCTAACGCAGCTTCAATTCAACGCCGGCCTTGCCTCGGACGAGGCAGTGGCTCAGGCAGAGACGCAACTTGAGGCGACCCAAGCTCAGGACACGAATCTGGGCATCGCCCGGGCGCAGTTCGAGCACGCCATAGCGATGCTGCTCGGCCAGCCCGCGTCGACATTTTCGTTGCCTGCCGCGCCGCTCGAAGCCAGTCCGCCAGCGGTTCCGTTTGGCCTGCCGTCGCAAATTCTGGAACGCCGGCCCGACGTAGCGTCTGCCGAACGCCTGGTGGCACAGGCCAACGCGCAGATCGGGCTGGCGACCGCAGCTTACTATCCGACCGTCACCTTGAGCGCGACGGGCGGATTCTCGAATACTTCGCCGACGGCATGGTTTGCCTGGCCCAGCCGTTTCTGGTCCGCCGGTCCGGCGTTAGCGGAGACGCTATTCGAGGGAGGACTGCGGCGCGCTACTGTGCGGCAGTTCCGGGCATCCTACGACCGCAGCGTGGCGAACTATCGCCAGACCGTGCTCACCGCTTTCCAGCAGGTGGAAGACAATCTTGCGGCATTGCGAATTCTCTCGCGGCAGCTCCGACAGCAGGACACAGCCGTCAGGTCGGCGCAAAGGAATTTACAGTTGGCGCAGCAGCGCTATCAGGCGGGCATCGATCCCTACCTCAACGTGATCACAGCGCAAACTGCATTGCTCACCAATCAGCAGGCGGCGGTCAATTTGCGGAGGGATCAAATGACGGCCAGCGTGCAATTGATTGAGGCGCTCGGAGGCGGCTGGGACTCCGCGCAGCTGCCGTCGATGAGAGATGTAAGCGAACTGACGCCCTCGGCAAACACCAAGTAGCAGCTTGGGGAGATGCTGGGCGAGACGACCCGCTGACTACTTGTTCTGCTCGCGCTCGTTCTTCTTGTCTTGCTTCTTCTCATTTTGGGCTGCTGCGGCTTCTTCCGCAATTTCCTTGTTGTAGATCTCTGCTTCGGATTCCGAGCAAACCATTTCGCGGATATCGAAACTGTCTGCCTCTAAGCGCAATGGGTACTTGTCGAGAGCGTTCCACGGCTTGGTGTAGTATTGGGGGTCGATGATCGTAAGAGTAAGTTGCATGAGGTCGTGACTTACCCGATGAAACTGTTCCTCTACCTTTAGGTCCTTGGTATGCGGACGCCCGGCGTTGTCGATCCAGGTCCTTTCGTCCAAGCCGGTGGTTTCCACCACGAAGGTGTAGTCGTCGACCCATTTGCCAGTCGAGTATCCGTACCAGCGCGGCTCAGTAATCGCGGGGAAGGCACGGCCATCGGTCCAGATGGAGCGCCATACCTGGTCATTTTCATACACGACCAGCGTCTTCTTGGGCGTCTGAACGATTTGAATGGCTCTCAAATCGTGTAGATCGATGCGCGGGAAGCCGATGGGATCGCACATCTTGAACGGGTCGTTGACTTGAGCTAGAGGATAGGAGCCGAAGCCATCGCCGTATTTGTGTTCCTTCCAGGCTTTTTCTCCCTCCGGCGTGTAGGGAAGAGGATGCTTCCCGTCCATAGGATAGTTATACGCGCCTTGCGCCTGGACGCCGTTTCGCCATCCTTCGGCCGGTTCCCAGGTCCCGGAGATGTCGTGCCTGGGAGCGGGAGCTGATTTTTGAGGCTCGACCACTCTGGGGATCGGCCGGTTCCAGCCGTCTATGTGGACTTCAAGCTCATCGGGGTCGACAGGGCTTGAGTTTTGAGCATGCGCCACGATCGAAGGCGACAAGATCAGTACTGCGAATCCGGTGAGGGGGAGAACAGGGAAGCGCTGAAACATTGCCGGTGCTCTCCTCACTTCACGGCGTTGGCTTCATGATCTTTCCGCGCGGCGTCATTGCCGTCATATTTCCCGGCGGTCTTCATAATCTGGCCATTGGGGAGCACGATCTGAGCGAGGCGCGCGATGGGCGCGCCGCTCCGCGCGACTTCGCTGGTGACAATGGTGATTCCATCGCCCGGCTTCAGAGTTCCTGCGGTAAAGCCAAAGTTAATCATGTTGGAGGGAGCAACCAACTCGCCAACCCAGTGAACGATATTGCCGCCATCATCTTTTACGTCAAACCTCAAGAGAACATGCGGATTGGTCCACAGCCAAGCCGTCACCGTGCCCTTCAACATGACCGTTTTGGCTTCGTATGCGGCGTTGCCGTGATGCGCGAGCAGAGGAGGAGAGGCGATCAGTGACAAAAGAGCAGTAACAAGAACACGCGCCTTCAGCCTGGCGTTCACGGTGTTCCCTAGCTTTTCCAATTAGGAGTGGCAACGTATTCGCGGGTGATGTCCGCGACGGTGCGCGTGCCGCAATTGCCCATCACCAGTTTCAGTTCACCCTGCATGATTTCGAGCACGCGGTCGACACCGGCCTGACCGAATGCCCCGAGTCCCCATAGAAAGGGTCGGCCAATGCCCACGGCCTTGGCGCCGAGCGCCAGGCCCTTGAAAACGTCGGTGCCACGACGAAAGCCGCCGTCGACGAACACAGTCAGGCGGTTGCCCACTTCCGCGACGACTTCGGGCAAGGCCTCGATTGTGGCACGGCCAGTTTCTGTGGAGCGCCCTCCGTGATTGGAGACCAAAATGCCGTCGATACCATGTTCGACGCAGAGCCGCGCATCCTCGCGGGTATCTATCCCCTTGATGAAAAATGTTCCTTGCCAGAACTTGCGGATGCGGTCCACGAACGCCCAATCCATCGCAGGATTTTGCCTGAGCACGCCGTCCATGTTGATGCCGTCATACATGGGATGCTCTTTAATGGCCGATCCGGGCTCGCCTTCGTGGCACGTGGCGCATGGACTCATGTCCTTGGGCCTGGTGCGCAGATAGGTTTCGCTGTGGCGGCCGGTGGTGTTATCGCAGGTGAGGGCAATCACTTTGCAACCGGCAGCTTCCACGCGCCGCAGGATTTTCTCGCAAGCGTCCCAGGAACTTGGGGCGTAGAGCTGATACCACACGGGGCGCCCGAGTTCCTTGTTCACCTCTTCGACCGGCGTCGATGTCGACGTGGACAAAAACTGCAGTGTGCCGCGCGCTTTGGCGGCGCGGGCGACGGCCAATTCACCGTCGGGGAAAAACGATTTCTCCCCGCCGGTGGGGCAGGTGAAGATCGGGCTGTTATAGACAGTGCCGCCCAAGTCGACGTGCATGTCCACTTTGGTGGCGTCGCGCAGCCGGCGCGGGCGCAACTCCACGTGCCTGAATCCTTCGCGATTGGCGCGTAGCGTGGCGTCGTCATCCACGCCGCTGGCCATATAAGCCCAGTGGCCGGGCTGGACTTTCCGGTGAGCAGCCTCCTCGAAATCGAAGACGTTGAGAGCTTGCGCCGGGCTGGCGATTACGTCGGAGGCTTCGCGCGTTTGCTGGGCCAGGCCGCTTTGCTCAAGGAATGCAGTCACTCCGCCAAGCGCAGCGACGTAAGGGCTGGCGGCCAGAAACTTAAGAAATTCGCGGCGGGCACTACGAACAGAAGTTTGTTCCATAGTGGGCGTACTCTAGCACTTCTGCCTGCGGCTGACCAGACGCAAAGGAGCAATCTCGGCGGCACTGGCGTGGCCGTTTCGGAATAATCTAGAATGAGACCATCGGTCCCGCACGCCGGAAGTGGGTCTTGAGCTGCGTTATTAGGTGCAGAGAACGCGAGGTGAGGGTGATGGTCCGAAGGGGATTCACGCTAGCTGCTGTGCTTACGGCGGTCGTTGCGTTTGCCGGGGCGAGCCGCGCCCAAGAGACTCCATACCCTAAACCGACCGACCTCCCCAATCCGTATCGTCTCGTCCAGGGCTGGCCCACTCTGCCCAAGAGCATGAATGGAGGTCATTGGGGTGAAGTAATCCGGGTGCATGTCGATTCCAAGGGCAACATTTGGGTCTTTCATCGCTGCTTCAACGTCGTGCCTCCGGGCAATGCCACGTGCATCAATCGCGGAGACGCGAATCCGCCAATTTTGGAATTCGACCCATCAGGGCAGCTTCTGAAAAGCTTCGGCGTGGGACTCTTTGCATATCCGCATGGGTTCACCATCGATCCCGACGGGAATTTGTGGGCCAGCGACGTAAACGACCAGGAAACGGTGCTCGGCATGTCGGCGAAGAACACGGCCGGCGTGATCATGGGGCAGGAGGTCCTGAAGTTGAGTCCGGAGGGCAAGGTTCTGATGACGCTCGGCAAAGAGGGCGTGGCGGGGGATGGTCCGGACACGTTCGATCGGCCGACTGGCGTTGCCATTGCGCCGAATGGCGACATCTTTGTGGCCGACGGCCATTACCCGAACAAGCACGACTCGGCGCGGGTGGTGAAGTTTTCCAAGGATGGCAGATTCATCAAATCCTGGGGAAATAAAGGAGCGGAACCCGGCAACTTTGACGAACCGCACGACATTTTTGTGGGCGGGTCTGAGAACCGCGTGTACGTCGCTGATCGCAGAAACCGCCGAATCCAGGTTTTCAACCAGGACGGCAACTTCATCGCGGCGTGGAAACAATTCGGCCAACCAAGTTCGGTATTTGTCGGAAAAGACGACACGATTTACGTCGGGGCCTCGTTCCCGGATCCCAAAGCAAAGAAAGGCGAGTTGCGGGGTATCGTGATTGGGAACGCTAAAGACGGCTCGCTCAAGGCGTTCATTCCTGATCCCGCAGACCTCGATCGAGTGATCAATGGCACTTCGGCGTCGGGCATCGCGGCCGATGACAAAGGCACCATCTACGCCGCTGACGTCGGCACGCACAATCTAAGAAAATACGTCAAAGTCAACTAAGCGTGATAGTAAGTCAGTTTCCGAAAGGCGCTAACGTTTTCGGATGCTTATTATAGTCATGACGACGGGCTAATGCCTCTGTGTGGTAAAGTGCATCCATCGTTTACGAAAGCCCGCGACGAGGAGTCGCGCAATTCATGGGGCGAGACGCTATTCGATCGGCTAGCGGGGACAGTTATTGCGCTGGACCTTCTTCTTTTGAGCCTGCCACGGCCATTTAGCTCCTGATACATGGGATTTTCGTGACTCACGACGTAAGCGCCTCTATTCCCACTCCATCCCACTCCAGCCAGCTTGACACTCCCCACATGCAGCTATATGCTCCGCGCTAACATTCTCGTTTTTTATTCGGAAGTTGCCTCGCAACCGGAGGTAATCATGAGAAAGAGCCAGACTGTCGGGCATTTTCTGGTGGTTTGCCTGCTTGCGGCAACGTCTGCATGGGGGCAGGCCGGTACAAATTCAGGCGTCATCGCAGGCGAAGTGGACGATTCCTCGGGAGCTAAAGTCCCGAACGCAAAGGTCGAGGTGACCAGTCCGGCGCTGATCGAACAGGCGCGCGAAACGGTCACCGGCGATGACGGGCTGTACAGAATTGTAAACCTGCCGCCGGGCATTTACGCGGTGACCGCGACGCAAATGGGCTTCAGCGCGTCGAAGCACGAGGGCATCGAAATCACGACGGGGTTCACGGCAACGGTGAATTTCAGCCTGACGCCAGGGTCCGTGACGCAAACGGTTACGGTCACCAGCGAGGCCCCCGTTCTGGACACACAAGACTCGGTGGTACAGAAAATCGTCAGCAACGCAGTTCTCGAGGCGCTGCCGATCGGGAAGAGCGCTACCGATTATCCCGCGCTGCTTCCCGGAGCTATCGCGCCCGCTGCGAGCCAGGACGTGGGTGGCCTAAGAGGAGAGCAGAGCCAGGGTTTCCGCATCCATGGGAGCGCCCCGATTGACTATACGGAACTGCGGGATGGCATGTACTACGGGGCGATGACCGGTGGAGGAAGTAATCAACTTTCCAGCAACAACCCCACGGCCACGCAAGAAGTCCAGCTTGAAACCGGTGGGTACACGGCCGAGGATTGGAACAACGGCGGTCACGTCAACATCATTCCGAAGAATGGCGGCAATGCTTTCCACGGATCATTTCAGGCCGACTTCGGCCACAAAGCCCTGCAGTCAGGGAACGTCACGCCGGCGCTTCAGGCTCTGGGTGTTCCCGCGTCTTCTTCTATCCGCAGCCTGTATGAAGTCGCAGGAGGAGTCGGCGGCCCTATCAAGAAAGATAAGCTCTGGTTCTTTGCTGACGCGAGGCATTGGATCAGTTCGTCCTATCAGGCGGGAGCCAACTTCTTCTATGACGCCAACGAAGCCGCTCCTTTTCCCAATAACCTCTATTACGCGGCGGATCCTAGCCGCCCGGCTTACGACATTAATACCTATACGGAGGTAGGCTTGCGCTTAACCTGGCAGGCCACCAAGCGAAATCAGTTTACTGAGCACTTCATCCAGGAGAGAAATTGCAACTGCTTCTATACGATCAGCTCGGGCCTACTCGCTCCCGAAGCGGCCACGCACCACTATTACCTGCACGATTCGCACGACCAGGTCACGTGGACGTTCCCGGTCAACAATAAGCTAGTCTTGTGGGCGGGTTTCACAGCGGTGATGAGCGACATTGACACGAAGGGTAGCGGAGAAACTCCGACCAGCTTTGCTATTACCGACAGCAGCGCAAATTTTACCTACGGTGCAAACGGCACCGCCCTGAATCCTGGCGGGACTTACGGCCTCACCACCCAGATTGACTTTAACGAAAACTTCACCGCCTCCTATACAACGGGGCCGCACGCTTTCAAGTTCGGATTCTCCGAACTGCAGGCGAGAGGAAGTAGATTTGCCACCTTCTCCAATCTCGCCGGCGCCAATGGCTTTCCTTACGGCGTTCAGTTACAGATGCAGTGCCAAGCGATTACTTTGGCCAGTCCTATGGCCGGTCTCCCGCCTGGCGCTCCGTACCCTGCTAGTTTGCTCAATGCAGCCGGCCTGCCAACAACTGATTACAAGATCGGGAACAAGGTCCTTAAGGCACCGACGGTAGCGCCGACAACCGTAAACAGCTTGTCCTGCCCGGTCGTTCCTGGAGTCTAGACGCAGGCGCTGCTGCCCAGCCAAGTTGTACAGTTCCTCGCTCCCTATGACCTTTCGGTAAGTGGGGAGGATCACGCGCTCTTCGCACAGGACCAATGGAGGATCAAGCGGCTGACCGTGAATCTGGGTCTGCGGTTCGATTGGTTTCAGGGTCGCGACCCAGCGCAAACAGAGCCGGCGCAGCCGCAGTTCGGCCTTGCCGCCAAGAGTTTTGCCGCACAGAACAGCGCGGCGGATTGGAAAGACATCAATCCGCGGCTTGGTGCGGCCTACGACCTGTTCGGTAATGGCAAAACGGCTCTAAAAGTCTCGCTCTCACGAGGCGTACTTACCGAAGGGCTGACCACGAGTGGAATCACGTTGCTGACCAATCCTGTGAACGAGCTGGCCAGCAGCACTACGCGGAGTTGGACAGATTACAGCGGTACATTTAACCCCCTAGCGGATGGTGCGAACTTTACCAGTCCGCTTGCCAGCGGCGGCCTAGGCAGCCTAGGCCCCGCGAACACGGCGGGTTTCTACAGTGGTTCGAACACTGCCAATGTAACTTATGCTAACAACGTGACACACGGCTTTCAGAATCGTCCCTACGACTGGATGCTGTCGGCCTCGGTCCAGCAGGAAGTCGTCAGGAATGTCGCGGTGAGCATCGGCTATTACCGAACGTGGTTCGGCAATCTGACGGTTGCGCAGAACACCGCCATCCCAACGACGGGCTACGACCAGTATTGCGTGACGCCGCCCGCGAGCACCGCCTATCCGGGATTTGGCGGTACGCAGGTGTGCAATCTCTATGATCCTCAGTCTCTGTATCTCGGCAGGGCTTCGTATCTGGTGCAAAAAGCGTCGAATTTCGGCAAAGAATCGGACGTCTACACAGGAATCGACGCCATCGTGAATGCCCGGTTTCACGGAGTGCTGCTGCAGGGCGGCATGACCGCGGGACATGAAGTTACCAACTACTGCATCGAGGTAAATTCACCCCAAGATTTATTTTGGATCTCGAATCCATCGCCTGGCGCTTCTTCCATTCTCGAATTCAACAACAACAATGCCACGAATACCAGCTCCGTGCAGGGGAATGTCACTCCGCTCGTAAACGATGCCGCTCCGTGCCACATCAATCCGCCGTGGTATCAAAATCTTCAGTTCAAGATGATCGCGGTATACACGCTGCCCTGGTGGAAGATAAAGCTGAGCGCCAACGAGCAAAACCTGCCCTCGATCCCGCTCCAGGGAACTTACTTTTACAGATGCGGCTTACCACAGACCTGCGTAAGTGCCGGCGTCCAATTCCTTCCCAACACGAACGGCCATACGACCCTTACGGGAAACCCTACGAATAAGGTCGAGGTACTTACGCCGCAAACTCTTTTCCCCTTTGGCCGGGACAATCAAGTCGATTTCCGCGTAGCCAAGGACATCAACATCACAGAACGATGGAAGATCCAGCCGACCGCGGATTTTTACAATCTGCTGAATGCCAATCCGATTCTGACCGTCGGAACGGCGTACAACACGTCAGCGCCCGGCACACCTGGCGCGTGGCGCAATGCCACGAGCGTTTTGCCCGGGCGACTCATCAAGTTCGGCGTGCACCTAGACTTCTAGGGTGCCCCGACGCGCCCCCGGCCTAGCCGAGCGCGGTCCTCGCCCAGGCAAACACACGTTCAAACTTCGGCAGCGAGTTTCAATGGTTAACTAGAGGCACTGGCAGTAGGAGCGGCCGAGCTCGGCAATCGAGGGGCAACCGAGCAGCCGCAGCGTTCGCTCCAAATCCGTCCTCAGAATCTCGAGAGCGCGTGCTACGCCCGCTTCGCCTGCCGCCGCCAGGCCGTAAGCGTAAGCCCGGCCGCACAGAACGGCACGGGCGCCCAGGCAAAGCGCCTTCACGATATCCGCGCCGCGACGAATGCCTCCGTCCATGAGCACTTCGATTTGCCCGTTCACCGCCGAGACGATTTCCGGCAGCACTCTCAAAGTGGCCTGGACGCCATCGAGTTGTCTCCCACCATGATTGGAAACCACTACTGCTCGAGCTCCCTCGTCGATGGCACGTCGGGCATCCTCTCCCGTAAGCACTCCCTTGATGATGATTGGGCCGCGCCAGACGTCGTGAATCCAGCGCAGGTCTTCCCAGCAGATCGTCGACTGGGCTAAAGCTGAGCCGACATCGATCAACGGCATCGGTCCACGTCCGGGGACGACTACATTAGGCAGCGGCCGTACGCCGCCATCGAGCAAAAAGCTCGCGAGCCAACCGGGACGAGCCAGCACCTGGGGCGAAAATCGAATTTTGCCGATGAGACTCGGCCCAAGCAGCTCCTTCATACCGTTGCGGAAATCGCGCTCGCGCATTCCCGCGACGGCGGTGTCAACGGTGACAACGATACCGGCAAATCCGGCGTTGCGGGCACGTTCCAGGGCGCCTTCGGCAACTTCACGGCCTCCCATCAAGTAGAGTTGATAGAACACCGGGCCGGTGGATGCGGCCTTGACTTCTTCTAGCGCATAACCGGAGATTGTCGAGAGGATGTAAGCTGTGCCCGCTTGCCCCGCCGCGCGACACGCCGCCACTTCACCGTCCGGGTGTATGACGCGGCTATAGCCGACCGGCGCCAGCAACGCGGGAACGGAGAGATCGCAACCCAAGACTCGAGTCCGCAAATCGCAGTGAGGGATTGCTATGGCTTGGCGCGGACGGAACGTGATTTCCTCAAAGGCGCTACGATTTTCGCCCAGCGTGATTTCATCTTCGGCGCCTCCATCCACATAGTCGAAAACGACTCTGGGCAGCCGGCGGCGCGCCAAATTCCGGAGGTCAGCAATATTCACAACGCGTGGAGATGCGACTCTTGCGGCGTATCTAGCCATCTGCAGAACCGTGGGACCTCTGCCGTGAGGAATTTACCACGACCAAGGAGGCAAATGGCGCGGCGCGGTGGAGTTGAAAGGAAGAATTGGTCCTCGGAATTGAGGCGCGTTACAATCCCGGCGCAGGCACGAGAAAATGCACGCTCGTAATTTGTCTTCGGAGAACCAACGATGACGCGATCCGCAGCTCCGGTCCTTTTTCTCTTTGCGTACTTGGCTGTTCCATTAAAGGCGCAACAGTCCACAGTGCCGGCAGGGCAAATCTATCAACTCAAGCCTACGCCGCAAACAGTCGTGTGGGGATATTACGATCCGAAGACTCCCCCCGTGCTGCGCATCAAATCGGGCGACACGGTCGAAATCCAGACGCTTATCGCCTCGAGTCCCGAGCGCTTTGATAGCGCCGGCCTGGGATCCGACCAAATCGAACCAGCGTTGCGCGACATTTACCGAGAGGTCAAGGAAAGAGGTCCCGGTTATCACGTCCTGACCGGCCCGATCTTCATCGAAGGCGCAGAGCCGGGCGACGTTTTGGAAGTGCGCATCCAGCAAATTCGGCTGGCCATCCCGTATGCGATCAACGCCTTTTCGCCCGGGCGCGGTTTCTTGCCGGACGATTACCCGTACGCGCGGACTAAAGTTATTCCACTCGATGAAAAGCGCATGGTAGCTCACTTCGCGGATGGAATCGAGATTCCGATTCGTCCCTTTTTTGGCAGCATGGGCGTGGCGCCGCCGGGAGTGACCGGGCGCATTAGCAGCAATCCGCCTTGGATGCACGCAGGGAATTTGGACGACAGGGATTTGGTCGCCGGGACCACGCTTTTCATCCCGGTGCACGCGCGTGGGGCGCTCTTCCAGGTGGGCGACGGCCATGCAGGCCAGGGAGATGGGGAGGTGGATGTCACCGCGTTGGAAACTTCGTTGACCGGTACCTTCCAATTTATTGTGCGCAAAGATATGCACCTGCGCTGGCCTCGCGCCGAAACGCCCACGCAGTACATCACCATGGGGCTGCACGCGGACCTGACCGAAGCTACGAAAATGGCTGTGCACGAAATGATCGATTTTCTGATGCAGGAAAAGCACCTGAGCCGCGAGGATGCCTACATGCTGGCAAGCGTCTCGGCCGATCTGGCGATCACCGAAGTCGTCGATGGCAACAACGGCGTGCACATGACAATTCCCAAGGCAATTTTCGTAACGAAGCGATGAGCCAATCGGAGCCCTGGGAGGGAAGCAAGTCACGGCTAAATCCCTTTCTCTGGACGCTTACTCTTCCCAAGCTTGACTTGAGGTTATCAGAAGAATAGAGTCTGGACCGCTTTCTGCTTTTTTCGAGGATAGTCGGCCTAATCAGAAGCGTTCTTTGTTGCTTAAGACGCAGGGGAGAACTGTCTTACGTACTGGTCGACTATTTTTCGTGCTGGTTGCTCCGTTCCGAACCGCCGTTCTTTACTGCCTGATCGCTACTCCTGTGGCCGTCTTTTATATCTGGGCTCGCCCGTCCTTTTACCTGGTTTGTGGTTGCCGGATCTCGGTTCGGCCGGAAATAGGCAGGTGGAAACTAACAGGGGTGCGTTCATGAAAGGGAAATTGGGGAAACTCCTACTTGTCGGGCTTGTCCTCAGCGTTAGTCTGTCGCTATCGCTCCGTCTTCGAGCGCAGGAACAACCGCATCGCCAGAATCTCGGAGAGCTTCAACGTGCAGTTATGAACTTTGGGTCGACCTCGGAGACAACACTGCTGTTGCAATCAGCGGAACCACATTCGAGATCACCAAGACCGTCGAGCTGACCGGTGGAAAAGGCGCCGCGCATCGAGATCCGGATAACGCCGCGTATGATCCCGTCAAGGGCTTGTACTACGTTGGCATCGTTACAGGGCAGGGAAATAAAGATGACACAATCGAGATTGTCGATACCAAGGCGGCCAAATTGGTGGGCAGCATCAAGATGGATGGCACCGATCCGGCAGGAATCATCCTTGACCGTGCAGCAAACAGGCTCTACGTTGGCATGGGAGATGTCGTGAACGGTGACAGTGTCGTCAAGGTCATCGACACCAACAAACGAGCTGTGATAGCCGAGTGGCCCATCACCGGAGGGCCGCAGCCCCACACCGCGGGTTTGGACGCCGCTCATCATCGCCTGTTTATGGGCAGCCGGCTGGGAGGAGGGCACGTGGTCGATCCCGGGAAACTTGTGGTCCTCACCGACACCGGAAAGGTAGTTCAGGCGCTGGACGCCGTAGGCGGCGCTGATGAGATCTACTATGACGCTCCGACTTCGCGTATTTATTTTTCCGGGAGCTCGGGAAGTTTGGCCGTGTTTCATGAGGACGACCCGGACCATTTCCGAATGCTTGGAAAAGTTCCGACCGGATCGATCGCCAAGTCGGGTGTGTGCATCCCGGAAATGAAGCGGTATTACTCGGCTGTCCCGAAGCACCTGGTCCAACTGATGCCTACAACGCAATATGGGACAGACGACTGGCTTACGGAGGAATCCCATCTCATGGTCTTTGAAGAGGTTCCCTGAGAACGTGCGCTCCCTGGCTTCCTCTTGTTTATTTCTCGGCTGTGTGGTGATTGGCACGACGCTGGCTACCGCACCGGTCTTCGGGCAAACCGTGTCTTCTCAAACTGTATTGGGCGCAGACGTTTATCAGACGCGGTGTGCGCAATGTCATGAGAATGCGGCGGCCAGTCGCGCGCCCTCGCGGGACACACTGCAGAAAATGACGGCGAGCCGCATCCTGCGGACCTTGGACTTCGGACTGATGATGGGCGTGGCTTACCCGCTGACGCGCGAGGAGCGCCAGGCCGTCGCCGGTTTTCTGGGCACCAAGGGGAGCGAGCCAGGACCCGCGGCCAGCGCCTTCTGCAGCGCTGAGCGGCATCCCCTGTCCGCCGAAACGGCCGGGAATTGGAATGGCTGGAGTCCCTTGCCTGCGAATACCCGCTTTCAACCATCCGGCGGAATCACCCGTGATCAAGTCCCGCGGCTGAAATTGAAATGGGCATACGGATTTGCGGGAGACGTGACCGCCTTCGCCGCGCCCACGGTCTTGGACGACACGATTTTCGTGGGCAGCGCCGGCGGAGTAGTGCAGGCGCTGGAGGCGAAGACCGGCTGCCTGCATTGGACTTTTCAGGCCAACGGGCCGGTGCGCTCCGCGATTACGGCTGTGGCGAACGCCTCGGGTTCGGATTACTCGTTGTTGTTCGGTGATCAGATCGGCTGGTTCTATTCACTCGAAGCCAAAAGCGGCCAGCTGCTTTGGAAGCACCGCATAGACGACCACGAGGGGACGCGGCTGACGGGCTCGCCCGAGGTCTATGCAGGGGTAGCATTCATCGGAGCGGCCTCCTGGGAGGAGACTCGCTCGATCGAGCCGCACTACGCTTGCTGCACGTTTCGCGGCAGCGTGACGGCACTTCGCGTGGCGGACGGATCGAAGGTTTGGAAGACCTACACGATTGATCCGCCCAGGAAGACGGGGGTCAACAGCGCAGGCGCGCAGCAGTGGGGACCTTCCGGGGCGCCGGTGTGGTCGGCACCTACGATTGATCCCAAGCGCGGCGTGATCTATGTGACTACGGGCGACAACTACTCCTCTCCTGCCACGGCAACCAGCGACGCGGTGATGGCGCTGGATATTACAACGGGGAAGATACGATGGTTCCAGCAAACCACCCCGAACGACGCCTATACGAGCGCCTGCCGCAACCACGGCCCCAACTGCCCCGAAGAGGACGGCCCCGATTATGATTTTGGTTCCTCCGCGTTGTTGCTCTCGTTGCCGGACGGAAAAGATATTCTCGTTGCCGGGCAGAAATCTGGGGTGGTCTATGGGCTGGATCCGAACCAGAAGGGCAAGGTTCGTTGGCAGACGCGCGTCGGACAGGGCGGCAGGAACGGAGGCGTGCAGTGGGGTATGGCCAGCGACGGCCAAGCGGTCTTCGCAGCGGCCTCGGATTTGACCGGAGTGCTGAACTCTGGCGGGGCCGTGGGCGGGGCCAAGTTCGATCCCGCCAAGGGCGGCGGCTTGACGGCGTTGCGACCGGCCGATGGCGGCAAGATGTGGTTCGTCGCGCCACATCCGTGCGATCCGCCGCGCCCCGGTTGCAGCCCCGCGCAGTCGCAGGCGGTGACGGCCATTCCCGGGGTGGTTTTTTCGGGCTCCGTTGACGGCCATTTGCGCGCGTTTGCGGCCGGAGATGGCAAAATCCTGTGGGATTTCGACACCGCAAAAAGCTACTCCACGGTGAACGGTGTCGAAGCCAAGGGAGGATCGCTCGACGGCGCCGGCCCGGTCGTCGCTGGGGGAATGCTGTTTGTAAATTCCGGTTATCCTCGCAACGGCGGAATGCCGGGAAACGTGTTGCTGGCGTTCGCACCAGAAGAGTGAAAGCTGCTCTTGCCCGCCATCACTTTACGGCGAGATATCTGCGCCATCCATTTTTCCAGGAAGCTCCAGCGGCAAAAATTATTCTCGCAGAGGGCGCGCTTACTTTGATCGTGCTTCTTGCTTTGCTCAGTAGAAAGCCGCAGGATGTATACTCTACGACGACCCGCAATTAGCCGAACCGGGATTGATGCCCAAATCGGAGGGTGCTTACGGTGAGGGTAACCAGCTTTTTGGCGGTTGTTCTTCTTTTATCAACGACAAGCGCTGTGATGGAGCACCACGGAACAGCAGGGTACGACATGACCAACATGGTCACCTTTGGGAAGGCCACGATTACAGAGATCGAGTGGACCAATCCTCATTGCCAGATTCGTTTCGACGTGATGAATGACAAGGGCGATCTGGAACACTGGACACTCGAGGCTCCTCCTCCGAGCATGTTGGCGCCCCGCGAGTGGAGCAGGAAGTCGCTGCAAGCAGGCGATATGGTGAAGATCGAGTTTCATGCTGCCAAAAACGGCTCGCCCTTCGGAATCATACAAAGGGTAACCCTCCCCAATGGCAAAATACTTCGCGCCTATCCGGACCGCTGAGCGCCTCGCTCCATTTTGTTCCTGCCCCAGTACGACTTCGAAGACTGAGTAAAGGAGTTCTTATGCGAAATCTCTTCTTGCATTCCGCCGCTTTGGTGCTGGGAGTGGTGGCCTTATCGGCCGGTTCAGGAGGTCAAACGAAGACGCCGGCAAACTCCAAAGCCGGAGCTCAAGGGCAGATCCCCGATTTGTCTGGAGACTGGGGGAATCCCGTTGGCGCAGGAGGCGGAGGCTTTATCATTTCCGATCCAGGCGACAGAAAGGCAGGAACACCGCAAGACGATACGCCGTATCAGCCCTGGGCACTGGCCAAGCTAAATTCCGAAAGACCCGAAAACGGACCCCACGGGACTTTTGAGAATACGACAGACCCGCGTCTGAAGTACTGCGATCCGGTGGGCGTCCCGCGGATTTACCTGGTCCCCACGCAATTCCGGTTTGTTCAGACCCCCGATATCCTGTACATCCTCTATCAATACGGTCCGACTTGGCGCCCGGTAGCCATGAACCGCGGCCACCGCCAGGACCCCGATCCTACCTGGTGGGGAGAGTCAGTCGGGAAGTATGAAGGCGATACTCTGGTCATTGACACCATCGGCTTTAACGATAAGACCTGGCTCGATCACGTAGGGCGTCCGCATAGCGACGAGCTGCACCTCACTGAACGGTTCCGACGCATCAATCATGACACTCTACAGCTCGACTTGGTCTTCGACGACTCGAAAGCCTACACAAAAACGTGGGCCGGACGAAAAATCTTCGCGTTGCAGCACGGTGGCTTCGAGGACGCTTATGCCTGCTCGATGTCGGAGTATGAGCACTTTCGCCAGAGCGTCGTGGACCCGGTTACTGCTCCCAAGAAGTAGTTAAGCTTCCTCACAAAGGCTTACGGCTTCGGGCTTGGCGACTCCTGTGGGGTTTGCACGAGTTTCTGCAGCACGCACCACTGCGGGCGGTCCTCCGGCGTCGGGAAACAGCCGGTTACGCAGCGCGAGCGTCGGAAATTCCACGATGCGGGCCATGAGAACGCCGATTCCTATGCGTAAGGGCGACACACTCCGTAGCTCGCGGCCACCAGGAAGGTCGTGAGGAGCATGAGATAGAACGACGGATAGATCTTGAAACCCCGCCGGATGATGAATCGGGCTAGATCGATGCTGCGTTTCCTCTTGTATTCGCTGAAGAGCAGACCTGAAATCAGGAAGCCGCTCAGCACGAAAAACAGGTCCACACCCGCCCAACCCGTTTCCTTCCAGACACCCTCCATGACACCATGCCGCCCCAGCACAAATAAAACGGCGATGCCGCGCAGAATGTCGAGTCGCTTATTACGCATCATGCGAGGAACCCCAAAAGTCGAGCCTAGCTCGAGCCCCAGTCAGCAATGAATGGCATATACGTCGGCGCGATTGGAGTCTCGCTTTACGTTAGGAGGCGAGATTTCATTGCGCCAATCCATCGCAGGCGTTACGTTGCCTTGGTTGACATGGCCCGAGAACTCGGGCCCTCGCGGGGAAGTGTGTTGCTAAAATCCGACCGAATAGTGAGGAGTTGCACTTCGAGGCCACCGCAGGGAAGCGGCACTCAAATCTTCAGGAACGTAAGCCAGGGCAGTTCGATCAGGACATAGACAGCGAAGAAAAGAAAGCCCAAAAGAAAGCCCAAGCTCCAGAAGTCCTTGCCTTTGATATAACCGCAACCGTAGTAGATCGGCGAAGGCCCGGTTCCATAAGGTGTGAGAATGCCCATGAGGCCGAGGGGGTAGCTAAGCAGCAGGGCCCAGGCCAGCCGCGACATACCCGGAATGGTTATCGCGACTACAAGAAAGACTTGAAACAGCGCGCTGACGTGGGCGGTAATGCTTGCAAACAGGTAGTGCAACAGGAAAAAGGCGGCGACCAAGAGCACGGCGGCCATAATGACACCGCGATGCGAGAGGATCGCCGCGAGAGATTGGGCGATCCAATCGACAAACTTGGTTTCGGCCAGACCTCCGGCGAGGGTAACCAGCGTGGCGAACCAGACCAGGACGTTCCAGGCTTGAGTGTTCGCGAGGATGTCGTTCCAGGTGACCACGCCCAGGATGACCATGAGGGTGACGACCAAGATCGCGGCAATGGTGGCATCAATGTACTTTGCGCCACCGATCCACAGAAACAGCGCTAAAAGAACAAGAGCGAGCAAGGTTATCTCTCTGCGCGAGACCGGACCCATCTGGCGCAGTTGTTCGGCGGCCCAGCGGGGCGCTTCGGGCGCTTCGCGGGTTTGGGGAGGATAGATCTTGTAAGGCCAAGTCGGCGGCGAGCACGTTTGGGGCGAGCGCCGTGACGAACATGCTGCTGGTGACGCAGGTTACCGCGAGCGCCGTGTACATCAAGTAGGCGCCAATGTTGCGTGCGCTTTCGTCGTTGGGCAGCGATCCATATAACTCGGGGATGTTGCGGAGGATTGGAAAGAGCGTTCCGCCGCTCCGCGCGGTGTTAGACGGCATGAAGGGCGAGAGGGCCAGATCGGCCAGGGCGATAGCATATCCGAGACCCAAGGTGCGCCTTCCCATAGCTCGGATTAGCAGCAACGCGATGCGCTTCCCGAGACCGGTCTTGGTGTAGCCAAGCGAGAAGATGTAAGCGGCGAAGATGAGCCAGACCGTACCGTTGGCGAATCCGCTGAGGGCCGAGAGAGTCGCCTGTGAGGTCGAGGCGTGAACCAGACCCGAAAGGGCGGCATCGACGACCCCTACAAGGCCGAGAGCGGC
>QHYS01000085.1:62242-73444 GCA_003223325.1 Acidobacteriota bacterium
ATGCCCACGAAACTCGGCACTGCCCATGCTGCAACGGTTCGCCGCCAGCTTTTTGTTTGTTGCGCAGCAGGAGCGTTCGTCGCGCTTAAGGGTGCTTCCATCGGCCTCGGAGTGTGCCCCATGGCTTAAAAAGAGGCCTAGAAGACCGCCAAGGGATTTAGCGGCGATCCCGTGCCACCCTCGACGGGAAGCGGCGCAAACGTCAGCATGAACTCATAGCGCTTCAGGCGCCGGGCCGTCTCGACGGCCCGCTCCAGATCAAGGTTCTCGACGATGCCGACGCCCATCCAGTTGAGGACAGCCTGGTGAATCGGATTGACAGGGATACCTTCGGCTTGACCCCATCCGGGCCGCGGCGACCAATCAATATTGAAGTCATGGCCGACAAACGCGACTTCGCGCTCCTTGATTAAGGGAATGACGTCGGCAAAATAACCCGGGATCGCGTTCGGGTAGGGCCCCTTAGCCGCGCGCCTCTTCCAGCGTCCTACGTAGAGCATGATTACGTCGCCGGGGCCCGCCTTGACTCCGGATTTTTTCTCCCACGCCTCCAGATCGGAGCGGGTAATGGGCGTGCCGGGCTCAATCCAGTCGATGCCTTTCAGTTGTGGAATATCGTAGAGCACAGCGCGGGTGACGACGCCGTCGCGCCAGGACATGATGTCGTCTTTTTTGCAGCCGGCTTCTGACGTAAGGTTATCGGCCACGGAATAGCCGTTGTACATCTTGCCTTCGAGGAAGAAATGACAGAAGGCGTCCATGTGCGCGAGAGCCAGGCCGTGGTAGCTCACTTGATACCGATCGATCGTGTTGAAAGGGCCTATATTCTCGGTGATGCGGTGGAAGACGCTGCCTTCGGGTACTTCCGGGTCCACTTTCTGCGGCACGGCGTGCGCCAGGGAGATGACGATGCCGTTTTTGACCAGTCTTGCTGCGCTCAGACTTTTTTCCGCGGTAATCAGGTTGGACGCGCCGCGCTGATCATCGGCTCCCCAGCGGCCCCAGTTTTTGAATTCGTTGCGCCATTTGAGATAATCCGCCGGTGTAACGGTGGCCGAGGTCTTGTTTTGAGCTGGAGTCCGCTCGAGGAAAATCGCGAACAGGCCCGCTGGAAGCACTGCAAGCATTAACCACAATTTGAGGCGATCCAACATGAACTCCTCCTGTCTGACGGGAAATTCTCTGACGCCCTAAGCGGGCATATCTTCTCACCGATGGGCCGAAAAACCGACTGCTTGATGCAAAGCGGCATGCGGCGGAAAACGGGCTAGTCAGAAAGCGCGAGGAGCGCTAAAATCCCGGTCATTATGAGCGAAACTGCAAGCACTGCCCGCCGCGAATTTCTCAAGTTTCTGGCTGCCAGCCCTTACGTTGCCGCACTCGGAGGAGTGACTGCATTCCTCGAGCGAAGCGGCTTCGCACAAACCGGCCGTCCGGTCTCTGAGGTTATCGGGAGCCCGGCCGAGGCCCTCAACGTCTTCGACTTCGAGGAGCCCGCTCACCGCAAGGTGCAGCCCGGGCATTGGGCTTACATGGCCAGCGGCGTGGATGACGATGGCACACTGCGCGCCAATCGTGAAGGATTCAAGCATATCGAGCTGCGACCGCGGCGGCTGCGTGACGCGACCAAAGTGGACATGCGCGTCGAGCTGTTTGGCACCACCTACAACAGTCCGATATTTTTGTGTCCTACGGGCGGTGAGAAATCGTTCTTTCCCGAGGGCGAATTGGCCGTCGCCCGGGCTGCCAAATCTCACGGCACGCTGCAGGTGCTTTCCACAATGACATCGGTGGCGGTGGAGGACGTCAACAAGGAGCTCGGTCGTCCGGTCTGGCAGCAGCTCTATGCGCCGAGTTCGTGGGATGCGTGTCGCCAGCTTTTGCAGCGCGTGCAATCAGCGGGCTGCTCGGTGCTCGCGCTCACCGTGGACAACACCACCGGTCGCAACAGCGAAACGTTTCTGCGCACGCGTCCCAAGGACCTGAGCCAATGCAAGACCTGCCACGAGGAAGGTGCCGGTCCCAGCATGAAGGAGAGGCCGATGTTCAAGGGGATCGACATGACCGGCGTGCGCGCGCCCAACCCCGCTATGGACTGGGCCTTTGCCGATCGTATCCGCGAATTCTGGAAAGGGAAGTTTCTCATCAAGGGAATTGATACCCGCGAGGACGCGCGGCTCTCGATCGATCACGGCGTCGATGGCATATTGGTGTCCAATCACGGCGGGCGCGCCACGGAAACGCTTCGCGCGACGATCGAGGCGCTGCCCGAAGTGGTGGCCGAAGCCGGGAATCGCATCCCGATATTCGTCGATGGCGGCTTCCGCCGCGGCACGGATGTTTTCAAGGCGCTGGCACTTGGCGCCAAAGCAGTGGGAATTGGGCGGCCTTTCCTGTGGGGTTTGGGTGCGTTCGGTCAAGCGGGCGTAGATCGCGTGATCGAAATCATGCAGGGCGAATTAAAATTGGTGATGGGCAATTGCGGCACACGAACCGTCGCGGATATCACCCGCGAATACGTCGCCACTCCCGATTGGAAGACCTAAACGGCCCCCCAACGGAGTCCCCGGTGATCCAAGACACTGGGCCCGTGTCCGCGCTCGACACCTGATGGCTGCACTATACCTTGCATATCCGCCGGGTGCTCAGGAACATGGACGGCGGCCTGGCTTTTCGTCGGCGTGTTTCTGCTGGCGGGTTGCATTTCCTTTCTGCACCATCGTCATGACCTGCAGAGTTCGACGCCGTGCCCGATCTGCTGCCCTGAGCGCCTGGTCTCGGCTAGGCGCTACTTCTTAGAATCGTCTTTGCTGGTCGGCGCGATCTCGTCCTTGGTGGGAGTCGCTACTTCGCTTTCGGCTCCAGGAGCAGATCCGCCGAAAAGAAATTTCCGCCCGTCGGGAAAGGTCATGTTGACACCCACTCCCTTATGCTCAAAGGCCTTGGACTGGTAGCCTTGAATGATCAGTTCCGTTCCCACGGGAATGGTGTTCTTGGTAACGCCATGGCGGATCAGAGAATTCGGGCTGCCACCTTCGAAGCCCCAGTTCGTCACGTTGCCGCCGGCGGCCTTTTCGTCACACCAGAACCAGGAGTGGGGATTGATCAATTCGACCTTTGTAATTACGCAGTGCACGACCACGGGCTTCGACGTATCGAAGGTCGCCGCAAAGGCATGATGGGCCTGCACCGGCAATGTAGTCACGAGCAAACCTAGAGCACCTACGAGCATCGCCACCGCCAGAGCCACTCGCATTTGTTTTCCTCCTCTGCTATTCAAAATTCGCCGATTCTCAAAGCCATCAGCACCGTGCCACCTTTATCTCAGGGAGATGTTCTTGGCCTTTTCTGCCGCAGCCTTTTCGGTCGCACGGGCGCCTGCGAGGATATTGACTGCGTCATTGTTGTTCTCGCTGCAATCGTACTCGGGTATGGGCCCTTGCATATGACTCAGGGGAACGATTGCGGACCAAGGCCTGGTCCAGGTTGATGGATCATCGATCGTAAACTTGTATTCGATTGTATTCTGGTCCGTACGCGTAAAGTACTCGGTCATCTTCAGAGTCTTCGCGTTCGCGCCCTGGAAGGTAGCGCCGGGACGGAAATTGGACGTCTCCACGACCAAGGTGTTGCCCTCCCAATGGCCCCGCGAATTTCCGTGCCAGCGGTGGAGCCCTTGGGAAAGTTGTGGACGTCCGTCCAACGGGATGATGCGAATCTCGTTATTCCACTCGTATTCAATCATCACGTAACCCGTACCCTGAACGATTTGAAAGTTGCTGTTGTACGCGCCGGGAAGGATCGGCGGTCCACCAAACGAAAGGCAGCGCTCGCCCAAATTCAAATCCTCCGCGACATCGGCCTTTACGGGTGCATTGGGGTCCGCGTAGTCCTGGTTGGGACCAGCTTTGCGCGCCGCCTCCCTGACTTTCGCCGCCTCGGGCGTCAGAGGAGGAATCCTGCCATCCGGCGGATCCACGACGAGTGACGTTCTCCGGTTTGGCGCCACCCCCTCTTGCCAAGCGCTGAGCGCGTACACGGTCGCGTCGTAAACCGGAGTTTCCGCCAAATCGTTAAAAGTGAACTCGTAACTGTGTTGTATGCCTTCTTTGTGAATCTGTGCCGCTTCTTCGTCCGTCAAGAACTCTCTATTGCCGTATTTCGCAGGGCGTTCCATGGCTGTGAAGCTGAGGCTCGTCCAATATCCCTGCAGGTCCGGCTGACCATCCGCAGTCCGGGAAACCCATGTCTTCTTCGGTGCCGCACCCTTATCCTTGTTCCCGGCCACCCCGGAGGTGGTCTGGGCCGTAACCAATGCAGGCACCGCTAAGATGGCCGCTATCGCTATCACGACGGCCCAAACATTTGAGTGGACCCCAAAACGCTTACCCATCTCGACCTCCTCGACCAGATCTACTTGCTTGAATTCTTGTAATAGGGGCCGTACAGCATCTTCTCCACAAACTCCACACAATCGAAATCCACAAGCTGGATATTCTTTTCCATGCGCCGATAAAGCGGAAAGCTCACCTTCCATGGGCGCGTAAAGACGTTCGGATCTTCGATGGTGGCCTCATACATTATGTGATAAGGACTCACCAAATTATACCGCTCGACCACGTGCAGGGCATCACTGTGGTAATCACCCGCCCGATCAAACCAGGCGTAGGGCACGAACCCGGTAGAGTCGATGACCAGAGTATCCCCTTCAAAATGTCCGTGCGACCATCCCATCCAACTATCGGCCGGTGGGTCCTTGGGAGTCTCCTTATCCTCTTTCATGTAAATCGTGCGCAGGGCGTGCTCGAACTCGTACACCATCACTATGTTGTCTGTGCTTTGAATAATCTGAAACGGGAAGGGCTCGTAGTTGGCACGTGGGATTCCTGGCCGATAGCACTTCAACTCCGGGTCGCCGGTCTCATGACGCCTGTCATCACTCGTGATATTTATGACCATTCGTTTTTCGGCGTTCGCCCTTTTTTGTGCCAACGCTTCGGGCTTGTAGGGGATCTCACCACCCTCCACAATCCCTTGCCCTCCCGGCCAAGCTCCGTACGCGCCCATAACGTCGGGATGAGGTCCCGGCTGCGCACCGTGGTCGCGAACATCGATATCGGCGGTGACAAAAGACTGCCAGATTCCGTTGAAGTCGGGTTTGCCATCAGCCGTACGGGGCGGCTTGTAGGGCGGAAACTCGCCAGGGGCAGGAATCTTAGCGGCGGCTGAAGCGGTTCGAGCGAGTGGCTGTTGAGGGGTGCTCTGCGCCTGAACGACGATAGGCGCGCACACCGCCACCAAGAGAACAAGAACAGTGACCTTCATGATATCCACATCCCATCCCGCAAGTGAGATCGCCGCAAGCGCCCCTCAATTAAGCCAAAACCTACCCTTGAATCCTGTTAGTGTCAAGGCCAGTCTTGCCGCTAACCGAGCTGCGACCTGAAGATTGAAGGCACTACTTGACAGGCACGAATTCACGGTGGGATAAGGTTCCGCTAGCGGACGGTCTGGAAACCCTCAGGAGAGAGATCGTGAATATAAGAATGTTCGTGGCGCTGGTGGTTGTGATTGCATTCGGGGCTGCAGTCTTGGCGGCCAATCAAACGGACACGCTTTCCGCCTCAGGCGGAGATATTCAGATTACACCGATCATGCACTCGAGCGTGCAACTCGAATATGCGGGGAAGGTCATACAGATCGACCCTGTGGCCACATACGACAATGTTGAACTTCCCCTGTTGGGAAAGTTCGACGCTTTAAAGCCGGCTGATTTGATTCTGATCACCGACATTCATCCCGAAAATCTGGACATCGCCGAGATCACCAAGCTGCGCAAGACCGGAGCCCCGGTGGTAATGCCTGCTGCCGCGGCGACCGAGGCCGGCACGAAGATTCCTGCGCCCACGGTGGTAATGGCTAACGGCGACAACAAGAACGTGGCAGACGTGGGTGTGGAAGTGGTTCCCATGTACAACATGCAGCACGGGCCCAAAGCCGGCGAACTCTACCATCCCAAAGGCCGCGGCAACGGCTACATCATCACGTTAGGCGGGAAGCGCCTGTACTTTATGGGCGACACCGAGTGTACGCCAGAGGCAAAGGCCGCCAAGGACATCGACGTGGCCTTCATCCCCATGAATATGCCACAAACCATGACTCCGGGCGACGCAGCCGAATGCATCAAGGCTTTTCAGCCCAAGGTCGCCTACCCCTATCACTACGAGGGGCAGAAAAGAGATGAAGCGTTTCTCAAAGCACTCTTGAGGGGATCGGCCGTCGACTTCCGAGCCAATCTGAGGTAAAAGACAACCGCCGGTGCATCCGCCGCCAGTAAGAGAGCTGTAAAAGGGTCGTTGTGTCAAGCTGGGCTTCGCGTCTCCTCGGGGCGCTTAGTTCTTTGGAGGTGGCGATGCGCCCTTGGCTTTCTCCGCCCTAGCCTTTTCACTAGCACGTTCTCCAGCCATTATATTCACGACGTCCATGTTGCTTTCGCTGCAAGCGTACTCGAAAAAGGGCCCTTTGATGGTGTGCAGGGGGACGATGGCCGTCCAAGGCTTGGTCCACGTTGACGGGTCGTCAATCGTAAAGCCGTACTCGATCTGGTCCGGGGCGACTCGCTTGAAGCGCTCGGTAATCTTAAGCGTCTTGGGGTTGGCGTTACGGAAGGTAGCTTCGGGCCTGAAATTGGTGGTCTCCACGACCAGCGTGTCGCCCTCCCAATGGCCGCGCCCATCGCCATGCCATCGATGGATGTCTGCCGAGGCATGCGGGCGTCCGTCGAGAGGAATAATACGAAGTTCGGATCCGTACTCGGCTTGCAGCACAACGTAGTTGGCATTCTGATGAATGTAGACACCGTTGTTGTAGGCACCGGGAAGTATCGGTGGTCCGCCGCTCATGGAGACGCACGTGGTGCGCACCCCGATATCCTTCGGAGTATCTGCGTGCACCACTCCACCACCATGGCCGTCAGGCTCGATATAGTCGCGGTCACCGATCGCTCTGGGTCTTGCCATGGCCTCGGGCGTTCGGGGAGGCATTCTGCCGTCCGGCGGATCCACGATCAATGAGGTGCGCTTGTTGGGTGCGAATCCCTCTAGAGCGGGAGTCAACCCGAAGGTGGTGGAGTCATAAACCGGCTCCTCCACGGGATCGTCATAGGTGCGGTCATAGCCGCGCTGCAGGCCGGCCTTTTGAACTGCCTCAGCTTCTTCGTCGGTCAAAAACTCTCTCCCCGCGTACTTGGCCGGCCGTTCTAAGGGCGTGAAGCTCTCGCTCGTCCAATATCCATGCAGGTCCGGCTGGCCATCCGGAGTACGAGGCATGGTCCAGCCCTTTGTACTAGCAGGAGCGTTTGCCTTGGCGGTTTTCGTATGAGCGACGCTCACGCCGCCCGGGGATTGGGCTGCGACAAATGTGGGCGTGAACAAAACAGCCGCTAAGCCGATCTGAATGGCCCGCGACGGAAGCGCAAGATGATTGGTCATCTGGACCTCCTCCTTACTTGGTGGGCCGCTTGCTATATTGACCGTACAGCAAATCCAAGACGAACTCCGTACAGTTGAAGTCCACCAATTGGATGTTTTTCTCCATACGGCGATAGAGCGGGAAGCTAACTTTCCAAGGTCGCGTAAACACGTTCGGATCCTCGATGGTGGCTTCGTACATTATGTGATAAGGACTGACCAGCGTGTAGCGTTCAATCACGTGCAGGGCATCACTGTGGTAATCACCCGCCCGATCAAACCAGGTGTAGGGCATGAACCCGGTAGAGTCGATGACCAGAGTATCCCCTTCGAAATGTCCGTGCGACCATCCCATCCAACTATCGGCCGGGGCCTCTTTGGGAATGGTCTTGTCATTCGGGTTCATATAGATCGTACGCACGGCGCGCGCGAACTGGTAAGAGAACAGGATCGTATCCGTGCCCTGAATGATTTGAAAGGGGAAAGGCATATAGTTCGCTCGCGGCACGCCGGGCGAATAACACTTAAGTTCCGGATCGCCGGTGTCGTGGCGATGAGGATCGCTTGTGATATTAACGACCATCCGTTTTTCGGCGTTGGCCTTCTTTTGCGCCAACGCTTCGGGCTTGTAGGGGATCTCACCACCCTCTACAATCCCTTGCCCTCCCGGCCAGGCTCCGTAGGCGCCCATGATGTCGGGATGAGGTCCCGGCTGCGCATCGTGGTCCTGAACATCGATATCGGCGGTGACAAAAGACTGCCAGATTCCGTTGAAGTCGGGTTTGCCATCAGCCGTGCGAGGCGCTTTGTAGGGAGGGAATTGACCGGGCATCGGAATTTTGTTCTCGGCTGCGGCGGAGCCCTGAGCTGCGATGGCTCTGCCTCCCGTCAATAGGAGGACGGCGCCGGCAGTTGTTAAACCAAGAACGATATGTCGCAAATTGAGTCGCATCGAAAACCTACGCTTGGGAGATGTGCCAAGACTATGTTCACAACAATTCCGTGTCAAGCACCGGAAGCACCGGCCACCCGTTACCCCTGGGGAGAGACAGCTACCAAGTCCAACGACACCGAGGAAACCGCAGGCTCCCATACTACCCTCCATTTTTTGCAAGTTTTCCTTCTAAGGAGCTTCGAGCTGACATCTGTTTGACAAGAGTTCCCTCGCTCATCCCAAGGCGGGTTGACAGTTTCAAAGCGCGAGGCAGCCCGCGCACAAGCCCGGGATTCGCCCGAAGCAAGCGTCCATATATTTTATCGCACGAGTAAGACTCAGCGCTCGACCGAGTCAAGAGAGATCCCTCGCTGGCGCCCCAACAGGCGCGACTTCTTACGGTGCGAGTACTCGGGCTCGCGAGGCGCGCGCCAGGAGCGATTCGCTCGGAACGGCCATCTTAGTAGAGGTTAGGTCGACTGCCAATTAATCCCGCGGGCTGTAGTAGCCGGTCCGGGCGTGGGCTATAAGAGGCCGCTCATTGGATGGCGTGAGGTTGACCTTGATTCGGCGCCAGCGACCGTCGTGACGAAGATCATTGGGCTTATACCCGATGATGTATTGGGTCCGCAGCTCCACTCCTATCTTTCCTGCAAGATCAAGCAATTCCCTCAAGCCTGCGGCTTGGAAAACGTGCCCGCCGGTCGTCTCGGCGAAGTCCGAAAGCAGGCTGGGCCCTTCGCGTTCCTCAGTCGTCCTGCCCATGTCATGGGCGTCAAAAATTCCGAGCGCATAAAGCTGACAGTCGGATTCTTTTAAAAGGTTGCGGATCTCAGCTTCATGGTGCCGGCTGTGATTGTCTCCGCCGTCAGAGATCACGAGCAAGATATGCCTGTCATGGCGTGCGCTTTTCATTTGCGCAACGCCGAAGTAGATCGCGTCAACCAGGGCGGTCCGGCCCTTGGGTTTCAGTGACATTGTCCGCGCTTCCAATTGCTCGATATCAGAAGTGAAGGGGTTATTAAGATCGGGCCGATTGTTAAAACTGATCAGGAAGAATTCATCCTTGGGATTGGAGTTCTGCAAAAACTGCGCTACGGCGTGCCGCGACGCGACC
The DNA here is from genome assembly GCA_003223325.1 of Acidobacteriota bacterium. Lineage (GTDB taxonomy): Bacteria > Acidobacteriota > Terriglobia > Acidiferrales > UBA7541 > Palsa-189. The sequence continues at coordinate 71,763 of QHYS01000085.1, forward strand.
ATTTTGTCGGACATGCTCTGGCTGGTATCGAAGAGCAGGCCGATCGACGCCGGGACGTCCTCACTCGAGAAGGTCAGGATTTCTTGCTCAACATTATCCTCAAAGAGCCGGAAGTTTTGCTTTTCCAGATTCGCAACGAGGTGACCATAAGTATCGGTAACGCTGACGTTGACGAGCACCATGTCCACGTTGATCTGGATGGAGTCGGCCGACGGCTGTCGCTTGTGGGGGGCTAAGGGGCCGTTGACTTGGGCAGTGGCCGAAAGCAGGGGAGATGCTATCGCGGTGATAACCAGGGTAAGTAGGGCGGCTTTTGGGTTTTGTTTCACGGCTGCTCCGCTCGAACTGTCCCCCGGGTTAGTAACCGTCGGGGTCATATCGCAGGAATGGTAGAGGTCGGGTAGGTGTCCGCGCGATGGCACTTCCGGCTAGACCGTTCTAGTACTGCTAACCTACTTGTTATCTTCTCGATGTAGCCCGCCCAGGTCGTAATGGTACCGCCTGCCTTGATTCAGTTAATAGCCGAATGGTACGTCCGTGCGGGTATTCAGTTTAGCCGCGACCCTCACCCAGGTAGACTGTGAATACAGCAGTTCGCATTGCAGAGCGGGTGTGTAGGAAGCCGTTCCCCGCTTAGTCGAGCATCAACAAATCTCTTAGAGGAGAAAGCAGACAAATGCGACGATTGATCTTTCCGGTTATTGGGCTGGCTATCGGGTTGTTGGTCTTCTCGATTCCGAGCTTTTCACAGGAAGTGATCTATCCGAAAGCGGAGGTCTTCGGGGGCTTCTCCATCTCCAGCGCGGCAGTATCGTCGGTCGATCCTACCACCGGTCTGTCGAATTCGCTCCGGGAAACATTCTGGGGCTGGCAAGGGTCCGCGAACTTCAACCTTAGTCACCACCTCGCGATCGTGGGCGATTTCGGTGGCCAGTACAAAACCCTTCCCGGCATCACCGGTGCCGGCGCCACCCTTACCGGCGTCAGCCTGAATTCTTACCAGTTCCTCTTTGGTCCGCGGGTGATGTTCCGCAGGAATAGGGTCACGCCTTTCGTTCACGCCATGTTCGGAGGCGTCCGGGAAGGTGTGGGTAGTATGACTCTAACTGTGCCTGGTACGACTCTAACCACGCCTGCCGTGGCCTCCACCGGCCTGGGAATGGGAATGGGCGGTGGCTTCGACATCAACGTCTCTGACCGCCTTGCGCTCCGCGTTCCTCAGTTCGACTGGACTCCGATGCACGTCGGCGGTGTCTGGGAGAAGAACGTTATCCGCATCGGAATCGGCTTGGTCCTGAAGGGCGGCCAAGAATAAGACTGCCGTTTAGACTAACTTGTGCCTGAGAAATGCTCGCAGGCGTTAACCAACGACGAAAAAAGCCCCGTCGACCATGGCAGGGCTTTTTTCGTGTTCCATCTCTGGTCAAGACGGGGGGGTGCCGCGCAAGCAACAGGGCTGCCGGGGAACTGGAAAGCGGGCGAATTTTAGGAGAGCATTCAGAAAATTCGGAACAGAAGCACAACAGTCACGCGGCCGCAAAGCTCGTTCGGGGAGACGCTCAGAGCGCCAATGCAATTCTCGTCTATTAATGACCCTTCGCACTCGTGCTCGCATCGAATCGGCGACGTCGGACACCTAACACCAGCCAGTCCGATTTTTAGCTGCACCGTTTTAGTTTCAA
>QHYS01000083.1 GCA_003223325.1 Acidobacteriota bacterium
TCGCGAGCGATCGCCGCCAGAATCTTTTTGCCCGCAGCGAAGCAACGTCCCGCCTGGTTACGTCGCTGCTCCATTTGCCGGAAATCCCGCCGAGGACGAACAGGTTTGCGCATGCTTCCAGCATAGGCGATCATGCCTCCTTTGTCACTCTATTATGCGAGATTCAGTAGTCGCGCTTCTCGCTTTCCCGCGGCGCGAGTAACCGTCCGCATGCGCGAAGAATGCGCCGATAAGGCCAGCTCGGAGGGCGAGTTTCCTGAAAAAAGATCTCGCCCTCACGCGGACTCCCATAAAACCAGCGGGCCAGAAATGCCAGGTGATCTTCCAGAGCTCGAATTGCAAATGTTTGCAAGGCTACTCGCTTAAGATTCCCTTCATCCGGCGGCGTCGCTGCGGGCTCGAGCAATTCGCGAAGGATCTGTTCCGCAGATCGGGGCTGGCCAGCCAATTCGTCAAATCGGAGGACGAAGGGGTCTGCGATCTCTCCGCCACGCACGGTGAAGAGCGCAATCGCGTTTTCTGTTGCGGCCCGCACCAGGACGATCGCATGGAGTTGCTCAATAGGGCGAACTAGTTCCGGCAGATCTCGGCGCAGTTGCTGGACCTTCTCCAGGCGCTTGTGCAACGCGGAGGCGTGCTCGAAATCGAGTTGTGCGCTGGCTAATTCACGCTCTTTGGTCAACGTATCCGCGAGCGTGGCTCCGCCGGAGCGCAAGAAGGCGGCGGCGCGGCTGACCTCATCGCCGTACTCCGCGAGCGTGCATCCGCCGAAACACGGCGCAAGACACATGTTCATTTCCGAATAGATGCATCCCGGGAACTCCGGATCACGGCGGATTTTGATTTGGCAGCGCCGGATATGGAATAGGTCGAGCCAGGATTCGAGGAAGCTTTCGGCGACGCGACGCGTGATAAACGGGCCAAGATATAGACCTTCTGCACCCAAACGGCGAGTGATATAGGCGCGCGGGTAAGGATTTGTGAGGTTCAGCTTCACAAAAGCGGGCGAATAGAGATGCAGCCGCTGACGATAATTCTCCGGCCAAAGAATTCGTGCCTGCTGCCAATGCACCAGGGCCTGCTCAAACCGAGACGCCGTGACTCGAAAGCGAATCGCTGCGGCATATTGCCTTAGGTTGAGGCGCTTGGAGCTCGCGTGCGGCTCGCACAGCAAAAGTCGTAAGCGCCGCCTCAGGTCGGCGGTGCGCAGTAGCAGCGGCCGAGCGCCTTCTAGTGCCTCATGTGGCTCGATCAGAACAACTGCGGGACGCGAGGGCAAGCCCTCGAGGAAGTCTTCTGCCTGCGCGGGGTCAAATTTGATTTCGCGCTCGAGCTCCATCAGGGATCAGCATACACGCGCGGCGCGGACTGTGGGAGTACGCAGCAAGGAGACAGGAGCGCCGGCGAGGCCATAATCAGCGGCGCGTCGCGCTGGTGCCCTTGTTTTTCGCTGAGTTCCAGATTTGTGGCGTGGGTTTCGCCCGCGAGGCTCACGTGCCCAAGGCGGCTCGCAATCGCTGATATGTGGTCGTGAGCTCCTCGGGTTGAACTCGCGTTTCACCTATCGTGGTCATGAAATTCGTATCGCCGATCCAGCGCGGTAGAACGTGCAGGTGCAGGTGCCCGTCGATGCCAGCTCCTGCCGCTCGTCCCATATTCATTCCGAGATTGTATCCGTCGGGGTGATATAGTTCTTCGAGCGCCTGTTCGCTCCGTTGTGCGAGAGCCATCATTTCAGCGAGAGTATCCGGCTCGGAAGCCGCGAGCGTGGCTTGGTGCGCGTAAGGAACGACCATGAGATGCCCGGAGGTATAGGGGTAGCGGTTCAGGATCACAAAATTTTTTCGGGAGCGCAAGACAATCAGGGATTGGAAATCATCGCGAGCCTCGGCGGCGGCGCAAAAAATGCAACGGTCGTCCTTGACGCCACCGGCGACATAGCGATACCGCCAGGGACTCCAGAGGTAATCCATAATGGCGGAGATTACTGAGAGGGCGTTCGAGGAGGAACAGCAGCAGCGGCGGCCGCAGCTTCGCCGTTCACAAAATCCTTAAGTTCCTTGCTGGGCTTGAAAAAGGGGATGCGCTTAGGCGGAACCTCTACCTTGGCGCCTGTCTTCGGATTGCGACCAATACGGCCGCGACGCTGGCGAGTGCGGAAGCTTCCAAAGCCACGGATTTCAATTTTGTCGCCAGTTTGCAATGCCTGGATGATGGAATCGAAGATGGTTTCAACAATTGCTTCGGATTCCTTGCGGGGCAACTCAGTGGTTCGTATGACCTCTTCGACCAGATCGGCCTTGGTCATGGTCATGTCATTCATCGCAGTCAATTCTCCCATAATCCAAACCTCCGGGCCGTCATCCGAACCTGACACAAACCATTTCGGCCCCGGGCTGCCGCAGTAAACTAAGCCCAAAGAAGAGCGGTGAGGCCAACAGTATCATACGTTTCCCTGGGCTAGAGACTCTCGCGCTTAGCCAGAAGCGCATCTCCAATCGTCGCCGTCGGGGAGGATTTCGATGACCTATAGTCCTCCATTTCCCGGCGCTCGGCGTGACGCACTGCCGCTCGATAACTCAGGCCAATCTTGTGCTGATCGGGATTGATCTTTACAATCTTGAAATCGTACTCCCGGCCTGGGGCAAGGACGGAAACGGAAGCGCCTTGCTGCGGCTTCTTCTCCTTTTCCCTCCCGCGACGATCCTCAATTTCCGAGATGTGACAGAGGCCTTCGATTCCATCCGCCAATTCCACGAACGCTCCGAATGTCGTTAGCCGGGAAACCCTACCGCGAACGACCTCGTTGAGCTTATGAGCCGCAAACCAGTTTGCCCAGATATCGTTCAGTTGCTTGATACCCAGAGAAACGCGCCGGTGGACGGGATCGATCTTCAGGACCTTCGCTTGCACGGTGTCGCCCTTCTTCAATGCTTCCGCAGGATCCTTTATCTTTCCGGTCCAGCTGATGTCGCTGACATGAATGAGCCCGTCGAAGCCCTCCTCGATTTCCACAAAGGCGCCAAAGTCGGTGAGATTGCGGACCTTTCCCGTAATTTGGGAGCCCACCGGATATTTCTGGGCGAGCTCCACCCAAGGGTCAGGTCGAGCTTGCTTCATGCCCAGGGAGATGCGTCTTTGTTCAGGATGCAGCTCGAGAACCACCACTTCTACCGCATCACCCACTTGCACCAATTTCGAAGGGTGCTGCTTGCGCTTCGACCAGCTCATTTCGGAAACGTGCACAAGACCCTCAACGCCCGAATCGAGCTCCACGAAGGCGCCATAATCGGCGACCCCGACGACCCTCCCCTGTACGCGAGCATTTACCGGAAATCGCTCGGGAACCGTGGCCCAAGGATCTGGCAGCAATTGGCGGCGCCCCAAGGACACGCGCATTTTTTCGCGGTCAAACTTGAGTACCTGCACATCCAACTCGTCGCCGGGCCGAACTACGTCGACCGGGTTGGCAACGCGGCCCCAGGAAAGATCGGAGACGTGCAGAAGGCCGTCAACTCCACCGATATCGACGAACACACCGTAACTAGTGATGCTTTTGACGGTTCCGTGAAAGATCTGACCTTCCGTGATCGATTCCAGCAATTTCTGCCGCTGCAACTTCTGCTCATCTTCCAAAACCGCGCGCCGGCTGACCACCACATTGCCGCGCTTTCGATTGAGCTTGAGAACGCGGATCTCGATGTCACGATCTTTCCACTCTTCCAGCTCATGTACGGGGCGGAGGTCAACCTGAGAGGCCGGCAGGAAGGCCCGCACGCCTACGTCAACGACCAAGCCTCCTTTAACACGGTCGACGATTCGCCCAGTCAGCATCGACTTATCATGATAAGCCTTGTCCAGATTGGCCCACACTCGACGTCGGCGGGCGCGTTGGTAGGAAACGACAAGGTAACCGTCTTTATGCTCTCCGGTGAGCTGAACTTCAATGTTTTGTCCCGGATCAAGCCGAATGGGCTGATCGGCTTCCATGAATTCGCCTGCAGGAATCAACGCCTCGGTCTTGCCGCCGATATCCACAACGGCGCCAACGTCTGCAATAGCAACCACCCTGCCCTCAACAATCTCTCCTTCGGTGGGCGCCTGTTGGGGGACGGCATACTGGTCCATCAATTGATTCAGTTCTTCACTGGAAGGCGAGGTCGCCTCTTCCGCCGGCACAGATATTTCAATAGTGGAAGTTTGCGAGACAGAAGCCGAATCTCTAGGTCCCTTGAGATCCCCTGTATTCGCTGAACCGTTTGCCACCGAGGATGTATCACCTTCCGGAGTGGCCTTACTTTCCTGGCCCAGGGCCTCCAAGTCGCTACCGGAGCTCGGCTCGGCCGAGGCGTGCGCGTCCGACTCCGATGCGTGAGCAGCCGCAACCGACGCTGGCGCGCCGGAAAGGTCGCTGCCTGGCGTATCGTAATCGGAAAACATCCTACGGGCCTCCCAGGGAATAGTTTGCCCGCTCGTCTGGCGAACTTCCTTACGGAATCCCGCTCATGGAGCTTAGAGCAAGGAAGGAAAACCCACTCCGCTACTTATCAGCCGCGATCATACCGGCTTCTGCGCGTTATGTCAATGAAACCAGTGGGTTGCTGCGTTTGCTTAAGGGCAGCCGGATCAGGAACGGATGCGACCGGCATGGCGGATCTCCCGCCGATAATCCGGCGCAAAAATCTCCACCGTGCGGCACATTTCGTAAAGTCGCGAGCGCACTCGCTGACCCAACCGGTCGACGAGCGTGTCTTCCCGTGACGCCGTGATTTTTTGGCCTCGGGCCGTGGGCGGGATGGCCGGATCGTTTTCGGCGCGATCCAAATAATTGGTTGTCAGCAGCGTGACCCGATTCTCGTTATATCTTTTATTTAGAATGTGCCCAATGGTGTCGAGCGCCCACTGAGAAGGCTTGCTTGCGCCGATATCATCAACCAACAGAATTTCTGCTCTGAGTACTGGCTCCAGCACGCCCATTTCGCTGACAGGATGGTCGGGATCGTAGCTGGCTTGAAGCTCTTTCAGCAATTCGCGATAGTCGTAAAAACGCGCTTGGTGGCCCCGAACCATCAATTCGCGGAGCGCAGCGACCGCCAGGTGTGTCTTCCCAACCCCGCATGGACCCATCAGCAGAAGTCCTGTCTCCCCGCCAACCGGATAATTTCGGGCAAATGCCTGCACGACAAGTTTGGCCTGGGACAAGCTGCCATCCCACGCAGTCCCTTCCTGTCCGCCTTCCCAGACGTCCGTCTCGAAGTTTTCGAAATCGCAATGCTCGTACCGCCGCGGGATGCGGGCGCGAGCCAAACTGCGGCTTGCGCGGTCAGCCTCCGAACAATCGCAGGGCACCGCCCAGGCAAGCTTGGTGGGTCGGACCGAAGCTCCCGGAGTGGCGTCTTGGCGCTGGACAACGCGCTCGGCCTTCCGATTCGCGTCTACCCTTTCGACTAAGCGCCAGCCAGTTCCGCCGCACAAAGGACATTGCGATTCAGCCATAACTCGAGAGCATAGGCGTAGCGTCTCCTAAGGCGCAAGTACGCGCGGTCGTGGAAAAAAAGGAAATGTGAAAAACGAAACGAGCGGGATCGAAACGTGCGGGAGCTACTTGTGTACCCGGATCACTCGCGGAGGTGGAACACGCACGAGGGCATCTCGTGAGGGCTTGTGTTGGACCGATTGCAAGTCCCGGGAAAGCTCATGCTGAACGAATTCCGCGAAAGCCTTCATTTGCCGTTGCATCTCCCCGATCTTCTCGCGCATGTTCAATATGATTTCGATGCCGGCGAGGTTGACGCCCATCTCGCGAGTGAGGGTCAGAATCACTTCCAGCCGTTCGAGGTCGGCATCCGTGTAGAGACGAGTATTGCCCTCCGATCGCGAGGGCTTGAGGAGCCCTACGCGCTCGTAGAGCCTCAACGTTTGAGGGTGCAGGCTATAGAGCTCGGCTACCGCGCTGATCATATATCCCGCGCGGCCCTTTTTTTTGGACGCTCGGATGGCCATAGATGTCTCCTCGCACTAAGCTCCGGCACGCGCAAAAAGATCTCGGCGCGGGTTTTCCGGTTCCAAACGCGCCAATTCGCGCAATAAATTGCGCACCCGCTCATCAATGGGCTTCGGCACGACAACTTGTAGCTCAACGTACAGATCGCCCCGTTTGCCTGGTTGACGAACCGAAGGCACACCTTTTTCGCGCAGCCGAAGCTTCTGGCCGCTGCTGGTTCCCGGCGGAACGCGCAACAGGGAGCGCCCATCGAGGGTAGGCACCTCGATCTTGGCGCCCAAAGCTGCCTCCGATACCGTAATCGGTACAACGCTATAAAGATCATCGTCGCGCCGTTCGAAAAAGGGGTGCGGCTTCACGTTTGTGATGAAGTAAAGATCGCTGGGAGGTGCGCCGTGGGTTCCGGCGTTGCCATGGCCGGGAACACGCACGCGCGATCCGCTCTGCACGCCGGCGGGAATCCTGACGTCGATGGTTTCAGCCCGGCGCACACGGCCTTCCCCGCCGCAGACGCGGCACAGAGCGCGAATCCGGCCCGTGCCCCCACAGCGCGTGCAAGCGACATTAAAACGCATGCGGCCGCTGACCTGAGAAACATGTCCCGTGCCTCCGCAGACTTCACACGTCTGGGGCGAGCCCACGGCGCCTGAACCACCACATGTGGTGCAGGACTCGAGGCGCGAGATCGTTACTTTCTTTACCGTGCCACGTACGGCTTCCCAAAAATCAATTTCGATTCCATACTCGAGGTCCGAGCCGGGTTCCTCTTCCGGGACTTCTGCTCGAGCTCCGCCGCGAAAGAATTGGCTGAACAGATCGCGGAAGTTCGTGCCTGTCGCGCCGCCGAAATCAAATCCGCCGAAATCAAAGTGGGCGCCAGGCTCTTGTTCGGGCGGAACCGCCGTTCTCCGCTCGGCATCGAAGCCAAACTGATCGTACATCTGCCGCTTTTTAGCGTCGGAAAGGACGTCGTAGGCTTCCTGAACCTGCTTGAACTTTTCCTCGGCAGATTTATCACCGGGATTTAGGTCCGGATGGTATTTGCGAGCAAGTTTTCGGTAGGCTTGCCGAATTTCCTTCTGGCTGGCCTTGCGGCCCACGCCGAGCAGTTCGTAATAATCCTGTTTGGTTGTAGTTGGCATAGTTGCGACTCGCTCGCGGAAAGCGAAGGGCGATACGCGGAGCTTAAAGCTTCGCCCAGCGCGCGTTTAGTTCCGACAATTCGGATTGCTCGCGCGACAGCTCTTCGCGGCGCCGGCGCCGCTCTTCATCAAGGCGGCCGCCCATGGCCATTTCCTTCTGATTGGCCCGCTCGATCCAGCGATCAATCCAGGCCACCTTCTGCTCCACCGTGGCGGCATCAGAACGAAACCGAAGCGAGTGGCTGCTGATTTCGACCGCTCGTGGCGGAAATTCCGCCGGTGGCGAATGCTGGGCATCATAGAACAGGCGCTTCCAATCCGCCGAGGGGGTCTCGGTCAACTGTATTTGGACGAGATAAAAATTCTCGCGCAGCTTCTGCAGTGCAAGGGGAGGTCCCGCTCGCGTGATGCCGTCGGTCATCGCCTGATCCCTTGATTGCCAATTCGAGCCGGTCGGGAGGCCATTGTGCTCAATGGCCTCCCCCGCAATGGTCCCCGATCAGTTCGGTTTCTTGGACTCATCGACGTCTACGTATTCGGCATCGATGACTTCGCCCTCTCCCCGCTTCTGCCCCACGGGACCTTCGCCCTGCCGGGCGCCCGGGGCTGCGCCAGGCGTTCCCTGGCCTCCCGAAGCGCCCGCGGCTGCACTGGCTCGGTACAGCACTTCGGCGAGCTTATGCGAGACACTCTCGAGATCCTTGATGGCCGATTGGATGGTCTCGAGGGTCCCGCCAGCAAGTGCCCTCTTGGCACTCTCTATCGCCGCTTCCACCGGTTTGACGTCGCCCTCCGAGAGCTTTTCGCGATTCTCGTGAATCAGCTTTTCCATTTGGTAGACCCGTGAATCGAGCGTATTGCGAGCCTCCACTTCGGAGAGTTTGCGACGGTCCTCGTCAGCGTGCGATTCTGCTTCTCTGCGCATTTTTTCGGCTTCGTCCTTGCTCAGGCCGGTCGACGCGGTAATCGTAATCTTCTGCTCCTTATTGGTCGCCAGGTCCTTCGCCGAGACGTTCAGGATGCCGTTGGCGTCGATGTCGAACGTCACCTCAACCTGAGGCATCCCTCGTGGCGCCGGCGGGATCCCCATCAGGTGGAATTTGCCCAACGTACGATTGTCGGGCGCCATCTTGCGTTCTCCCTGGAGGACGTGGATCTCCACGGAGGGTTGGTTATCCGAAGCAGTTGAAAACACCTCGGATTTGCGCGTCGGGATGGTCGTATTCCGCGGGATGAGAACGGTCATGACGCCACCCAGCGTCTCAACACCGAGTGATAGCGGCGTTACGTCGAGCAGGAGGATATCTTTCACTTCTCCTCCCAGCACGCCTCCCTGAATCGCGGCTCCAACTGCAACCACTTCGTCCGGATTTACGCCTTTGTGCGGCTCCTTGCCTCCAAACAAATCCTTTACAATCTGAACCACGCGCGGAATTCGCGTTGAGCCGCCCACGAGCACAACTTCGTCAATCTTGTCTGCCGTCAGGCCCGAGTCCGAGAGCGCTTGTTTCACCGGGCCGACGGTCCGCTGCAGCAGGTCCTCCATCAATTGCTCCAGCTTCGATCGCGCTAGCTTGAGTTGCAGGTGCTTCGGACCAGAAGCATCGGCGGTAATAAAGGGGAGATTGATCTCTGTCTCCATTACTTGCGATAACTCGATCTTGGCTTTCTCCGCGGCTTCCTTTAGACGCTGCAGGGCCATGCGGTCCTTACCAAGGTCGATTCCCTGATCCCGCTTGAATTCGCCAACGATCCACTCCATGACGCGATGATCTACATCATCGCCTCCCAAGTGTGTGTCTCCCGCAGTGGCCTTGACTTCGACAACGCCCTCGCCTACCTCCAGAATAGAAATATCGAACGTGCCGCCGCCGAGGTCGTAGACCGCGATCGTTTCGTCCTTCTTCTTATCCAAGCCATAGGCAAGGGCCGCCGCCGTCGGCTCATTAATAATTCTCAGCACTTCGAGCCCTGCAATTTCGCCGGCCTGCTTAGTTGCTTGCCGCTGGCTATCGTTGAAATAAGCAGGTACGGTGATCACTGCCCTGCTGACCTTCTCGCCCAGGAAATCTTCGGCAGCCGTCTTCAATTTCTGCAGGATCATCGCGGAAATCTCCGGTGGGCTATAAGTCTTGCCGAAAATGTCAACTCTGGCATCGTCGTGCGGTCCGCGGGCGATCCTGTAGGGCACTCGCTTTGCCTCTTCAGCGACTTCGTCGTAGCGGCGCCCCATGAAGCGCTTGATTGAATAGACAGTATTCTCGGGGTTGGTCACCGCTTGCCGTTTAGCCACCTGCCCAACCAGCCGTTCCCCCGTCTTGGTTATGCCCACCACTGAGGGCGTCGTGCGCGCCCCTTCCTGGTTGGGAATGACGACAGACTCTCCGCCCTGCATCACGGCAACCACGGAATTGGTGGTGCCCAGATCAATGCCGATAATCTTGCTCATCTTCTTCTTCCTCCGTCCGTTGCCCCGTGGCGGTAAGGCTCGGGGCCTGACCGGACCACATTTTAGAGCTTGAGTGTATCTATGTCAAGGTGCTTGATAAACATTGTGCACATATAATAGAATCAATTACTTGAATGGAAGTGGGCCCACAATGGTTCAGTGTTTAGGAGGAATCCCCGGTTGGATTAGTGCACTGGCGCATTGTTTCTGCCGTATTCACTGGAGCCCAGGGTGTTGGAGTGAACAGATGGCTGGCCTATTCGTGAGCCGCACCTCCAAGACAATTGAACTTTTTGGAGCCAAACACTTCTAAGTGAGCTCGCATCCTATTACAATACTGTTTCCCATCGCATCTGTCGTCATCTTAGGGAGGACATGTGATGCGTTCTTGCGTGAAGGTAATCTTTTCGATTGCGCTCAGTGCCTCGCTTTTGCCGGCGCTCCTCAGCGCGGGCCCTCGGCAGAGTAGCTCTGGAAGCAAACCCGCTCCCCTGCAAGACCTGACGGCGCTCAAGTCCGTAGGCTCGCGCGAGGCCCCGATTACTATCGAAGTCTTCAGTGACTATCAATGTCCTCAGTGCCGCGTTTTCTACCTGGATACGGCGCGTCAATTGATGCTGACGTACATACCGGCGGGCAAGGTTTATTACGTTCACCGCGACTTTCCTCTCTCCATGCATTCTCATTCTCGTGAAGCCGCGCGTTGGGCCAGCGCGGCGGCTGTTGCGGGGGTATTTGAAACCGCCGAGCAGACGCTCTATAGCAAACAAGACGAGTGGGGCTCGACGGGAAAAATCGAGGACGTGCTCGCCAGCGCTCTTTCTCCAGCCGATATGAAGAAAGTCCGCACAATCGAAGCCACCGAGGGCGCTCAAATTGATGCAGCGATTGCGCGTGACATGGCTCTCGGCGAATCTCGCGGCGTTAATGGCACGCCTTCGATCTATGTTTTTCACAAAGGCCAGATGACTCCGCTTCCCGCCGGCGGCGTCAACTATTCGCTCCTCAAGCAATACATCGATTATCTTTTGCAACAGCGCTGAAGCATGAGCCAAACCAGTTCGATTGCGGTCGAGCGGCCGCGCATGCGGAGCAAAGTGCGATTCCTTCTGATCGCGGCGAGGACCGTCCTCGGCCTGATTTTCGTATATGCAGCGTACGCAAAACTGCACTTCAATGGCGCATGGCACCTGCGGGATTACTACTTCTTCTTCGCGATGTCCATCGATTCCTATCGGATGCTGCCCTTGATCATGGTCTTGGCGCACTGTTGGTCGTTGGGGCCGGCGTACGGTGGGCGGGCCTCGTCCTCAGTGCGCTACTCGTCGTGTTCATGATGGCCTTGGCGCACGCGGCGCTCGGGGGCCTGGAGATCAATTGCGGCTGCTTCGGCACCGGCAGCGTCAAACCGGGCAGGGAGTTGATGCTTGACGGAGTGCTTCTGGCGCTGGCTCTTGCGGTTACCGTGGGAGGATTTCTCTCACATCGCGCCGGAAAGTCGCAAGCTTAAGTTCGCTCTAGAATCGCCGGTTGCCTTCACCCCACCCGTTTCTCTCGCTGCTGAGCCCTGGCGGGATTAGAATCGACCCAACATCATGTTGCCATTGCCTTCCATTACTCTGCACATCCGCCGACGTAGGCTCGCGGGACGGCTTGCATTCACGATCGTTTTTGTGGGCGTCGTGTTGCTCGGAGCCGCTGCTGGCCTGACTTTTGTCTACTCCACGGATTTGCCGGAAATCCGAGCTCTCGAGGACTATCGGCCCAACGTCGTCACCGAGCTCTACTCCGATGATGGCCAGCAGATTGGAAATTTCGCGCTTCAACGTCGCATTCTGCTCACTTGGGAACAGATTCCCCCGGTCCTAAAGGACGCCATCACCTCGACAGAGGATCAGCATTTCTTTGAGCATTGGGGAGTCGATCTGCCGCGCGTAATGGAAGCAGCGTGGCGCAACGTCATCCGCGGCCGAATTCGCGAAGGGGCCAGCACGCTTACCATGCAGCTCGCGGGCGGCCTTTTTCTCGACCGTTCGGACCGCAGTTTTCGCCGAAAGATTCAAGAGACGCTCCTGGCCGTCCAGATCGAACGCAACTATACCAAGCAGCAGATCTTCACCATGTACGTCAATCAGGTCTATTTGGCGCATGGCAATTACGGATTTGAAGCCGCCTCGGAGTCCTATTTCGGCAGGCCCGTTGGGAAGCTAACCTTGCCCGAAGCGGCGCTACTTGCCGCGCTCATTCGCGGTCCTGCTTATTCGCCGATAATGTATCCAAACCGCGCTCTTGAGCGGCGCAATCTGGTGCTCGATTTGATGCAGCGGGATGGCAAAATCACCACTCAGCAAGAACGCGAGGCGAGGCTACAGCCCATCAATCTCAACGTCCAATCACCGCGAAACGAACTAGCGCCGTACTTTGTGGAAGAGATCCGCAAATATTTGGAGTCCACTTATGGAACTGAGGCGGTGCACGAGCACGGGCTGCGGGTTTATACCACGCTCAACGTGGCCACACAGCGCGCCGCCAACGCCGCGGTGCGAGATGGGCTGCACGGTTATGAGCGACGGCATGGCTGGCGCGGCAATCTGCCCAATGTCATCCGCGAGCAGCATGCCTCGCTGCAAAATTATGATGACGACGACTGGCACCGGCCTATCTCCAAGGCTGATTACGTCAACGGCTTGGTCATGGCGGTTGATGACAAAGCGGCGGTGATGCCTAGCCAATTGCCTCACGTGGGCGACGTCGCGCAACTCTATATTCGAGATCTCAGCGGTGGCACCGCGCACGTAACGTTGGAACAAGTCCCCGGCCCGCAAGCTGCCCTGGTCGCCATCGATAATGGCTCGGGCGAAGTAAAAGCGATGGTCGGGGGCTATAGTTTTGAGGACTCGAAGTTCAACCGGGCCACACAGGCGCAGCGTCAGGTAGGCAGCTCGTTCAAGGTGTACGTTTACGCCGCGGCGCTGGAAAAAGGTTTCAGTCCGTTTGACACGATCCTCGACGCTCCATTCACGGTAATGAGCGGCGGCCAGCCGTATTCTCCGCACAACTATGACGAACGATATGAGGGCATGATCACGCTGCGACGCGCCTTGGCAGGCTCCCGCAACGTCCCCGCCGTGAAACTCGCGGACAAGATCGGGATCAACGACGTCATTGACGTAGCTCGCCGGTTTGGCATTAACAGCTCATTGCCGCCTTATCTGCCCATCACGCTGGGCGCTGCGGATCTAAATGTAATGGAGCACGTTTCGGCCTTTACCGTCTTCCCCGACGATGGCATTCGCATCGATGCACATCTGATTCGCCGCGTTACGACGTACGACGGCGCCCTGCTAGAGGAGGCGCGTCCCCCTGTGCATGATGTCATTTCACCCGAAGTGGCGCGCACGATGGTGGCCATGCTCGAAGACGCGGTCAACTTTGGCACGGGAGTCGGCGCCAAGGCGCTCGCGCGGCCATCGGCGGGCAAAACGGGAACGACGAACGATTTCACGGATGCCTGGTACATCGGATTTACGCCACAGCTTACCGCCGGTGTCTGGGTGGGATTTGACGACAAGCAGAAGTCGTTGGGGCGCAGCGAGACAGGAGCGCGCGCCGCCTTACCGATCTGGTTGGAGTTCATGCAGAACGCCTTGGCGGGTATGCCGGTAGAGAACTTCCCCAATGTTGAGCCGCTCGAGAAGATCGCGCTTATCAAAGAAGTCCACGTAGATACTCCAGACGCGGCGCCCACGGAGGGATCGGAAGAAGGCAACGGCCACAAGGCAATGACGCCGGAGCCTGCTTTGGCTCCGCCACCCGCCTCGGCTCCGCGACTTCCCAGGGACCCACCAGACCCCCCCTCCACCGGCGCGCAACGGCCAGCAGATTCTCGCGGCCAATGACTTCAGTCCTGAGAGGGGAGCAGTTTCCAATCCGGATGGCGAACAGTTATCCAGCGGCGCAGCGCACCAGCCATTTCGTCAAGATGGCCCGTGAAGAAATGATCGGCAGCGGGAATCACAACCACGCGGGTTGCCTTCGCGGCTTCAGGATCAAAGGTCTGGATGAAACTCTCGAAATGAGATCTTCCGGCGTACTGATCATGTTCTCCCTGAATCAGTAGTTTCGGTTTCGCGCAGGTACTCAAATAATTGAATCCCAGTTTGCGATCATCGATGGGCAGGCCGAGTCCGATCAATTCGACAACGCGGGGATCCGAACAACCTTTGCGCAAGCCGACCCAGGCACCGAAGCTGAACCCGGCAGCCAGCAAGGGAATGTCAGGGAATTGAGCCTCGAGATAATCCAGTGCGGCGCTAACGTCATCTTCTTCCCCGCGGCCGCGATCATAGGTTCCGTCGCTTGCACCCACGCCGCGAAAGTTGAAACGCAGAACCGGAATGCCCAGAGAGTCGAGTGCCTTGGCAGCCTGGTACACCACCTTATTATGCATGGTTCCCTGATAAAGAGGGTGCGGATGACAGACCACTGCGGCTAAGTGGGGCTCTTGTAATGATTCAGGCACCCACAGCAGCGCTTCGAGGCGGCCAGCGGGTCCGGGTATCGTCACCTCTTTGTGGCGTGCGTCCATTGTTTGACAGGGCGCAGTTCGCAAGTTCAGCGTCTCACGAAGTGGTCCCATCCGCCCGGCTTGAGTGATGAGACTTCCCCATCCGGTGCAACAATACCAACTCCAGACCCGCGCACAATTTCGCCAATGCGCGTAATCCGCGTGCGCCGGAAAATCCCGGGAATTTGTGAACCGATTTGCCTCGGGACGGTAAAGAGCAAACCGTAATCTTCCCCGCCATGGAGCGCCAGATTGAGGGGGTCAAGTTCAGGTACTTGTGACAACGTCCCCGGAACAGCAACGACCGGTATTTGATCTGCATGGATTAGCGCTCCGACGCCGCTGGCCCTGCAGAGCCGTACCAGATCAGTGGAAAGGCCATCCGAAATATCCATCATCGCCGATGGGAAGTGATTGCGACCGAGCCAAAGGGCAAAATCGAGGGGCAGAGCCGGATAGTAGTGGGGAGAGAGCAGTCTTCGGTATTTACGCGTACGCGGGCCGGTCATTCCTCGCGTGAGTAGTTCGAGACCGAGCTGTGCTTTTCCTAAAACCCCCGTCACATAAATTCCGTTCCCAGGCCTTGCCCCTGACCGGTCGATGCGGGTTCCGTGCAAGGCTTCGCCGAGCACCATGAGATTGAGTGCTATACGTCCGCCCTGGCCGGGGCTGCGGGCTGTATCGCCGCCGGCTAGCCTCAAGCCGAAAAGTCTGCTCGCCCGAGCCATTCCTGAGAGCATTTGGTTGAGCCAGGTTCCGGTGCGCCGGGCAGGCAGGGCCAGGCTCAGGAGGAAAAACCGTGGTCTCCCTGCCATTGCCACGACGTCACTTGTGGCTCGAGCGAGAGCTTTGTAGCCCACCGACGCGGGAGGCTGCTTATCAGCGAGGAAGTGCGCGCCCTCCAGGAACTGGTCACAGGTGACGACCCAATCCCCTCCTGGCTGATGAATCAAAGCGGCATCGTGCCCGATCCCGAGTCGTAGCGCACCTCCCTCCGACGATGGAATCCGGCGGCGTATGCTTTCGATCAACTCGTCTTCAACAATTCGCAATGGCGGGATTGGTTTGGCGCACGAATTATACTCGCAGCCGAAAGAGTCGATTGTAGAGATATTGTGGCTATGAGTTTTGGAAGGTACTAAGGGACAGCTGGACCATATTGCAACCTTTGCACAGGTTAACCGAGAAGCGCTTGCAGTTAGAATTTGGTTGACTCGGCGGATGGTCTTTTTTAGACTGGCGTCGCTTTCGGACCGAGGCTCGCGGTTCAAAGCTTTTCGTATTGTGTTCGCCGGCGCCAGGAGCAAGCTGAGTTGGTGGCTTGTTGCGTCGGCCTTAAGTAACCTGGCCTTCTCGTTACGGTTATGAAGCGTCAAACTTATACCTTATTCGTTGCGTCGAACCACCGGGGGAACGTCCGGCGCATCACCATTCCTCTCTACGTATTGCACCTGCTCGTGCTTTTGTCCGTGGTCGGCGGAATTACGGTTGCAGCGGCAGTGGCCTCCTACACGCGCATGTTATGGAAAGTTGGGAATTACGATGCCCTGTTGCGCCAGCAAGACCACCTGCAGCAGCAATATCAACAACTACGGGACACCGTCAAGAATACCGATCAGCGCCTTTCTTCCCTGCAATCCCTCGCTACTGAAGTTGCTATGACTTACGGCTTCATGTATCTGCGCACGAGTCCATTTGGAATAAGCGGATCGGTCAGTGCCCAGGAACCTCCGCTTGACCACACGCTCGAGGAGTTCGATTTTCTGGCCAAGAACGCGACGACTGCGGCTCTAACCAGCCGTGGCCCGCGATTAACCCCTACCCTCGGCTTGGGTGAGATGACTTTCAGTCCCACGCTATGGCCGGTCGTAGGCCGCATAACGGCAAATTTCGGCGAGCGTCTGGATCCTTTCAGCGGTGAAGGTGCGTTTCACACCGGCGTCGATATCGCTGCGGAATATGGAGAAGGCGTGCGCGCTGCTGCTGATGGCGTGGTTCTCGAGGCTGCGTTGCACTCAGGCTATGGCCGCCTGGTTATCGTCGACCACGGCTTTGGTGTGGCGACTTGGTACGGCCATTTGTCCACCTTCACAGTGCCGCCCGGTATTCATGTGAAGCGCGGCGATATCATCGGCTATGTGGGTGTTAGCGGCCGTACGACAGGGCCCCATGTGCACTACGAGGTTCGCATCAACGATGCGCCGGTAAACCCCATGCGTTACCTCCGATTTGCCTCTTCCGCAGAAGTAGACTGAAGCCCCAACCAGTGCTCCCTAAATCTGAAACAATATCATCGCCGGGTAGCTAACAGTCGTTAAACTGGCAACACGAGAAAGTCTCCCGCGCATTATCGGGATCGAGAGTGACACGGACGGATCAAGGTCCAGGCTTTGCTGCGTTGCGGTGTTAGCTAAGCTTATAGTGGAATCGTGGGCGCTCAGAAAGCTGACCATTTGAAGTCCCCGCTGAATCTCCTGTTGCTTTAGGCCATCTCCAGATCGTACAATGCAACTTCCAGAATAATTCGTTAGGGCGCTCAAATGCTCCCGGAGAGCCGCTAAAGGCGAGCCCTTGCAATTCAGATACCTTTTTGGTATCTTCCTTTGGTTTGAGCTGCTGGCGTAGCTCAGTGGTAGAGCATCTGATTTGTAATCAGAGGGTCGGGGGTTCAAATCCCTCCGCCAGCTGATTTGGAAATCTTAGCGGTGTTGGGGCGGCGGATCCCGATAACAAAAAGGACAGAGTGTTTCCTGCGTGAATAACACAGAGGAGCGGGTGTCTCTGCGAATTGAGATGGAGCGTACGATCTCGATGGCGGTTTCCCGTGCGGACGGGTGGGTGAGTGGCTAAAACCAGCAGACTGTAAATCTGCCGCTCCTTGCGGGCTACGGAGGTTCGAATCCTCCCCCGTCCACCATTCGCAGGCAGCTCAGTTAGAACCTAAGGCGCTTGGTCAAAGAATCCGGATAACTTCCGGATCATCATGTGTCAAACACACGAGAAATAACGGCAGCACACTTCAAAACCAGAGGGAGTCAGAGAATAAAAGTAGGTTCAGGCACCGGGTTCGGCCTGGGTAGCTCAGTTGGTAGAGCGCGTCCTTGGTAAGGACGAGGTCACCGGTTCAATCCCGGTCCCAGGCTCCAGAGTTGGCCGAAGGCTGGCGGGGGTAACTCAGTGGAAGAGTCTCGGCCTTCCAAGCCGATGGTCGCGGGTTCGAATCCCGTCCCCCGCTCCAGTCACTCGAGAGAGGTTCGGAGAAGCATGGCCAAGGAAAAATTCGAGCGCAGCAAGCCGCACGTGAACATTGGCACGATCGGGCACATCGATCACGGTAAGACCACTTTGACCGCGGCAATCACCAAAGTGCTCAGCAAGAATAATCCGAAGGTGCAGTTCCGGGCCTTCGATACGATCGATAACGCGC
>QHYS01000368.1 GCA_003223325.1 Acidobacteriota bacterium
CCTGAGTGTTGGTTGTGAGGCGCTGCCCGTGTTTAGCACTCCCGTCTTGACTGGCTCGCGCGGGCGTTCCGGATCGGCTTGGGAAGTAGCGATTTTCGTGGGCGCCAGGACCGGAGCGAATTTGGGCACATCCGCATTCACCGGCTGCGGAACCTTGGGTTTCGGTGCGATCAACGGTTGGGGCGCGAGAAGTTTCGCTACGTGCACTGGCTCTGCCGGTATAACCCGAGTGGGTTGGCTTTTCGGGCGTTCGACGGGTTCCTCGGCGCGTGTGGGAACTTCCGTCAAGGGGGCAGCAAGCGGCGTAACCTGGTAGATCATTCGTATCGAGAGACTCTCGGGGAAAAACAGCGGCAGCGAAACCATTGCCAACGCAACCGTCAGCTGCACGCTCGAGCTAATCGCAAACGCGCTCCGGCGCATTCGATTTTCCGGTAACGTGTCAAGCCGGGCGCCCACCGGGTTGTCACCGATAAGTTTCTTCCAAGCCTGCGGGTCCCCCGAGGTGTGTTGCGTACGTTTAGTAAGAAGACCGATGTCTCTCAGCTCTATCAACCCTCAGCTCCGATCAGACCCTCGCAATCCAGAAGCTCGCATTTCCGCCGACGCTTCGCCTTGCTGGGTTTGAAGCGCGATAGCTCTCCACAGCTCTTTGGCCGATTTTTGAGGGGCGGGATCTCTGGACGCTTCGCTCGGGCGCCCTTCAGCGAGCTTAATGGGACGATTGGACCATCAGTTATAGTAAATTTGTACTAGTGTGCTTAATGACCAATACGCATCGATCGGTGGATCTGGTTGTGGCTAAGTTGCAGAATGCTCACCGCACACGGCAACGTGCACATCCACGGAGGGCGCTTCCGCAAGAACTGGAGCACAGCGGAAAGCTAGAAGTGGGCTTATCTCGCGAAGGGAAATTTGTAGGCGAATCGAAGCCGCGGGGATTATGCCCTTCACCAGCATCGCCAGGTTCGAGGGAGAACTGATCCGCGAGCGAGTCGGGTCCAGGCTGTCGAATGGCTGGTGACGTGGCACAAGTATGGCAAGAGTGGCTTCTGAAGAGTGCGAGGCCGTTGAGTCCGGTTCGGGTGTCAAAGGATGTCACTTTTGCCCGGATAAGCAATCCAATGAGGAGCAGAGCAAGGTGAAGAGCGAAGCCACAGTGACCGAGACAATCTCCTGCCCTAGCGGCGGCATCCTTGATGCCTGGTCCGATTCGGATTGGAACGATGGCGTCCAAATCGATCAGATTCAGGAATTAACCACTCTTGCGGTGCGCACGACTAACAGCCTGTACGAAATTACGGTTCTCAATGGGCGCACTGGGGAGGTGCTGGTACGCGGTGGCGAGTTTTTCCCCGTGCGAACTCCGGTCCGATTGGAGGGCAGCACGTGTGGCGGCTCGATTCTCAAGAAGCGTGGGATCTACGTGGGTCTGCGGATGGAGATCGTCCCCCAGCCCGTAGAACTTGTAAGTAGGGTGGAGCACGACGCAGCGACGGGGCAGAGGGAAATCCTGCTCGGTCACAAGGTGATTACGACTTCCTCGATCCAATCCATCGGAATCGTCCTCTGATATTCGGGGAGACGGTGAGCCCACGGCTGAAGGTTCACGTGTCGGAGCAAGTCGGCGAAGGCGGGTCCGAGCCCAGCGGATCGAAGATCTGATCCGCTTTGATGGTGCCAATTGAAGTTCCTATAGAGCCGTCTTCAGAACTCTTTTCCACCACTCAATTGCTCTGTCCTTCTCCCCAAGACCCGCATAGACTCTGGCCCTAGCCATCGGTGAGACATACCTTTGCCTAGACAGCTTGTTCAATTGATCGAGCTGGGACTTGTCCCCTTTTTGAGACAATATCAAAGAGCGTGCAGATGTGTGGATGGTTCAGGCTCGCCACGGTCCGCGCTACGCGACCGAACCCCTCCCGCAGATCACGCCTATCGGCCAAAGGCCCCGGCAGAACTTTGATTGCACCGATGCGGTCTACCCGAGTGTCCCGAGCGCGGTACACATCTCCCATCCCGCCCGCACCAATCGCAGAGAGGATTCCGTACGGCCCCGGCGTGGGCCAGGCTAAGGGCCATCTGACCTCGCTGGATTTTGCGAAGTATAACACCGAGATCGGCGTGAGCGTCGCGATAGGTTGTCTATAGGAGTTGGCCGCCGGCGTAAGATAATTTTGCTTGGAATCACGGTCCCTAGCGTTTCTTTAATCGCACAAATGCATTCTTTGAATTGGACCGACCCGATCACGTGTGCCACCGTGAACGGGTATTACCAGTCAGCAGTAGCATTGATTCTTTTTGGAAGAGGAGTTTGGCGTGAGGCTCACGGGCCCAATTTATTTAGCTCAAATTGCTTGTTTCCCAAGAACGCAGTTCTCATCGGACAGAACAGGCTCCACGCGACGCGAAACCCGGTCGTTGCGGAGATTCCTACTCGTTCGTAGCGTTGTATTCTTACTCGGTGCGGCGCTTTTTCCCGCCCTCGTGGATGCTCAGACGGCTCAGACGGTCTTCCACTTCTCGAAAGAAGTACACTGGGGCCACACTATTCTGCCGCCTGGCGACTATGTCGTCACTTCTCTGGATGTAAAGAACACCGGGGCGGTGCTCACGTTTGCCACGCCCCGCAGCCAGCCCCGGTCTCCCAATTCCGGCGCGCAGGACCTCGCTCGTCAACAAGTCGTTTCCGGCGAGTCCCAGTCGGCGGATCGTAGCTTGTTTACAATCCGTAGTCCCCAGAACCAAACCATACCTTATGCCAAAGCTCAAACGATCTATCTATCGGCATGCAGGGTTGTCGAGCAAGAATTCAGTCGAACCGAACCCCTTCGGCCGCGCCTGACTCTGCTTCTAGCCGAACTTTCGCAGTTGCGGACGATTCTCGGCTTTTTTGCCGTGATTTTCGCGGTTAACTCGTGTGGTTCCATCGTCGGCCTCTAAAATAACGGTAGAGTGGAGACCAAGTCTCTTCCCTTTGCCGTTGGAGTTCTGGCAGTCTGTGCAGGTCATGTTTTTGCGCAGCAACCATCGCAAAAAAGATGGCAAGGATCATCGCTACTTCAGCATCGTTGAAAACCATCGCATTGCTTCCAACAAGACGGTACAGCGAACGGTCCTCTATCTGGGTGAGATCAACGACCAACAACGAGCGGCATGGCAGAAGACGCTACCGGTGTTTGATGAAGAGCAGCAGGATTATGAGAACTTGAGTTTGTTTCCTGACGACCGCGAGATTCCTGCCGATGCGGTCGACAGTCTGCAAGTGAAAATGAGCGGGCTCGAGCTGCGACGTCCTCGCCTTTTCGGCAGTTGCTGGTTGGCGTGCGAGTTGTGGCAGCAACTGGGCTT
>QHYS01000369.1 GCA_003223325.1 Acidobacteriota bacterium
CGTTGTGCTCGGCGCCGAACCCGCCTCCTAGCCCGGTGAGCCGTAATCGGAATCCCCGATCATTCCTTTAGGAAGTCGCCTACCATCTTAACTCTTCTACTTTGGATCCTTTCGTCACTCGTGCCGCCGGCAAGTGCTCACAAAAACCGGATGTCGAGTCCCTTACCGCCCCATTGTTTTGTGCCATCCGTCACACAGCTAAATATGGCGGAAGCGTGTGGGAGTAGAACCCAAGCACAAAGGATCGAGTGACCGGTCTGTACCGAAACTGTACCCGACTACGGCGGTTAGAGCGGTTCCAGCGACAAGGGCGACAGGCCAAATCAGCAAGTTACGTGCTCTCAACGCGGGAACGGGGTTCGAATCCCACCTCTCCGCCATACGTTTTTTGGAAGCTAAGGAAAACACCAGCCCCATCAGATTCTGAGGTGCAGGCTTTCTTTTTTCTTCGAAGGCGTCGAAAAAAGACGAAGACGGAAACTACATTTTTGGATCTTTTGTATCGGCACGGACAAGGATAAACCGCTCTACGCCGCATCAAACCGCCCGCGTCTTGATCTCGATCTTCGAGGTGAGCGTTCGGTGGACGGGACATTTATCAGCAATCTCGAGCAGCTTAGATCGCTGTTCGGATGTCAGGTTGCCAGCCAAGTGAATGTCCCGCTCAATTCGATCGAGCATTTCGTCTTTAGTTTCGCAGCCGACACAGTCGGAGGCGTGTATTTTCGAGTGCCGCAGATTGACTGTAACCTCATCGAGGAGCCAGCCTTTCCGCCGAGCATACATTCCGAGGGTGATCGAAGTGCACGACCCCAACGCGGCGAGTAAGAGATCGTAGGGCGAGGGTCCTGTGTCCGTGCCACCCGCCGACGTCGGTTCATCAGCGTTGATCCGATGCGGACCCGCGAGAATTTCTTGTGCAAATCCGGCACCACTACCGCGAACGACTACACCTCTGACGTCACTTTTCCCGGTTACCTTCGCCACTTCATGACGTGAAGCGCCCACGTAGTCCTCCTGTGGTTGGTTCGTGCTGGTTAGCCCGCTTCGTCAGCTGAGGGTCCATAGATGCTCGGGACTTTGCCGCCCATCGGACGAATGTAAGTGCTCAATTGTCCGCGATGGTGAACGATATCGAACAAGGCAATCCACAGCAGGCCCCCCACCGTGTCCTTGAGCAGAATCTCTCTCGTGCCCTGAATCAACCACGCTTGGTGGTTCCAACCGTAATCATCCATGCTGTGCAATTGACTGGCAAACACATCGTGATCACGCTCATAAGTCGCAATCATTTCCGCCAAGCTGCCAATGCTGCCCGGTTCCTCCCAGCGTAAACCGCTGTACATGCTCTTTCGGCTCTTGCATAGGTCAATGCAACCCTTTTGAGCGGAAACAAGAAGCGCCACCAACTCTCCGGCTGATCGGGATCGCGGGTGCGGGCGATAATCGAGATGATCAGCCGGCAGGGCTTTGAAGACCCTGACGAAGGCTGGGTATTCTCGCTCCCACCTCTGAATAAAGAATTCCCGGTTGCTAAGCCCTCTTCCAAGCGATTGTGTTGCCATAGGAGAAGCCTCCTTCGTGTTGCTTATTTAGATTGTCCCGCGCGGTTCCGTGTTCCGACGGAATGATTTTCTACGCGCTGCGTGAGCATTTCACGCTACTGAAACTCTTCACTCGGACAGATTAGACACCTTCGTCTGGCGCTGACGTCCAAAGTTTCGGGTGCTACTCTGTGGCCTTGGCTGCCAATGTTTCGACAACGGTGATGTTTTGCGACCAGTTCATGCGGCGCTCTTTCAGGTAATCGGGACTGTTGTACGAGACCCAGACTTTCTCCTGACTATACACATGCCAGGGAAGTCAATAGCAATGCTGGGAGCGGCCAGCATCAGAGGCGTTCCGGCTTTGGGACTGCCGAAGATCAGCAGCTTGGTCGGGTTTTTCATTTTCATTCCCACTCTCTCAGCTTCTCCGTTGTGGTCGACGAACGCAAACAAAGTGACGCCTTTGGATTGCAAGATATTTTGGAGCCCTCTCTACTGTTTGGTCGACGGAGTGATTGCTGGGCTTGTCGACGATTCCTTTATTTACGGCCGCTACCATAGACACGCTCCCCGCCCATTTCCAGAATGCAAATTCGCGAGCCGCGCGGAATGATTTCAGAGATGATTTCCGGAGCGCTCATGATTCACCGACGGTTTGATTTTGGTTCTAGAGCCCTAAGATACTCTTCGAAACAAGGAGACGCCAGATTCAAGAACAACTCAGGCTGAGCAACGCCCGTTGACCGTCGCAGTAAAGAACTCCTCCGTTGCCAAAGGTGAGCGGAGGGTTGGCTGCTCAGCTAAGAGGCTTCAACTGCTTGGTTCGGTACCTGCAGGGGGAAGCCACGTTTGCGCCAACCGTCGAGACCTTCTGCCAAGGGGCGGATCCTCGTGATGCCTCGACTTCGCAAACGCAAAGCCATCTGCGCGGCGGTAGCCTCATTGGGGCAACTGCAGAACAGGACGATTTCGCGGTCGCGAGGGATAACCTCAATGGCTTCCTCTAGGTCCGCCGGATCCATATGCACGGCGCCAAAGATGGTTTGAGGTTCAGCATCAAATTCGAGCGAGTGGCGCAGGTCGACGATGACGACGTCCTCCCGGGCGTCCAGGCGTCGCTTCAGTTCCTCGGGAGTGATGCGCGCGATCTTCAGTTTCCGCAGAAATCGGCGCCGGTTTTGCCACTTCCACACGAGATAGCCGCCGAGCGTTGTCAGCAGCAGAGCCAACAGGCCGCCCCCGAGAAACTGCAACGAAGCCAGCGCGCGCTCCAGTTTACTGCTGAACACGAAGCCGGTAGCGATATAGGTGCAGGACCATAGCAACGACCCTAGTGCATCAAACAACGCAAATCGCCGCCACGGCATGCGGCTAATCCCTGCCAAGGGTGCCGTCATAGCGCTCAGGCCTGGCACGAATTTCGCGATTACGAGGGCCCACACACCGCGCCGTTCGAACGAAAGCTGCGTGCGGCGCACACAGGAATCCGGCTCAAGGGAAATACGACAGATTAACCGCAGTACGACGCCACCGCGCTGGCGCCCGAGGATATACCAAAGTGTGTCGCAGGTCGTTGCAGCCAGGAGGGGCATGGCGACCACCACCGGGAGATACATGCGCCCCGCTCCTGCCAGGGCTCCAGCAGCGAGCAGCACCGGCGCCGACGGTAGTGGCAAGCCGGCCTCTTCGGCCAGCACCCAAGTGATGAGCAAGGAATAGCCGTGGCGAAAGAGAAATTCAACGATTTCGTTCATCTGCTTTGTCTTTTGCGATTTCCATTTAGCTTCCAGGCCGGGCAAGATACATACCACATATCAGATCGAGACGGCACTCCTTGGCAACCACTTGTTGTACAGTGCACGAGTATATACGTCTCGGCGAAGACGCCTCATGAGGCCACCATGCGACCAAGCGGTCATTGAGTCCGGCCCCGCTGCCGTTCCATGTACAAAAGCGGCCGAACCCTGGATCCTCGCCGTCACGATCCTGGGATCCAGCATGGCTTTTATCGACAATACCGTGGTGAACGTGGCCCTGCCCGCGATTCAAAGAAATCTCGGCGGGACCGTAATCGACGTGCAGTGGGTTGTTGAGGGCTACGGTTTGCTCCTCAGCACCCTGATTCTGGCGGGGGGGAGCAACGGGAGATGTCTTCGGGCGCAGACAAATGTTTTTGGTCGGCGTATCTGTTTTCGCAATCGCCTCGGCGGGTTGTAGCCTCGCGGCGAATATCCACGAACTTGTGGCGGCGCGAGCCGTTCAAGGATTTGGAGCCGCCTTTCTCGTGCCTGGCAGTTTGTCAATTATCAGTGCCTCCTTCAGCGAGCAGGAACGCGGCCGGGCCATCGGAACATGGTCTGGCTTCACTTCGATCGCAACGGCCACAGGACCAGTTCTTGGCGGGTGGCTCATCGAGAACGCTTCCTGGCGCTGCGTGTTTCTTATCAATCTGCCGCTTGCCGCTGCTGTGATTGCGCTTTCGTTAATGCGCGTTCCGGAAAGCAGGATCAAGACGCATTCCCACATCGATTGGACCGGGACTGATCGTAACTGCAGGTTTGGCCGGAGTGACGTACGGATTTATAGAATCCGCCAACTTGGGTTGTTTGGGGAACTTTGATCGTTGGTTGCGCGTGTCTGATTGTTTTCGTTTACTTCGAGGTTCACGCCCGCTCTCCCATTATTCCGCTGGGGCTGTTTCGGTCGCCCGATTTCACCGCGGCCAACATGCTTACGCTTTTTCTTTACGCGGCTCTCGGAATTTTCTTTTTCTTGTTCCCCTTGAATCTGATCGAGGTCCAACACTATTCGGCAACGGCCACGGGCGCGGCGGCCCTGCCGTTTATCCTGCTTATGTTCTTGCTGTCACGCTGGTCTGGCGGACTAGCTGATCGCTTTGGGGCGAAGCGCCCGCTGATAGTGGGTCCGATCATCGCGGCCGCAGGTTTCCTTCTTTTCATGCTTCCCTCTGTCGGTGGCAGCTACTGGACAACATTTTTCCCCGGATTTGTGGTGCTGGGGCTCGGAATGGCGGTGAGCGTGGCTCCGCTGACAACCGTTGTCATGGGAGCGGTAGAGCAGAAGCATGCCGGGACAGCTTCCGGAATCAATAACGCCGTGGCCCGAGTCGCCGGGCTGCTTGCAATTGCAATCCTCGGAATGGTAGTGGTCAGCGCATTCAGCCATTACATGAACCAGCGCCTGATGGAGCTAAGCATACCGGTCGACGCGGTGCAGGAGGTGCAATCAAAAGAGACCAGCCTCGCTGCTGTTACCGTTCCGGTCGGAATCGACCCGAGCACGGCGGCAATACTGAGAATCTCTATCGAGCGAGCTTTTGTGTTCGGATTCCGGCTGATAATGATTGTGTGTGCGGCACTCGCTGCCGCAAGTTCCGTTTTCGCCTGGCGCATGATCGCAGCTAGCACCAGGCGCTAATCCCTCTGAAACTGAATTCTGCACCGCACGACAGTTGAACTCCTAACTTGGTGTCGGGCGTATACTTTCGCGATGGCGCTATTTGACCTATCGAACGAGCGGCGCGAGCGCGAGCGCGAGATGCGCACTGCGGGTCGGCTGCCGCCAGGACAATCGCTGACGCTTAAATGGCCGGTGCTACACGAAGGCTCAGTGCCCCGATTCGATCCACAAACGTGGGATTTTCGGGTGTTCGGCTTGGTGGAAGAACCTCTAACGCTACCCTGGAAAGAATTTTCCAACCTACCGCAGACCGAAGTGCTGGCGGACATGCACTGCGTTACGCGCTGGAGCCGGTTCGACAACCACTGGGGAGGCGTGCTCGCCTCCGAACTGATGCGCCTCATAAGGGTTCGGCCGGAAGCGCGGCACGTGATGGTTCATGCTGAGCAGGGCTACTCGTCGAACCTGCCGCTATCGGATTTTCTGTGCCTGACGACTATTTTCGCGCTGCGGCACGACGGCGAAGCCCTCGTGGCCGAGCATGGTTATCCGCTGAGACTGGTGGTGCCGCACCTTTATGCGTGGAAGAGCGTGAAATGGGTGCGCGGTATCGAGCTACTGGATAAGGAGCTGCCCGGCTTCTGGGAGCAGAACGGCTACAACATCTACGGCGACCCGTTCACAGAGCAACGATATTCCACGTGACGCCCGGAGAGGACTCGGGACGAGCAGGAGAATCGTCCTGTGCGTCACGTTTGCCCCAATCTCTGACCGCCGCCCTTTCTGCATAAGCTACAGAACATTCCTTCCGATGCGCGTATGATCAGGGTTGCTTTCTACCCTGCTACACTGAGGAGGCACTGTGAGTCCCAAATCTGAGAAGCGCGGCCCTAGCTATAATCAGCTCGAAGCGGGAACAAAGAAGGCCGATCCGATTCAACACCAGCACGCCCCCGAAATTCAGCCTTATGGCAAGATCGCCAAGCTGCCGATTGCCTTGGACGAAAAAACCTGCGCGACCAGCGCCGAAAATCTCAACCAGCTTCTCGCGGATACCATGACGCTCCGCGACATGTACAAGAAACATCACTGGCAGGTCGCCGGCCACACCTTTTACCAACTCCATCTGCTCTTTGATAAGCATCACGACGAGCAGGATGAGCTCGTAGATGAAATCGCCGAGCGCATTCAGCTTTTGGGCGGCGTCAGCCTGGCAATGGCGGCGGATGTAGCCGAAACAACCATGATCCCGCGGCTTCCACGTGGCCGGGAACCAGTTCCAGTACAAATTTCGCGCCTTCTTGAAGCCCACGAATTGATCCTGAAAGAGGCGCGCACCATGGCCAGGCTGGCGAGTGAGGCCGGCGACGATGGAACGAACGACTTGCTCGTCTCCGATGTGATCCGGACAAACGAGCTTCAGGTGTGGTTTCTCGCGGAACACGTGGTGGATGTGCCGGTGGTTCGCGCGGATCAAAAGGCAGCCGCGGGAGATTAGCCAATCCTTACACCGGGGTCCTACAGATTCTTTTGGTCCGCTCAGATTTCGACTTGACGCCGTACTCCGGCTGTAGGGTCAAGCCACGCAAAGCTGTTCGGTGCGGAACCGCATCGCCGCAAAAACGGCAAGTATAACGAAAAGCGCCAGGACGGCATCTCGTCCACTACCAAGGACGACTCCGACTGAGTCGCTGCAAATCATTTGAGTGCTGGTACTTTTGGGAAGAGTTGAATGCGTTATGGAGTTCGCGAAGCCCGAATGGCTTGAGCAGATGGAGGTTATCCTCGAGACCCTGAATGAGGGCGTCTTGATTTCCGACGATTGCGACCACGTTCTTTTTGTCAACTCGGTTTTCGAAGAGATGACCGGAATATCGCGCGCCGATATCCTGGGTCGGGACGCCGGGGAACTCTACTACAGCCCCGAGGATTACGCCGTCCTTCAAGAACTACGCAGGAAGACCCGACAGATGGGCCGCGGAAGGTACGAATTCTATCTGCCAACAAGAGGTGGCGGACGTCTGCCGATCGTCGCCAGTGTTCGGTCCATCGAGGACCCCGATGGACGAATGTTCGCCATCGTGGCGCTCATCGATATTTCTGAACAAAAGGCTGCCGAACAGCATCTTCGCGCGGCGAACACGCAACTCGAAGAGCCCCAAAAGGAAATCGAAGAGGATTTGGTGCTCGCGGCGCGCGTTCAGCAGAGTCTTGCGCCGAAGTCTATGGTCTGGGGCGGCATACGAAACGTTCTATCACCCAGTGCACACGATTGGCGGCGATTTCGGCTTGGTCAGTCCGCTCGACGAAGACCACCTCAATGTCTTGGTTTGCGACGTATCGGGTCATGGCATTACCTCGGCGCTAGTTGCTAACCGAATTTACTCCGAAACGATCTCACACTTAAATAATGGCGCGCCTCTCGACGAGATGCTGCGTCGACTGAACCACCTCGTGATGCAGAGCATCGGAAGTTCGCTCTTCTTTTTTACGCTCTCGGTCGCTCGCGTGGATCGAAGCGGAAGGCGTATGGTTTTCGCCGGGGCAGGCCATCCTCCCGCGATGATTGTCCAGCCGAGAGAGGAACCTCGTTTGTTGGAATCGCGCAGTACCGTTCTAGGGGTGCTGCCAGATGCTGTGGATGCCGAATCCGCCCTCGAAGTCCAACTGAACGCCGGTGAGCGGATCGTCCTGTATACCGACGGGATCACCGATGTCTTCGATTCGCAAGGTAAAATGCTAGGTGTTGCGGGCGTTCGAAGATTTGTTTACGAGACGGCGATGCTGCCGTTACATGAAATGAAGAAGGCCATTTTGGACCGCGTCGCACAATGGCGCGAAGGCCCTCCGGCTGACGATATTTCACTCATACTCGTCGAAGTCTAGGATGCTGCAGGACCGTCCTGTTCTCAATGGCTTGGCCAGGTTTGCGACGACTCTGTTGTCCTATGCGAGATGAAGGGGATTGGCCGTAGTCTATCTCGTCTCTCATCACGCACGATCGTGCGCTCACTGAGTAGTCAGTCGGACAATCGCTGCCGCGGCTTTATATCTCACCGCCGGATGTCCCTTGTCCATCATGACCCTGAGCTTATCGATATCGCTCTCGTCGCCTGCGTGGCCCAGAGCTTCCGCCGCAGCAGCACGCACCAGCCAGCTCTTATCGTTGAGTGCCTGTTCCAAAATTACTCGATCACCCGAGTCGGTGCCGCTGGCGAGCAACCCAGCCGAAAGGGCCCGCACGCCCGCGGTCTTAATCTTTAGCCAATTCCTCTAGGGCCGCTACACCGAATCCCGCGGGACCAAGGACAGCACCCGCCGCTTGCACCGCGCCAAACTCCGCGATGGAAGCCGGATTGTGCAGCTGCTCGTGCATGTCAAGCATTCCGAATGAATTAAGCCGGGTGAGACGCCCCGCTCTCCGGCCAGCACTTGCGCGAGGATACTCGTGCCGCTTTGATCGCCCATGCGCCAAAGAGCCTGCGCCGTCGCGAAGCTAACTGCCGCGGACTTGTCGTCGAGCGCCGTGTGTAGCTTCGGAATCGACTGGTACGCTTGCATGTCGCCCAGGGTTTTCGCCGCTGCCTGACGCACCAGACTGTCTTTGTCTTCCAGTCTCGCCTCGATCAGTGAAACGGTATCGGACTGAACGCCGAGTGTCCCCAGCGCGTAAACTGCCTGTATGCGGTGATCGGCGTCCCTGTTGCTCAACCCCTCCCGCAGGCATGTCCACGCCGCGACTCTTGCTTCGGCGGGCTTCGTTGGGCTCGAAGGCGACGCGGTGCAAGCGTCCCTCCCCTGAGACGAAGGGGGCTGCGGTGCACTCCCTACCAAGGGAAAGCTTGCCGGACGCTGTCCTCCTAGTGATTCTCCCAGCAGACAAAGTCCAGTGAGCAGCAATACAAGCCCTCCGGTCACAACACTTCTCGCCACGGTCTTCGCGACCATCTTTCCCCTCCTCTCTGCGGGGCCTAC
Source organism: Acidobacteriota bacterium (assembly GCA_003223325.1). Taxonomy (GTDB): domain Bacteria; phylum Acidobacteriota; class Terriglobia; order Acidiferrales; family UBA7541; genus Palsa-189. The sequence goes on from QHYS01000369.1 coordinate 8,943, forward strand.
ATAGTCATCTTCTAAAGGCACCGGTTATTTCAGTCGTACTCGTCGAGTCTGCAAGCTCGGACAGTCCTGCTCCGATCTACTGGCTTGACGCGTTGGCCTCGGGATGCGTCGAAAAATACTGATCAAGACTGGCGCTGAACTCTGCGATCCCTTGCTGGACATCGTGGTCGAGAGCCGCGACCACTGCAGCTACGTCCTTTCGTGTCACCGGCTCATCGTGGGTGTAGAAGTGCATCCATACAGGCGCGCCTGTTCGGGGTCGTGCAATTCTAGTTCCAGCGTTACGCGGCCAACCAGAGTGCTCGCGGAAATCTCCCGGAAATCATAAAGATGTCCGCGATGGATATAGTCGGCCCGAATGTTGCTGCCCCATGCGTAGACACCCTGAAAGTGAGCCGAGGCGCGGAGCTCTCGGCAAGACATCTCCAATCATTTCTGTGGGCGGCTCTGCCCAACGCTGGTATTGGTACACGCCCATGTACTGTTCGTTGTCCGTATACACAATATGGTCCTCGCGGTAGAGGTGGGAAGACGTAATCGGCGCCAGCACAAGGGTGACGTGGTACAGATCCGAACCGCTGGCTGGTGTCGCGTCGCCGGGTACGGTCAGCTGATAGTACTTGCTGGGCCGAGCCGCGCCACATCCACCGCCACTGATACACAGCAGCAGCGCGCAGAGAAGAATTAGGGTCTTCATCTATTCTCACCGGGTTTGTGTTCCGGAGGATTCGACGACCGAATCAAGGAGGACGGCCGATTCTTGATGGTGGCCGTAAATTCATTTAGGTTTTCCGATGCCCGCCGCAGGTTGTCGAGAAGTTCGTCGATGTTTTCGGCATTGACATCTAACGTTTGGTCGAGTCGGCCAGTGACGTCCGTTACCGTGGTCAGCGAGCGCCGCAGCTGTCCGATGGCTTGGCGTAGATCGGGACGATTCTCTCCAATGAGTGCGTCGACGTTATTCAGCGCTTTACTTGTCTCGGCGGAGGTCCTGCGCAAGTCCTCGAGCAGGGGTTCCAGCTTCTGGCTGCCGCCATTCAGGTTTTGCAGAGTGGCCCTGATTTGGGGCCGGTTCTCTTCGAGCAGTCCGCGAGTAGTGGCGAGAGTCGCGGACAAATTCGCTCGGTTCGAAGCACCCAGCAAAGCGTTTACGCGCCACCGTATCTTTAAGTTCGCCCACGCGATCCGAAAGCTCAACCAGCAGTTGCTGCGCCCGCGGCGCAAGTTCGTTGAGCTGTGTTAGGAGCGAATTCAAGTCAACGTATGTCTGAGACCGGAGAAGAGCCCCGTTTGGAGCGTCGCCCGCCTGCGGCGTTCCCGGGAAGATCTCCAAATGGTTATCTCCGAGCGGCGTTGTGCTCATGATCTTCACGAGGCTGTCCGACTTGACGGGTAGATCGGATTGCACGCTGAATGTAATGTCCAGCCGCGACAGATTCTGCGGGTCGATTCGGACCTTTTCGACCCGCTAGCGTACGCTCATACCCGGCTCGATCCATCCGGCGAAAGCGAAATAAGCGTGGTACGTTTTTGTATCGCGGCCAAACGCACCGCTGATCGCAAAGATGGTACCAATCAATAGCCCAGCGCAAACGAGTACAAAGATGCCCACCAAAGTCCGTTCGGTTTTGGACTTCCATCGTGCTCCTTGCATGGACGGTTAGGTCCGTCCGATTTTGCGTTCCTCGGTGAGTGCTCGTAGGTAGTCCGAATCTTGCGCCGCCTCTGATTCCGGCACCCATAGGCTTTCGACCGAAAGGATAGGAAGTGAACAACTCGTTAAATCGTCCGCATCAACAGGTTGCAAGGCTCGCTCACGAACTCTGGGAAGGAATGGGCGACCCGCGGGCTTAGCCGAGAGAGATTGATTGCTGGCGGAACATATTTTGGAGTCTCTCGATCCTGCGAAACTACCGTTCGGAGCCCTTTGGTTCGAGGCGAACGAAGACTCGGTCGGCCACAATACTATCTTTTTACTTGCAGCGACATCTAAGAAGTGTACTTGAAGCCCTTTTTGATCGAGGTGAGCGGTTGAAAGCCAACGCAGCCGCCGGCAAACCGGCTGATCCCTCCATCCTGGTTAATGTTCCGAAGCTAGTCACGGCCTATTACTCGCTGCAACCCGATCCTAACGACGCAAAGCAAAGGGTCGTCTTTGGCACGTCCGGCCACCGTGGGTCCGCCTTTGACGGAGCGTTCAACGAGTGGCATATTCTCGCGATTGCGCAGGCAATTTGCAATTACCGCAAACTGCAGGAAATCGACGGACCGCTCTTCCTGGGAATGGACACTCACGCCTTGTCCGAGCCTGCATTTGCAAGTGCCTTAGAGGTGCTGGCGGCGAACGAGGTCGACGTGTTGCTTTCGGAAGGTACTGCCTACACGCCGACTCCGGCCGTCTCCCACGCGATTCTGCGCTACAACCGCGGACGAGAGACAGGCTTCGCCGACGGCATAGTAATCACGCCGTCTCACAATCCTCCGGACGATGGTGGTTTCAAGTACGATCCTCCGCACGGCGGACCTGCTGATTCGCACGTAACGTCCTGGATCGAATCAAGGGCCAACGAATTTCTCCGGGGTCAGCTGGTGGGCGTCAAGCGAATAAGGTTCGCGCAGGCACTTGGAGCTCCGACGACACGCCGATACGACTTCCTGCACACTTACGTCGGCGATCTCGAAAGCGTTATCGATATGGCGGCGATTCGTGATGCCAAACTTGCTCTCGGCGTCGACCCGCTCGGCGGTGCCGGCATTGATTATTGGCCGCCAATCGCCGAACGATACGGCCTTGATCTGTCAATCGTGAACGAAACTGTTGACCCCACGTTTCGATTTATGACGGTGGATTGGGACGGCAAAATTCGCATGGACCCCTCTTCACCTTATGCCATGCGGAGACTGATCGGACTCAAAGACAAATTTGACATCGCCTTTGCCAGCGACACCGATCATGACCGCCATGGCATCGTCACCAAGGGGAGCGGCTTGCTTCCCCCGAATCACTATCTTTCGGTTTGCATCCATTACTTGTTTGGGAACCGGAAGGATTGGGGCAATGAGGTCGCCGTCGGCAAAACGGTAGTGAGCAGTAGCATGATCGATCGCATCTGCGAACGGCTAAAACGTCGGCTGTATGAGGTGCCTGTGGGGTTCAAGTGGTTTGTCGAAGGCCTGCTCGGCGGCCGGTTGGGCTTCGCGGGCGAAGAGAGTGCGGGCGCATCATTTCTTAGCCGAGACGGTGGCGCGTGGGCCACCGACAAAGACGGAATCATCCCTTGTCTGCTAGCGGCAGAAATAACGGCACGTTTGGGAAAGGATCCAGGCGAAATCTACCGTGACCTCGCCCGGGACCTTGGAGATCCAGTTTACGAACGCATGGAAGCTCCCGCGACGGCAGAGCAAAAAGCCGCTCTCGAGAGATTGTCCCCGTCGGATATCCACGTTACTGAGGTTGCTGGTGAAAAGGTCCAGCAGATTCTGACCGCAGCTCCCGGAGACCGTAACCCGATTGGTGGGGTTAAAGTGACCGCAAAGAATGGCTGGTTCGCGGTGCGCCCTTCAGGTACGGAAGACATCTGCAAAATCTATGCCGAGAGCTTCCTCGGCCAAGACCATCTGCGGCGGATCGTAGAGGAAGCCCAGACAATCGTTTCGGAGACGCTCGCACGGAGTGCCCGAGCAGCGGTTGGCAACTGAGCCGCAGTAAGGAGTCAGTTATGAGCAGTCCGGCGCACCGCACTCCTCCCTCTGCAGCGGCTATTTCGGAAGCTCTAACCGACTTGGCTTTAGACCTTAGATGGTCCTTTAACCACTCGGCGGATCAGCTCTGGGAACGACTCGACCCGGAACTCTGGGACCTGACCCACAACCCATGGGTCGTGTTGCAAACGGTATCTCAGCAGAGACTGCAGGCCGCTACCACGGAGCCGGAGTTTCAAAAACTACTGGCTGACGTCAATCGCGAACGAAAGTCCGCTGAGCAATCAGCAGGTTGGTTTCAGCAGGCGCATCCTCGTTCCGGCCTCACGGGAGTTGCATACTTCTCGATGGAGTTTATGCTCAGCGAAGCCTTGCCCATCTATTCGGGCGGACTCGGGAACGTTGCTGGCGACCAACTGAAGGCCGCAAGCAATCTCGGGGTCCCGGTGACTGGCATTGGCCTCCTCTATCAACGTGGATATTTTCGTCAGGAAATCGATGGAGCCGGACAGCAGCAGGCGTTATATCCGTTCAATGATCCCGGTCAATTGCCGATCAAGCCGTTGCGCGAGCCAAACGGTGAGTGGCTGCGGCTCTCCTTGGACTTTCCCGGCACCAAACTCTGGATCCGTACTTGGCAGGTCCAGGTTGGCCGGACGAGATTGTATCTGTTGGACACTAACGATCCGGCGAATATCCCGGCGTACCGCGGCATTACAAGCGAACTCTATGGCGGCGGCCCGGAGTTGCGTCTGAAGCAGGAGTTGGTCTTGGGAATTGGAGGCTGGCAGCTTCTGAATGCTCTGGGCTTGCATCCGGAGGTCTGTCACTTGAATGAGGGTCACGCCGCGTTTGCGGTGCTTGAGCGAGCCCGATCGTATATGGCCGAGAACAAGGTATCGTTCGATCTGGCCCTGACGATAACCAGGCCCGGGAATCTTTTTACAACTCATACCCCAGTTGATGCAGGCTTTGACCGTTTCTCTACCGACCTGATGGAAAAGTACTTCAAGAGGTACGCAGAGAACGAGCTTTCCATCCCGTTTCCGGAACTGCTCGCTCTCGGACGTCGTGACCGCGGAGATTTGTCTGAGCCGCTCAATATGGCCTACTTGGCCGTCCGGGGTAGCGGGGCCGTCAACGGCGTCAGTCAGTTGCACACTCAAGTTAGCCGGCGAATCTTTCAGCCCTTGTTTCCCAGGTGGCCGGTAATGGAAGTGCCCATCACCCACGTCACCAATGGCGTGCACACGCCTACCTGGGATTCCGCGGAAGCAGACTCCCTGTGGGAACTCATCTGTGGAAAAGAGCGCTGGCGCGAAAGCATGGCAGGCGTCGAGGAGTGTTTTCGCAGGGCCAGTGACTCCGAACTCTGGCAGTTACGGTCCAATGGCCGCAAGTCTCTGGTACAGTACGTTCGCAAATGTCACTCCCGTCAATTATCCGAGCAAGGTGCTTCTGCGGAGGACCTAGAGCAAGCCGCGCAAACACTGGACACCGACACCCTGACTCTAGGCTTCGCCCGTCGTTTTGCTTCGTATAAGCGCCCAAACCTCCTGTTGCATGATCCGGAGCGGCTAGTGCGAATCCTCTCGAATCGAGATCGTCCCGTTCAACTAGTGCTCGCAGGTAAGGCGCATCCGCAGGACATCGCCGGACAAGAGATGATCCGACAGTGGGTCGAGTTCTCCCGACGCAACGAAGTGAGGTCTCGCGTAACCTTCCTGAGTGACTATGATGTGCTCATGGCAGAGCAGTTCGTGCAGGGCGTCGATCTGTGGGTCAACACGCCACGACGCCCCTGGGAGGCGAGTGGTACGAGTGGCATGAAGGTGCTCGTCAATGGGGGATTGAATCTTTCGGAGCTGGATGGCTGGTGGGCAGAAGCGTATTCGCCGGAGGTCGGCTGGGCCCTTGGTGACAGGGGGGAACACGGGGATGATCCCGCTTGGGACGCATCAGAAGCCCAAGCCCTTTATCAGCTGCTCGAACGAGAAGTCGTTCCCGAGTTCTATATGCGTGACGACCATGGAATTCCACGCGGCTGGGTGGCTCGCATGCGGGAAAGCATGGCGCGATTGACGCCTCTTTTTTCCACGAACCGCGTCGTGCGCCAGTACACAGAGGAACATTACCTGTCGGCTGCATCAGCTTTCAAGGAGCGTGCCAAAAACCAAGGTGCGATAGGAGTGGATTTGCTCAATTGGCAGACCCAGATTGCGAAGCACTGGCCGACCCTGCGATTCGGATCCGCGACAGTAGAACAGAAGGAGGGGCAATTGCTCTTTCAAGCGCAGGTTTACCTTAATGATCTCGATCCCGATTCGGTGCGTGTGGAACTTTATGCCCAAGGGCTGGACGGTAACACCCCGTTTCGCCATCGCATGAATCGCGGCGACCGTCTCGTCGGCTCTGCCAACGGCTTCATGTACACGGCGCGTATCGCGGCGAATCGCGCCGCGGCCGACTACACTCCGCGCCTTATTCCCCAGCACAGCCGAGCGCTCGTGCCAATGGAAACGCCGTTCATTTTGTGGCATGACTCGCCATCTTGGCGCTAATGGAAACTAACGATGAAAGAACGCCGGACAGATGAATCCTGGCAGGGGAACCGCGCTTCCGAACTCGGAACCGTAAGAGTGAGCCGCGACAGTGTCAGTGTGCCCCCATTTCCCACCGACTACCGCGCGTGTGGGATTTTGCTGCCTGTCAGTTCGTTGCCCTCGCCCTACGGCATTGGCGATTTCGGACCCGTTGCGCTTTCGTGGATCAATCGCCTCTGTCAAGCTGGCCAAAGCTGGTGGCAAGTGCTGCCACTCGGGCCCACCGGTTACGGCAACTCACCATACCAACCCTTATCCTCTTTCGCCGGTAACGCACTTCTGATCAGTCCCGACTGGCTGATCGAGGACGAACTGTTGGAGGCAAGGGATTGCGCGCACGAACCATTCTCGGCGGCCGTCGTTGATTACGACGCCGTCACACCGTTTAAGTATCGGCTGCTGGAAAAAACCTGGGCCAACTTCAAGACGGGGATCCGTTCTGACTTACGACTAGCCTATGAGCAATTTTGTAACGACCATGATTATTGGCTGGAAGACTACGCCCTTTTCCGCGCGCTCAAGGTGAAGTTCGACAACGCGCACTACCTCGAATGGCCGACCGGGTTGGTCCAGCGTAAGCAAGCGATGCTCGACCGCGTCCGACGTGAGCTTGCCGATCAAATCGGAGAAACGTGCTTTGCGCAGTTCCTATTGTTCCGACAGGTCGACCGGTTGAGGAGGTATGCTCG
>QHYS01000371.1 GCA_003223325.1 Acidobacteriota bacterium
ATCGTCAAGAGAAAAATGAGAAAAACCGAAGGATTCTGGTTCTTTTCTGTGAATTTCCGAGGGAAAACAAGGGGGGCGAGCCCTGGGCGAGCCCCTGCGAACGGTCACGTTCGTAGCGCCGCTGCTCGCATTCGGCAGGGGTTAGGCCGGGGGTTTTTCAACAGGCTTTAGCTAGACGACGCTCAATTTCAGGATGGTTCCGGGGGACTGGTTTCTCTTAAAAGACCGTTAAACGGATGGAACGATGGAGCGACAATGTTGCGCGCACGATTGCCTTTAATTGACCTATAACGAAACTCGGGTAAAAAATCCAGTGCCTTTGCTATGCGACGCCACGATACGAGCGATCGAGGATTGTTAAGGTCATGACCGTGAAGAAGTCGCCCAAGCGCAAACGCAGCGCGCGAGCCCGAGCCAGGCGCGTGCAATTCCTGCACAAACCCGGATGCACGACCTGCACCAAGGCCCGCGACTTCATGGAGCGGCGCGGATACCAGCTCCAATATCGCGACCTGTGGAAGGAACCCCTGAGCGCGGCGGAACTGGAAAAGCTCATCGGCACTCGCGACCACGGCGAGTTCCTGAATACACATAGCGAGGTCTATCGCGAAAAGAAATTGGCCGAGAACCCACCCACGCGTCGGGAAGCCGTCCGCATGATGGCCAAAGAACCCGGCCTGATCCGCCGGCCGTTGATCGTCGCCGGCGGCCGCGTCGTCCTCGGATTCGACGAAAAAGGCATGGCCCGCCTGTTCTAGCGTCGGGATAATCTGACTCTCTCGCTATTTTCAATCATCGCATCAATGGGCGGCGGGCTCCGCCAACTGCGACAGCCGCCCATGTTAGAATAGACCGCAAACTTCTGCTTTCATAAATTTCTTCTTCGGAGGCATAAGGAATGAAAATCAGCCCCGGCAAACAAAAGGGCTTGGAAGCAGTTTCGAATGACCGCGGCGTGATCGGCGCGGCAGCCATGGACCAGCGCGGCTCGCTGAAGAGCGCCATCGCCAAGGATAAAGGCATCGACAAAAAGGGCGTGACCAACCAGATGATGGCCGAATTCAAAGAGGCCGTCACCCGTATCCTCACGCCGCACGCAAGCGCCATCCTGCTCGATCCCGAGTACGGCCTTTACGCGGCCAGGGTGCGCGCAAAGAATGCCGGCCTGCTGCTCGCTTACGAGAAGAGCGGCTACGACAATACGCAGCCCGGCCGCCTGCCTGATCTGCTCGATCAGTTTTCGGTCCGGCGCCTGGTCGCTGCCGGGGCGGATTGCGTCAAAGTCCTGCTTTACTACACGCCCTTCGATCCGCCCGCCGTCAACGAAACCAAGCATGCCTGGGTCGAGCGCATCGGCGCCGAATGCGCCGCCGTCGACGTGTCGTTTTTCCTCGAGTTCGTCGGTTACGAAGAGAACGTCGACGAAAAGGGTATCGACTTCGCCCGTAAGAAGCCCGAGATTGTTTCCCGCAGCATGGAAGAATTCTCGAAGCCCCAATACGGAGTGGACGTCCTCAAGGTGGAAGTGCCAGTCAACATGGCCTTCGTGAAGGGCGCGCGCTCGTGCAATGGCGAATCCGTCTATTCGCGCGACGAAGCCAAGGAACATTTCCGCCGCGCCGCGTCCATGGCCAAGAAGCCGTTCATCTATCTTTCCGCCGGCGTCAGTAACGATACCTTCAACGAATCGCTCGAGCTCGCCGCCGAAGCTGGCACGAATTTTTCCGGTGTGCTCTGCGGCCGCGCCACCTGGAAAGACGGCATTCCCGTCTACGCCAAGCAAGGGTTGAAGGCCTTCGAGGAATGGCTCGAGAAACAGGGCGTCGCCAATATCAATAACGTGAACCAGCGGCTGGCCGCGGCCAAGCCCTGGTTCAGCTTTTACGGCGCCGCCTCCGTCACCGCCCTGACCTAAGAACATCGGCGGCGTGCGCCGCTACATTTTCGGGCTGTCATCCGGAGCCCGCCGTCGGCCGCGCTGTTGCCGCCCGACTTTCTGATTGGCGGGCGAGGAATCTCTCCTTTGCTTCCTGCGTGAAATAGGGCGTCAGACCTTTAGCTCTGACCTATATAATTCCGAACTTCCGGGACTTTAGCCCCTGAAGCAAAAGACCACGATGCCTCCAGGCTCCACCAAAGCAACCCGCCACACCACCGCCGGCGAAATCTCCGTGCGCACCGAGCGCCGCACGCAATTGCTCGACGTCACTGCCGGCGTAGCCAAAATGGTGCAGGACTCCGGCGTACAGAGCGGCATCTGTTACGTCTATGTCCCGCACACCACCGCCGCCGTGCTCATCAACGAAAGTGATGACCCTGCCGTCGCCGCCGATATCGAGGGCGCCCTCGCGCGCCTTGTCCCCCAAAACGCCGGCTACCGCCACGTCGAAGGCAACTCCGATTCGCACATCAAGGCGGCGCTCGTCGGCAGCTGCGCCACGATTTTCATCGGCGCAGGCCAGCTCGAGCTCGGCCGCTGGCAGGGAATTTTCTTCTGCGAATTCGACGGCCCGCGCACCCGCCGCCTCCGCGTCAAAATCGTTGCCGACTGAAGCGCCGTTACCACGGAGGCAAAGGAAACTTGTTCCTCCGCGCTTTGAAGCTGGTGTAAGATTTCGCCAAGTCAGGGCGGTCATATCGGAAATCTCAGCTTAAATACGCTTCCCAACCCGTTGTCGGAGGAGACATCTCCATGAGAGTTAAACCTCCCGTTGTTTTGGTGGCAATTTTGGCTCTGCTCGGCGCGGCGCTTCCCACCTTTGCGCACCACGGATTCGGTGTGGAGTTCGACAAGACTAAGTGCATGGACCTGAAGGGTACCTTGACGGGTATCGATTGGGAGAATCCGCACGCCTATATTCATATGGATGTGAAGGACGCCCGCGGCAAGATGGTGTCGTGGAGTCTGGAAACGGTCACGCCCCTGGGCATGAAGAGGTCCGGCACCACGCGCGAGGATTTCCTCAATAATGTGGGTAAGCCCATCCTAGTGAGGGCCTGTCCGACCAAAGCTGGCGGTACGGAGTACAGGGGCGCGGCGGAATTCCTCAAGCTGCCGGATGGCTTATTGCGTATCGTTGGGCAGAATGTTGAAGGTTTGACGCCCGAGCAACTTCACTTCTGAACGCGGGTCCTCGGCACGCGCCTTTTGAGAGCGCGAACTCGCGCTGCTCACGGCCGTGAATTGGGCAGCCCATGATCCGCGTTGTCGAGCGGCGAAATGGCGTCCGTCTCGGGCGCGCGCGTTTGCCCCATGAAAAGTGCGATCCTGAAAATGGAGAATTGGAAATGAGAAGAATGAACCGACGCTTCCGCTATTGCCTTGGGAATGCTGGAGTGGTGCTGGCGGCTTTGGGCTGTTTTGCCCAGAACCTTCCGAAGACCGGAGGAAAAGCTCCCGGACCGGTGGCCGGCGGCTTTGATCAGGTGCATGAATTGCCGCCAGGCGGACCGACGCCCCACACAGCTGACGGGCATCCGGACCTTACAGGACGCTGGTATCCAAACGGTGCCGGAAGAATGCTGCAGGTTGCTTACCCGGTCGACCCAGTTGTATTCAGGCAATTCGATTCCAGGGCAACACCGGAGGAGCCGCCTTCCTTCAAGCCTGGTCTGGCCGCGAAATACACCATGCCGCTCCCTTATGGAATATGTGATCAGGCCGGCACTCCAAGCACGATATTAGAGCAAATCGCTCAGCACGCCCCCATGGAGTTGATGCAAACCCCGGGAAAATTAGTCATTCTGAGTCAATACCCGTTGGATGTTCGCATGATATACACCAATGGGCGTGCGCATCCCAAAGATCCGGATCCCACGTTCAATGGCGACTCGGCGGCTCATTGGGAGGGAGATACGCTGGTCATCGACGTCATCGCGATTGATGAGAGATTGAGGAATATCACCGGGGTAAACGGGACCGGATGGTATCCGAGTAACCAAGAGCATGTGATCGAGCGCTTCAGCCGTCCCTCGAAGAACTACCTCATTTACCAGGTCTCCATCGAGGACCCCGTAGTGCTGGCGAAGCCTTGGAAGTCGGCGCCTCGTCGTTGG
>QHYS01000087.1 GCA_003223325.1 Acidobacteriota bacterium
CCGGGTGGGGGGACCTACACCGGGTCAGTGACGGTGAGCATCAGTGAGGCCACCAGCGGCGCGATGATCTATTACACGACCGATGGGAGCACGCCTAGGGTCTACACCGGCGCGCTCACCTTCACGCAAACAACCACGCTGCAGGCCATGGCGGCGGCGAGCGGGATGACCAACAGCGCGGTGGCCAGCGCCACCTATATCATCCAACAGCAGCAGCAAGTGGCCACGCCCACCTTCAGCCCGGGTGGGGGGACCTACACCGGATCGGTGACAGTGACCATCAGAGAGGCCACCAGCGGCGCGACAATTCACTACACAACCGACGGCAGCACGCCGACGACCCCCTCAACACAGTACACCGGGCCGATTGCGGTGAGCACCACGACCACACTCAACGCTATCGCCTCCGCGCCAAACTATACGCAGAGCGCTGTGGCCAGTGCTACCTACACAATCCAGATCCCGCAAGCAACGGCGCCGACGTTTAACCCGCCCGGCGGGAGCTACCTCCTGCCGCAGTCGGTGACCATCTCGGACTCGACTCCCAACGCAACGATCTATTACACGACCGACGGGAACACACCGACCACATCTTCCAGTCAGTACACCGGGCCGATTACGGTCATCAGGACGACGACCATCAAGGCGATTGCCGTCGCTCCCGGTTACTCAGCGAGCTTTGCAGGCAGTGCCACCTACACGTATCCTCCGGGACTGTAGGGCGCATACGTGGAGTGGCTGCCCCCCCTGGAAAACCAGACGTTCACTCTGAGGACGGTCGCACTCAGGAGTCGCACCGTCCGTGCTCTCTAGGTGCTTCAGAATCCGATCAGGGCTGCGAATATTAGCCGCTCCTAACCAACGAGGCGAGCGGTGCTGTTACATTCTTGGAGAGTGGTCATCAGATCAGCGATTTCCCATCTGCCTTCACTACTGCGAATTTCAATGCGGCGCAAACAGGAACAGCAGCGTCCGTCCTTACCTCGACTCCTTATTTGCGCCCGAGAAAGATGGCATTCGCCGCGGGGAGAATACGCCGAAGCGTTGCGTCGCTGTTGACCGTAACACTGTTGGCATCATTATAGATTGCCAACCCTTCTTGGCCCAGGAGGAAGCTGAGGCCGCTGCCAATGAACTGATGCGGGATGGTGAGACCCACAGCGTCGGGTAACTCGATGATAGTTGTCCGCGAGGTCGGGAACGTAACACGGGGTGAGGGACAAGAACGAGGTGCCGAGATGTGAAATCTACCGCATGCTTCGGCGTAAGCTCGAAAGATGGCATTCGCCGCGGGGAGAATACGCCGAAGCGTTGCGTCGCTGTTGACCGTAACACTGTTGGCATCATTATAGATTGCCAACCCTTCTTGGCCCAGGAGGAAGCTGAGGCCGCTGCCAATGAACTGATGCGGGATGGTGAGACCCACAGCGTCGGGTAACTCGATGATAGTTGTCCGCGAGGTCGGGAACGTAACACGGGGTGAGGGACAAGAACGAGGTGCCGAGATGTGAAATCTACCGCATGCTTCGGCGTCAGCTCAGCCTTCAGGAGCGCATCACAGGTTGTGGCTACGCCGAACTCTGGCGATCGGCAATCGCATTAATATTCCTACGCTCTTGGCGTTCGACGCCGCTTCGATTCCGTATCCCAGAGCGAACCGCCTGTGCGAGGAGAAACTCGATTTCCCTGTTCAGGGATCGCCGCTCTCGCGCAGCGAGTTTGACCAATCGGGCCTTGAGACTCGTTGGAATACGTATCAATAGTCGCTCTTGGCGCTTGGTCATCTGCTTAGACATAATCCTCACATTTGTGATTGAGAGGCAGGCGTACGTCGATCTCACAGAGATATCATACTGATAGCGTCACCGGTCCGAAGGGTATAGAAAAATTGGAATGCTTTCTTTGCGCTCCGTCAAACTCGTTGGCGTAACCCAGTTACGAATTGAGGGAAGGCAGAGCCCACGTCTCCACTTGGCTCGTCGCAGTGGGTCCCGACTTAGTGACAATCCAAGCCATCGTCTTTTCATATATGGCTTACAGCACTCCATCCAGCTTCTTGAAAGCGACGAGCTCCCCGGCACAAACAATTCAAAGAAATCTTGGGACGTGTTGACGCGATCCGGCGCAGTTAGCCGGCGCCTGCAGTTCCGCCGGTTTCGACCCGTCGCCAAACTCTACTTTCCATTGGCCGATGGCGCAACCTTCAGCAAAGTAAGTACTGCAAATCCGCTTTGTCCCTCGTTTGCTGATGGGTGTTCGACGCGGATCACTGGCCCTTCGCTCAAGACTTTCACGGCTTTCCCTTGGGGCTCGATCGGAGGAAGAAAAATCTCCATTTGGACCGTGACCGCAAGTGGAGGACTCGTCTGAGTGCGAACGTAGACGCCTATTCTGCTTATGTCTCGAGTGATCCCTTCTCCTTGTAAAGGACCACCTGGACCTTGCCAAGTGAACACTACGGAAGCCCTAACCGGGTAGCGCACACTGCTTCTTAGTTCCACTCTTTAGCTCCAGAAGGAAGGCCCCGTGCGACACACACCCTGGAAGATACGTTACTCCCTTAAAAAAACGCGACGAAATTAAACTGGGATGGGCAGTGCCGCAAGAAGCAGAAGGTCACCTTAGGTACCCTTTATGGCAGGTCAGTCAGATGTCCTAGATGTCCTTGGTCCAGTGTGACAAAGTGACCTAATGGAAACGAAGCCATCCGGGGCAAGAGTCTTGGTAGTGTCCAGAGTTTTTCGCACATTTGCTGAGACATCGATCTGCTGGTTGTGTTGCTCGCCCCCCTCGGGAAGCTGAAAGTCGTTTCGCGAGCGCTCATTGCGCTTCGCTCGCTTCCGTTCAGACGGTTCATGTCCAGGTAGCGCCGCATGCCCCACTTCGTGCCGGCTACTTGACGCAATCTCGCCGCGGCCAACATCAGGGCTGACTTGCCGTCCAGGAACGCTCCCGCCGCTCGCGTCCTACTCCGCACTTCGCTCTGCAGCAGCTCCAGCGGGTTGTCAAATAGGGATGCCGCTGCAGTTGCTCCTGCAAGGAGCGAAAATCGGGAAGGATACGCTGAGGCTTCCGCTCCGCCGGGCTCGCTGCACCGAACAGTGCGGCGTCCACCCGGCTTTCGTAGGTTGGTTTCCGAGCACAGCTTGCCGTCTGTAATGTCCTGATGTCCAGCACCACCTTACTCTGTGGAAAACATTCCGGGGTTATCCCGATCAACGTTCCGGTCCAAGCCGAAAAAGCGATCGGCATCAGACCGGAATGGTGATCGGCATCGCCTGGACTCCGCAGCGCACGATCAGACTTCGCACCCGTGTAAGGACTGAACGCCAACTGAACGCCCCATTGCTCGACCGCATTTGTGCGGGCAATGCCTCGGAACTAGGAATTTCAGTCGATTTGCAAGTCAGCGCGAATCGGGCTGATTGTCTCCGGGCTGGAAGAGTACGAAACGAAAATGAGTCGGGTCAACTCGGAAGGGCCTCGCGCGTATAAGGGTGCCCATCCGGGACGTCAAAATGGTCTTCAGATAAACATTGCCCTGGGGGAATGCGGCTGATCTCGCGCTTGCCGGCCGATCTGTTTGAAAACATGACGTTTATTCAGTGGGCCGATTAGATTAGGTGGCGGCAGATAATTTTTCTCTCTTGACATCAGCATGATATCACTATAGATTTCGACAACCTTTTCATCATTATTCTTAATTCTTAGTAGCGTTTAATTCGGCCCCGTTAGGAGCGTGAGGGAGCGTGTCAATTCTTCATTTCTTCTCTTCATTTTTCGAGAGTACCCAGCCCCTCTCTCCCTATAGCATGACGCAGATAGAAACAGAGGAAGTTGATCCGAGGCGCCCGACACTTTAAAGGATGCGATCCTAGGCAAACACTTCTCGCAGAAGAGAAGTTTCTGAGAATCGGCCAACAGCCGGAGGCTCCGTGAGCCACGCAAGCAAGGTCAATGGCGCCGACCACGAGTCGCTTACGAGTTCAAGCGAAACGATCCGTGTGTTCGTTGCAGAATCCAGCCTCATGGCAAGTGAACTCATTCAGGCGACGCTGACGAGAAACCGACAAAGATTCGAAGTTCACGCCTTCGGGATTAGGTCCCCTGAGATATATCGAGAATTGGAGAAGTGTAAGCCCGATGTCACGCTCCTTAGCACTAATCTCCAGGACGGGCCTTTGGCAGGTTTTAGAGTCCTCTTTCAACTGCGGCGGGCCAGATCGAAAACCCCTATCGTTATGTTGCTCGATTCAGACGAACGCGATCTGGTGATTGATGCCTTTCGCGGCGGGGCCAAAGGTGTTTTTTGCCGACAGAACCCCTTTAACTTTCTACCGAAGTGCATATGCGCTGTGCACAGCGGCCAATTTTGGATCAATAATGGTCAACTCCAGTTTTTGTTCGAACTGGTCACTCGCCTAAGCCCAGTGCAAGCTGTGAAGCCCGGAGGCATGGAGCGATTAACTAAGCGCGAATGTGGAGTCACGAGGCTGGTAGCCGAGGGAATGAGGAATGAAGAGATTGCTCTCAAGCTAGGCATCTCCGAGCACACCGTCAGGAACTACCTTTGCCATGTCTTTGACAAGCTGGGCCTATCTAGTCGGGTGGAATTGGTTCTCTGGGCACTCAGCCAATGAGAATTATCTCTTCCTAATCCCTTCGTCTTGTTGCGGACACCAGCGCGGCGGCTTCGTGCACTCCCCGCGTGTCAGTCTCTTGGGACCAGCTGTGGCAGAAAGTGAGGAGAAGCTGTCTTTTTCTCCTGGATGAATCCATGTCCTCTACGCCAGGCATTGCCGAGGAATCGTTGCGGGAGCGAGACCGCCGGTCGCATCCGCGAGGGCGCTGTGAACTTTTGGACTATACCGATTTCGGCCCAGTTATCCTCCACGACCTGTCCGAAGGCGGATTGGGATTCCAGGGGGTGGCAGCCGTCGCCGAAGGTCAAGTCGTCCATCTGAGATTCGCGCTGCCCGGCACGAGCACGCACATCGAAGCCGATGCCCAGGTCACGCGGTCCCACGATTTAACAAAGTGCGGCGGCCTACGATTCGTGGACCTATCCGAAGACGCGCGGCAACGAGTAAGAACCTGGGTTTGCCAAGAGACCGAGGTAACGGGGCTGTCCGGCACCGTCCAGACGGAAGTGGATTGGCACCCTGCCTCTGCCGCAATCGACAAGCCCGAATCGTCCGCTGCCGATAGCGCCGCCACGGAACAAGCCCGCATTTTGGTGGCCGCCGGAATTGCCGGAGCGCCGGAACCGAAGCTAGACGAAGCAGCGGCGCCGACAGCCTCCTCCGATGACTGTGAGAGGGGCGATGAATCACCTGAGCCCGCCGCACCACCAAAGCAAGTCGCGGCACCCGCAGACATCGATAGAGTCAGCATCGTCGATCAAACTACCGTTGATCAGTTTACTCCGATCAAGACCCCGCCACCGGATGAAGTGGCCATCGCGATGGCCCTGCCTGCCGCGCATTCTTCACCTGACGCGAGTGCGGAAGCCCCAGAGACATCGCTGTCCGCCGAAGAACAGGAGTCTTTGCCACCACCCGAGCGCGATGTGGCGAAGAGGGCTTCCGCGTTTGCACCGGACACACCGGCTCCCGTGCGACACCGCGAAGACCTGTCCGATACTAAGCAGAAAGTGCCAACAAGGGAGCAAATCGAACGGCGCGCATACGAGATCTATTTGAAACGAGGCCGCCAGAATGGCAGTGAGATGGACGATTGGCTCGCCGCTGAAAGAGAACTAACCTCACACTACCAGCGTGAAGCTACTGAGCCTTCGTCTTTGCATCATCAACAAGATGACAGGGCCACACGGATGCTTCTGGATTTCTACGGTCTGCGAGAGCAACCGTTTGGCATGACTCCAGACCCTGCCTACCTATACGCCAGCCAAACTCACGCCGGGGCCCTCGCGTCGCTTTCGTTTGGAATTCAAGACAATAGGGGATTCTTGGCGCTGATCGCTGAGCCGGGGATGGGTAAGACTACCCTGCTCTATCAGCTACTAGAAGAATTGCGCGATTCCGCGCGCACTGTCTTTGTGTTCCAGACTCAGTGTGACTCCCGTGAATTGTTCCAGTACATCCTTCACGACTTAAACATCGATGCCCAGGGAATGGGTCTTGTAGCGATGCACAATAAGTTGAACGAGGTCTTGTTTGAGACCATGTTCGCCGGGAAGCGTTTTGTTTTGGTGGTGGACGAAGCGCAAAATCTTGACGATTCCGTGCTTGAAACCGTGCGGATGCTTTCCAATTTCGAGACGCACCACACCAAATTGTTGCAAATTGTCCTAGCCGGCCAGCCTGGACTGGCTGCAAAGCTGGCGCAGCCCCAATTGTCGCAACTACGTCAACGCATTGCCGTTCTCAGCCGTCTGGAGCCCTTCACCGCGGCGGAAACAGCGTGCTATATCGACCACCGACTCAAGGTGGCAGGCTATTGCGGCAAACCACTCTTCGAACCAAGCGCCGTCAGTCTGATTGCACAACGAAGCCGGGGCATCCCAAGAAACATCAATAACATCTGCTATAACTCGCTGTTGATAGCCTATGTCCGAGGGGACGGGACGGTGACTGAGGGGCCAGTCTGGCGCGCCATCGAAACTGCTGGATTTGCAAGGCGGCGATAGACTCAAAGCTGTCGCTTATCCGAAAATTGCTCCCGTCTTGGCCATAACTTCACCGGCAATGTCGACACTCACTCAAGTCCCGCACCGAAATGAATTGGCTCCTTCGCCCACTAAATAGTCGGAAGCGCCCACAAACAAACTGCGTTCCTCGTCTCCGCGCAAAAGCTCGTAATTTTCAATCCTGAGCTGTCACTCCCACCCGATTCAACTCCATGACCTCGGTGCGCTGAACGCGTCCTTGAAAGTGGACATGGGTTCGGCCGTCTTGTGTTCAATCAAGGTTGGGAAGTCTCGCGGTTGGTGAGACCTTGAGCCACCAGCTGAACCAAGCCTTCTTCCCTCTGCGTCAACATACTTGCCCCTTGTGCGTATTTCATACGTCGCGGCGCTCTCTTGATCAGAGCCTCAATTACAAACTGCAGTTGCCTACTGTTCGTCCAGACCTGCCCCTCGTACACGGCACGAATGTAGTTGCATAGCATCGGAAAAGAATCGTCGCGGGAGAGTATCCCGTCGGGGTAAGCCCGCAACTCACCCGCCACGTCCGGGCCCATGACGGGCCCGTCTCTTAGCTCAACACTGATGACGGCCAATCTGCCCGATTCTCGCGAAGCCCCTTGTACGTGCGGATTCCGGCTGAAGCCGATCAGCGTTCCGGGCTGATTCCGATCAGTGTTCCTGGGCGAGAGCGATCACCATGCCTGGGCCAAGCCGATCAGTGATCGGCGTTCATAGGAAGGGTGATCGGGATGGTCAGGAATTGTCTGTGGTCTCACGCTTCGCCCCGATAAACGCAGACTGCGCGCCCTTGAAAGCTCGGACGACCACGCGCCTTGCCCTTCTCTACATTCATTGGCAAGAGTTTCCGAATATGATGATGTGGCAATCACAGCTGATGCACGAATTCTTCAATTCGTCAATTCTTCACACACCATTAACAAGTCTTTTACAACGGTTTATTTAGTGTAAATGTGCAAGTACCTTGTTTTCAGTGGTTCTAGTTTGGTGCGGATTTTCACGA
>QHYS01000088.1 GCA_003223325.1 Acidobacteriota bacterium
CCCAAGGGAAAGCTGCCAGCAGTTGCCGGGTCGTCCATACCGTCGTGGGATTCGCAGTTACAGCGAGATGAATAGGACGCCGGCGATCAGGGGAGAGAATCACAAAAACAAACAGAAGCCGGAGCGTGATCGTGGGAACCACGAAGAAATCGGCAGAGACCAGGCTGTGCATGTGGTTCTTGAGAAACGTGCCCCAATTCTGTGACGGCGGTCTCCGGTGCCGGACCAGGTACTTGGCAACCGTGGCTTGCGACAGTTCGAATCCCAGTTTCCATAGTTCTCCGTGAATCCGTGGTGCGCCCCAGCGAGGATTCGCCCAGCTCATCCTCTGAAGCAGTTCGATGACTTCCCGCGACACGGAGGGTCGTCCTTCCGGATGGCCACTCTTCCACTTCCAGTACAGTCGGAATCCCTTGCGATGCCAAGCGATGACCGTCTCGGGCTTGACGATGACCAATGCCGATCGCCAGGCGCTCCAGAATCGTGCGAGCCATACCCATAGGAATCGGTCCGCGCGACTCAAGCGCAGCCGATGGCCACGGCCGGAGCGCTGGAGCACCAAGAGCTGATGTCGGAGGGCCAGAATCTCAGCTTGCAGCGCTGCGCGAGTTTGAAAGGCTTGCCGAGCAGAAGAAAACAACGAGAGAATGATCGTCACCATGTCGCCGAAAAGCTACAGCGACGGCTGCCTAAATTCAACCAGTTCAGTCAGAACGTCGTTTTTGAGGGACAGGATTACACCACCGATACCAGAGACGCGCCGCTTAGCGGGAGCAAGCCGCTTCGTCCACGTCTGCTTTCCTTGACCACACTTTTGCTGATCCAAAACGCGATTCTTTCGCGACACGAACTCCCTGCACTTCGATGCACTCGTCGACTGAGCGAGCCAGAC
>QHYS01000370.1 GCA_003223325.1 Acidobacteriota bacterium
GATATTTCGCCGACAGCAATGATGTGCTCCATGGCTTCCTGCGCCACAAGGACGGACCAATCGCCATCTTCGATGCCCCCGACGCGAGCACCAACGCCGGCGAGGGAACCCTAGCGCAGAGTATCAATCTAGCCGGCGACATCGCGGGGTATTATTATGCGAGAACAGGGGCGAGTGGCGCTCGCCACGGCTTCGTGCGGCATCCCTCCGGCACGGTCGAAACGTTCGATCCATCGGGCAGCATCAGCACGGTCGCCCAGACGATCAACGACTCAGGCGAGATTGTCGGGAATTATGTCCGCGATGATATGGCGCATGGATTTTTGCGCGAAAGAGACGGTACGGTTATCAGCTTCGATCCGTCGGAGAGTGCTAATACCGCGCCGTTCAGCATCAGCGGAACCGATGAGATTACCGGCTACTATGCAGACGAAAACCAAGTCCTCCACGGCTTTCTGCGCCACAAAGACGGCAGCATCAGCAAATTCGACGCGCCTAATGTGAGCGCAATCGGCGGGCAAGGCACATTTCCGTTAGCCATCAATTCGCAGGGCAGCATCGCCGGATATTTCTACGACGGGCCAACCGGAGAGCTTCATGGCTTTATGCGCCGAGCCGATGGCGTGTTCGCCATATTCGATCCGCCCGGCAGCGCCGCTGAAACGGGCCAACCTTCGTCCGACCGCGAAGGGTATCGCGTTCGGCCTGTGACGGCTCCTCTGAGCATAAACCGGCGAGGCGAAATTGCAGGCTATTTCGGAGACTCGGCCGGCGTGCTTCACGCCTTCGTGCGCCGCAATGATGGAAGCTTTTCCGTATTCGAAGCGGCCAACGCGAGCACAAGCGGCGGTTTAGGCACATTCGCACAGAGCATCAACGATAATGACGAGATCGCTGGCTACTATTACGATCAGGCGCAAAGCGTGCGCCGCGGTTTCTTTTTGAAGGCGCCGCAGAGCTCGCCTCGAGCGATACCTGGGAGCCCTAGGAAATCGAAGTGAAAGCGATCGGAGGCTTCGCTACTGCTGGAGAGCTGGGGGATCGTGTCGCGGCTGCGGCCGGATGGTCTCGGCCCGCTTCCGAGTGGATAGACCGGGACTGAATCGAGACTAGATCTCAAAAGATAATTTTCAGCGCCACTTGAATCTGGCGGGGATTATTTAATGTCGTTGTGATCTGCCCGGCCGTGCCGAGCGGGTTTGCCAAAGAGGCGTTGAGCGGGACATCTTCGATTAACCCTGTTGCGGAAGCGGCATTGGTGGTAGTTCCGCAACCCGCAGAGCTGGGGCTCAAACCGCCGCACAGGATATTCGTCGAACCGGTGAACGCGGTCGTATTGGGATATCCAAACCACGGGCGGTTGAGCAGATTGAAAGCCTCCACCCGGAACTGCACGCTTCCGCCCTCACCCAGGAAGCCGACTTTGGTGTCTTTGACCAGGGAGAAATCCAAGTTCCCGGACCCGGGGGAGCGCAAAATATCACGCGCCGAGGTGCCCAGCGTGCCCAGCCCGTTGAGGCCGAACATCAGCGGGTTGAACCAGTTATTCGGGTTACCCGTTATGACCGTCTTGGGATCGTAGGGGACAAACGTATACGTGTAATTGGGCGTGGACGGTGCGGTACCGCCCGCCACAGCCGGAAGAGCAGCCTGCAAGGTGATGCCCTGCGTCGAGATCAGATTGGCGCGGTCGCCAGGGTTCTGCGCAATCTGCACGCCATCGAAGGAACGCTCGGTTCCAACAAGCACAGAAAATGGAAATCCCGTCTGCACGGAAACGATGCTGCCAATCCACCAGCCATTCAACACCTTTCCGAGGAAGCCATTCGATTTCATCGTGGGGAAGCGATAGAGGAGATTGAAGTGCACGGACTGGGGCACGTCGAAGCAGGAGAGCCCTTTGTCCGCGTACAAATTCGTGGGAACGTCGCCGACGGCGGAGCCCGACGCTCCACAGTCGGTGTTGTACATTTGTCCTGATGTTGTGTCGAGCGACTTGCTGAACGTATAGGCAGCTTGGAAGCTCAAGCCGTGGGATTCGCGCTTGGTTACGGCCACTTGCAGCGAGTTGTACCAGGAGTGGGAAACTGCCGTGATGAAGATGGTGCTCGACCAATACGGGTTCAAGCGACACGGTGCGCTACTGGCGACTACGCCAGGGTATGCTGCTGCAAGATAGTTTTTGGTTGCTGTATTAAACGTCTTTGTAAAGTCGAATGGCGTCGCGCCACCGCCTGGAACGAACGCATTGTTGAAGCATTGGGCTAAGCCGTTGGGCACGCTATAGAAAGGCACCCCGTTCGCACCGTAGCCGGCGGGGGCGACGGGATTTCCATCGATGTCAGTGAAAAGATTTATGCCCCGGTTGCCGACATAGGAAACGGAAAGAGCCAGTCCCTTTGGCAACTGCTGTTCAACGGTGAGGTTATATTGCTGGGAATGCGGAGAATTCTGGTTGTAGTCAGCCATTTGCAGGGCCCGGCCTGCTTCCGAAGGCGGGAATGTGAGGGGGAATGGGAAATTTTGACCCGAAAGAACGGCGCAAGAGGCAGCGGAGGCACAGCCGCTACTCGTGTTGAAGACCGTGGTCTGCACGCCGAAGGGAGGAACGCCGACGGCATTCTGCGTCAGCAAGGATCCAATGTTTGCGAGGTCGTAATAGATACCGAAGCCGCCCCGGAGCGATGTTTTGCCTCTACCGAAGACATCCCAAGCGAAGCCGACACGCGGACTCCAGTTTCTGAACGAGGGATTTCTTATGATGGGGCCAAGTTTGTAGGTGGTGGAAGTTGCCAGGTCGGGTATGTACGATTGCCGGCCGTGCACGTCTTGAGGCGTGGTCATGAATTCATATCGCAAACCTAGGTTCAGTGTCAGCCTCGGTTTGACACGCCAGTCGTCCTGCACGTAGAAACCGAAGGTCTTGAAGCGATAGTCCCTTTCCAGGTAATTGCTGCTGTACGGAGCAACGAGAGTTTGGGATCCGGGCGCGGTCAAAAAAGTTGGGTCCGGCTTAACGGCGCCAATTTGGTTAGGGATGCCTTGCATGAAATTGGCAATGTTGCTGTAGTTGACGCTCCCATAGGTCAACTTTTGCATGGTATTCGGTTCCTGGTAATAGTTGACGACGCCCCCGAACTTAAACGCGTTCTTCCCTTTCGTGTAAAAGAGATCGTCTCCGACCGTGATCAGCGTCTGGATATGCCAGGTAGGTGCGCCGGTTGGCCCAATGCCGGTCGTCCCGCTGCCTGGAGAAATCGTGCCCGCGCTATCGACGCCAGTCAGGAATTTGTACCAGATGCCCTGCGGACCGCCGGCTGTACCGCCAAAGGGGTTCAATGGCGTGATGAAGTTTGACTGCCAGTTGCTGAAATTGGTGCGGCACCAGCAGAAGCGGAATGAATTCAGAGTCGATGGCGAAAAAATGTGATTTTCGCCGAAGGTAAGCCACTGATTGCGGCTTCGACCAATGGTTGTGAATTGAGGAAATCCCGTCCCCGTATCACCATTATTGAGATTGCCGTAAGGAACATGTTCGAATGCGTCGTCAAAAGTGTAACGAGCGTAAAGGGAGTCCGCGGCAGAAAGCGTGCGGTCGATACGGAGCTGGGAATAGTCTTCCCGAACGGATGTTAAACCCGGGTATGAATAGCTCAGGACACCATTGGGTCCGGAAGGATTATTGGGGAATGGGAACTGACCAATCATGGGCACGATAACTTGTGGAACCAAGGGGACTACCCCCGCCAACGGACCCGTTGCGGGAATCGTGACCGCACCACATCTGCTCACCGTCCCTGGTGTTTGGTTGTACAAGTCGGCCAGTTCCGCCGCCGGTGCGGAATTACCCCGTGGATCGACAGTACCCGGCGGCCCGGGAAACCAAGCTGTCCCTGGCGTTTGAGTGATCGGGGAACCCGTGGAACTATAGTAGGCGTTCGCAGGCAGTCCATTGGGAAACTGAGGCACTAATCCTGGGGGTAAAGGTGTCGCTGCATCATTATAGAAATTCCCATTGCGGTCCGCGAGGATGTGGCAGGCAGGAGGCAAGGTCCGATCCTGAATGGCGTCTTGCTGGCGCTCGCGGACGCCCTCATATACCAAATAGAAGAAGGTTTTATCTTTCTGAATGGGTCCTCCGAACGATGCTCCAAAATTATTTTTTTTGAATTGCGGATTGCGCTGCGGATTGCCGGCGGAGTCAAGCAACAGCGATGGCGGCGGATCAAAGAAATTACGAGCGTCCAGGTGATTATTGCGCAGGTATTCGAAGGCATCGCCGTGAAAACTATTGGTTCCACCTTTGCTGATCATCACCATCTGAGCGCCCATGGTGTAGCCATATTCGGCGCTGAATAAGTTCGTTACGGTCTTGAACTCCTTGATGCCATCGACTCCGAGGGTATTTGCACTTTCCGAATTGGGCCCTGTGTTATACGCGTTCCCGATATTGCTGCCGTCAAGCGTGAAGGTATTCGAACGCGGCGGCATGCCATTGCTGCTAAACCAGGCTCCCGCCGCACCGGCGCCGCCACCCGTGGGGATTGCGTTTTTCTGGACGCCTGGATTAAGGAATGTCAACTCGACATAGTTGCGCCCGTTGAGCGGCAGATCGGCCATCTGTTGCTCGTTGATGGTTGCACCGATGGAGCTGTTGGTGGTGTTGACGAGCGGAGCTTCTCCGGTGACCGTGACCTCCTGGATGGTGGCTCCCACCTGCAGCGAGGGGTTCACAACCAGCTCCTGGGCCACTTCCAGGGTCAGCCCAGTCTCCGTTTGGGTCTGGAAGCCCGGCGCTTCGACTCGGACGGTATAATTACCCGCCCGGAGGGCCGGAACGCGGTAAGCGCCGTCCTCACCCGTGGTGGTCGTGCGGACCTCGCCGGTGTCTGTAATCGTTACCGTGACTTTGGCGTTGGGGACAGCGCCGCCGGAAGTATCCTTAACCACGCCGAGAATCGCGCCATTGCTCTGTTGCGCTAACGCTGGAATGGCCGACACTAAGAGGGCGGCCAACAGGATCGCCTGTAAAAACCTCCGATAGTGCGTGAGCACGGTCTTCAGCGCAGACATGTCTAACCCCCTTTTCGACGTGAGCAAAGTAGAATGCAGAAGGAAATCCGGTGAGCCGAAGCGGCGATTCCATTTCGGTTACGGGACGAAGTGACTGCACTTCGCATTTTCGCGTCCTGAAATGCGTTGGCAACGTTCCGATAAATACAAAACCGCTACGCTAGGCTTTTCGTTCGACTAGTGATACGAGAAGAGATCCTAAAAAACTGGCGGCATGCTAGTCATAGTGGCCACGGCTGTCAAGAGTTCTGTTTCCACGCGACGGAGTATTAACGGAAAAGCTTGGCTTGCGGTGAAGCTCGGTCCAGATAGGCGGCGACTAAGACACATGCGCATAAAAAGAAGGGCGCCGCAAGGCGGGCCATTCGAGGTCCACTCCCGGTGGGGCCTTACTGCTCCTTGCCCTGGTTCTTAAGGTCGTTGAAAGTGATGTTGTCTTTGCAAATCATTTCCGTGTTATGCCAGTTGGGCTCGAACTCGAGCTCCCGGAATCCCGGCCAGGTCTTGGTAGAGGCCTTGGGATCATCCATGGTGATGTGCACGTGCAGTTTGTTTTGTTCCGGGCGGGTGATGCGCTCGATCATGTGCAGCTTGTCAGAATGCGGCAAAGCCGCGCCGTCGATCCACGTCATGTCATTGAAATCGACCGTATCAATAACCAGCGTATTGCCTTCCAACCAGCCAACGGAATGGCCCATGAGCCACGGGTTGTGACGCGCTCACTCAAGTCGCGCATAAATTACCAAGCGTCGTAGCGTTTCCGTTATGTCGTTGGCGGCGAAATGCAAGGAACTTTCACGCGCGCTGCTAGCCCGCCGCACAGCAGGTGCCGAATAGGTTGGGGCTTTGGCTCGTCCGCGCAAGGAGTCCGTCGCGCGACTTCTCGATTTGAAGCCGGAGCCGATGTAGGTCCACGCCGACGAGTTTGCCCTGCCACTTCACCACTTTGCCGGCGACGAAGACGTTCTCCACGTTGCTGGTATCCATGAGCGTAACGACTGTACCAGGCACATTGTTCAGTGGGAACGTGTTGATTCGTTCCGTCGCCAACATGATGATGTCGGCTTCCTTGCCGGGGGTTAGCGTGCCGATTTTGCTGTCTAGGTGCGCCACCGTCGCGCCGGCAATCGTAGCGAATTCGATGACGTCTCGGCACGTAACCAGTGGAGGCAAATTCTGTTCGCCGGTTAGCGCCCGTTGGTTGACGAGCGCACGTTGGAGTGTATAGGCCGCGCGCATGATCGAGAACATGTCCGCGGTCATGTTGCACTCAACATCCACGCTCAGGCTGGGTCTGATGCCGTGATCGAGCGCCACCTGAAGCGGAGGCATCCCGTGCCGCATTTGCATCTCGATGGCAGGGGCAATCGAGACTTTGCCGTCTGTATCCGCGATGGCCTTCCACAGGGTCTCGTTGTTGCCCCTCGTGCAATGGATATACTCGTTATCCGGACCCATCAGCCCAGCCTTGGCCATCGGCTCCAAAGTGCTCATATCAACGATGTGAGAGACGATGGGCGCGCCCACAGAACGCGCCAGCTTCCACTGGTCGGCGTTGGTCGCATCGCCGAGGGCCAGTGTCAACAACTGGTCGTCGGATGAAAAATACTGTTTTCGGAGCCGAACGATATCCTGCGGATATTGGCTCTTGCCGCCTGGGCCGGCGGAGTAAGCAAACAGAACCCGGCGCCCGGACTCCTTTAGGCCGGCAATACAGGCGTCGGTATGTTCGGGCGTGAGGGAAACCTGCGATGTATCAACCGTCGTGGTAACGCCCGCATTGATCTGGCTGAGCGAAGCCACAAGCTCGCCCAGACGCGCATCCTCCGGCAGATAGGTGGGAGTGAAGGTGCCGATGATCGTTTTCTGGTAGCTGCTCACCGCGTCTCCAGCGGTGCCCAGCAAACCATCCGACAGAATGCTTCGCAGCGGGGTCTCAAACTGATGGTGGTGTGTGTCGACGAACCCCGGCATCACGATCATCCCCATCGCATTTACCACAACGGCCGGGGCTGGCGCCGATAGGTTGGGGCCAACGGCTAAAATTTTCTTTCCCTGGATCAGTACGTCCGCTTTTTGGAAGTCACCTACTTGGCGATCCATGCTGAACACGATGCCGTCCTTCAGTAGGATCGGGCGTTCCTTAGCGTTCGTGAGCCTTTCGAGCGTCGCGGCGTTTGCAGTGTTTTGTTGGGCGGCCACCCGGCCAGGCAGCAACTCTGCCGCGGCGACACCGGCGACGAGTCTCACGCTCTCCGTCAGGAAGCTGCGGCGGGAGTTTTCCCTGCGATCCTCAGGACCGCTGGACGCACTCTCCTTCTTCATAACAGCGTCGTCTTCGCTAATGGGTTCTGTGTTTCGCATCGCGTCATACGGGTTTTCCATTTTGACCTCTCGGACGCACACTTATACATTGGAGGCCCTTCCGAGTGAACCAAATTGTTCTTCAATGGTTCTTGCGCGAGGTCTTGAAGAAGAAAGATGGTTTGGTAGCCTGACGGTTTCAGTAGCGATCGGTTCTCCGATTCACATTTGGTCGCGTCTCTTCGATTACCAAACGTCCAAACACGGCCCGGCCCGCGATTTACGGAAGTGTGAAACCGGAAAGGCGCAGCGCCTTCTGGTCAAATGTCAGGGTGCAAGAGCAGCCTGCTCGGGCGGCAAGCGCTGCGATCATGGCATCGGCGAACGAGCCCTGTCCTTCCTTAAGTGCGATCATGGCTGTGAAAACCTCCTGCTCGTTCTCCACCACGAGCACGTCGGTCTGAAGCATGCGCTCGACAGCCGCGGCGATTTCGTTGGCTGCTAAGCGATAGCCACGGTCCAGGACCCACACGGTCTCGACCATCGCTACTGTGCTGACGAAGCCTGGATTTTCTTCATTTAATCGCCGCTCGATTATCTCCGTTGCCTTGGCTGACTGAATTGGATCGTCCTGGGTGAGATAACGCACGAGGATGTTGGTGTCGAGCCCGATCATCGATGCCTAGCGCCCAGCCCCGGAGGCACCTTCTGCTACGGCTTCGGTCATCTCGGCCGTGGTGACAGTCCGCCGACGCCTGGTCTTGACAATGCCTCGCAGAGACGATGCGGTAAGTTTCGGCAAGAGAACTACGCTGCCATCGGGGTGTACGAAGAACTTGACCCGATCCCCCGGCTTCAATCGGAGATGCTCACGAATAGCCTTCGGGATCGTAGCCTGCCCCTTGACGGTAATTGCGGATTCCATTGCGCCTCCATTACATTCGTACAGATGTAATACCATGGAGAACCCGAGCCCGTCAAGGCCGTCTGCTCATTCTTGCCCGGGGCCATGCCGATAGTCCCTGCAGCTAGGTGATCGTCGATCCCGCGCTCCTCGCGCAGTATGGTCTTACGCTTCGTGACGTCGCCGGCCACATCGAGCAGAACAATGCCGACACGGCGGCGCTTATATCGAACACGCCTCCGAACCATACACATTGATCGGCACGGGGCGAGCTGTCACTGTCGCGGACTTCGGCAATATCGTCCTGACCGCTGAGGGCGGCACTCAGGTGTCAAATACACTGATGGAGTATTGCCAAGGAGCTGCTTAAAACTTTGTCCCGTTTTCTTTAGCGTCGCAACATGTAAATCAGCGTCGCAGGCCCTTTCGCCGGTGTGCCGGTCCTCTATCATTAGGCAGCCGGCCATAGATAGAAGGATCAATGAAAGGGCAAACTGTAGCTAGTCGCCG
>QHYS01000089.1 GCA_003223325.1 Acidobacteriota bacterium
CCTGGTCGCCACAGTGTCCACGCAATCGCGGCCCTGGTTAATGGCGTTCTTAATTAGAGCCAGTCCTCCTAGTTCGCCGGCGATAAATAGATTGGGGACATTGGTTTCGCACTGGGGCGAGAGCACGGGCAGGTCAGCGGACATTCCCGGGCTGGCCATAACCATAGTGATGGCGCCCACGGGACAAGCTTCGGCGCAAAGACTGTGACCAATGCATTTGTAACCGTAGACGATGACAGCCTTGCCGCCCAGCATGGCAAGCACATCACCTTCCGGACAAACCGTGGTACAGGTCGCACAGCCGATACAGGCGTTCGCATCGATGTGGGGATGCTGCGCACGTGGCCCCTCGGAGTAGACAGCCCCCTTCTTGGCAGCCTCTTGCGCTCGCCTTTCCTGCATCTTGAGTTTCTTTGTATAGCTCAGGACGAAGACCAGGCAGATCGCCGCAGCGATTGCGACTGTGATCAGGCTATCCATAATACACTCGTCACCAATAGTTTCTGCAGAGCACCACCCCGGCTGTCTTCTGACATAAGAGTAGCCCTCCGTGCGGTAATAAGGGCGTGGGCAGGGCGATGATGGGATGACACTAGGCTAACAGAAGGACATTAGATACATGACTTCCCTTGTCCTCTGTTGCCCCAAAGGGTAATGGCCGCGAGCAATTGGTTCTGCAGTGGCTCACTAATCGAGATTGTGGTGACTCTGCCGCATCACTTAGTGCAGGCGGGGCTAAGTCGAGGTGTGCTGCCAAAGACTAGCTCAGCGCACGGAGATCAAAAAGCGGAATCTGATAGGGGTAGCAGCCAAGATTGAGCGTTGTGACTTGCTGCGCTTCAT
Source organism: Acidobacteriota bacterium (assembly GCA_003223325.1). GTDB lineage: Bacteria > Acidobacteriota > Terriglobia > Acidiferrales > UBA7541 > Palsa-189. Next base: position 844 of record QHYS01000089.1, read on the forward strand.
TGAGGCCCCAAAGCTGGCGCGGTGAACACCGGCGCTGGCGTTCTAAAATTGCAACGTGAGTCTGCCGCGCGTCCAGCCGATCAACCCCACGGCCCTGGCTGAGCCTTTTGACCACATCGATTTCCTCTTCGAGGTGAAGCACGATGGCTTTCGTGCCGTGGCGTACATCAACGGCACCTGCGAACTGGTTTCCAGAAAGCGCAACGTCTACAAATCCTTCCCTCAGCTTGCTGCTGCGATGGCTGTGCTGTCGGTAAAGAGCGCGATCATCGATGGCGAGATCGTATGCCTGGATACTGAGGGCCGGAGTCAGTTCTCGCAATTGGTGCAGGGCCTGCCGCTCCAGTCAGGTTCGGCATACCCGGCGTGGAAGGCCATGTCGCGCTGTAGGAGTTAGCACTTCATGGCGAAGTGCTGCGCGTAATTCCACAACGCGGTCACCGTGTTGCCGTCGCAAAAACCCAGATTCAAACCCGTAGTGCTGGTGATCCCCCTTCCACGGGGAGCGATCCAGCCGTGCCCACGAATCGTGGAAACAAATCCAGTGCCGCCATATCGAACGCCTGTTGTTCGGCGAGATAGTAGTGATCCTGATCGCTCGCCACAGCCTGCAAACGATCTAGACGGAAAGGATTGGTGGCACCAGAGAGGTTGGCCGGATTCAAGTTGGGTATTCCTCAGAGCGCGGGACTGAAGCCATTTACGGCAGGGGTACCGGGTTGAGCATAAAACGGCGGCTCCGCCGCGAGGTTGAGGGCGTCGGGATATGTACCGAAATAGTGATCGAACGAAACGTTTCTTGCGGGCGACATCGGCTCCTTCGCCAAGCCGGCAAACAACTGCCCGCCTCTGCTAAAAGCAAAAAGTCGATGCTTAAACAATTGCGCTACTTCGCGAACAATGCGCCGCAGATGCGTTATGCCGAATATCGTGAAAAGAAGTTCTCTGTTGGCTCCGGTGTGGTCGAGGCAGGCTGCCGCACGGTAATCGGTGAGCGCCTTAAACAATCTGGAATGCGCTGGTCCGTACGCGGAGCCAATGCCCTCATTGCCCTGCGTTGTGGCATTCTCTCTGGTCGATTTGAAGACTTTTGGGCCTCTCGCACTCCGTAGCCCCCACTTTTATCTCGTACACCCGCTTAGAATAGGAAACCCACTTCGACTACGCCGCGAGTCTGGGTGCCGTTTAGACCTGGCGGAGGGAATGCTTCGCCCGCTACGAAACTACGAACCTGAACAACAGAGATATCTCCGCGAATAAAAAGGCCGTGGTTCTGATAGGTGGGGGTTAGCGTGAACGACCAGGCGCTTCCCGAACCATAAAGCAAGTTGACGGCAGGCGCCGGCCGCAGTGGTTGGTCCGTTGCGCTCTATGTGGAGTTCGTCCGGAACTCTGGAGTCACTCGATTTCGTGCCGCGCGTTGTGACATGCCCCCTAATAAAACGGCGGCCCAATTGCTTCCATGGGGTGGGGTCAGGTGTTCACCTTCGTCGCCAAACCCCTCTAAAATCGGGGTTTTTTTGAAAATGGTGACACTCAGAATTTGGAGAATTTTGTAAAGACTCAGGTCCAGCCCGAGCTGCTTTTTGACGATGGCTACCAGCGCGTAAACCGACAGGGCAACCCACACTTGCGTCTTCACCGCGTTCTCCGATCCGAGGTGCCATAGAAAGCCTTGATGCACAGGTGCTGTTTGATGCAGCGGAAAAACAATTCCACTTTCCAACGCGCCCGGTACAACGGGGCGATCGTCAAAGCGGTAAGGAGAAAATTGTTGCTCAGGAAGGTGAGCCGGGAGTCCTTCTCGGCATCGAAATAGTGGATGCGCCGCAACGGGTCGGGGTAGCGCTGAGCGGTTCGGATCCCGGTCAGCAGAATGGTTTGATCGCTCCGCAGGCCCGTCGATCGTTCGACGGGGCGCGAGGAGCGACGGTAGAACTGCATATTCTTTTTGGCGCGCGTGACGAAGAAGGCACACGCCTGAGTGCAGGTGTAGAGGCCAGCAAAGTCCACGCAACCGCGGTCGAGCAGATAAAACGCCCCGGCTTCGATAAGCAGTTCGTCCAGCAGGTTGACATCGTGGACCTGCCCGCCGGTCACATAAACATTGGTCGGAATGCTGCCGCGCACATCCAACAGCGTATGCAGCTTGACGGCACTCTTGCGGCGACGAAACTGGCCCCAGGGAAACAGGGACAGACACAAATCGATGGTGGTCGAGTCGAACGCATAGACGGTCTCGGACAACTCCACCCCGAAAGGCTCGTCCCGGTAGAGGTCGCGGGCCATGCCGATCAGCCCTTGGGTAAAGTCGTGGTAAATGCGCCAGTCGCGAGTCTCGTTGGCGTCGGCAAGCGTAGCGCGCGAAACGCGGCCTCGAAAGCCCATGTGATAGAGTCCGGGTTGTTGGGCGCGCAGACAGGTTTCGATGTTGCGGAGACTGGTGCGATAGGTCAGTTGTGCGAAAGCCAAACAGAGGAACTGGTCCCAGCAGGAGAAGTCTTTGACGTGACGATTGCCGTGGTAGCGATCGACGCAGAGTTGAAACTGGTAGGTGGGGATGAACTCCATGAGCTGAGCGAAAACGGCTTGGCCCGTGTTCAAGGACTGCCTCCAACGTAGGGTCGCAAGCAGTCCTATGGTGTCCAAGAGGAGGCAAAAATTTGAAATCGAAAAATTGCCTCAGGACGCTTTACCTCCGTGCTCTCATGCAGTTATAAGAAATGTCCCGGACTTTCCCCGGACACGACTGATCAGTAATTATTATGACTCTCCCGCCAGTCCGACCTGACTATACCGTCCCAGCGGAGGAGGCGGCTGTCGAAATTCCAGTGCACGGCACTGCTTAGTAGGCTATGCGTTTAACCCGCGTGCTCTAGCGCACAGCGTCGCACAGGCTGCCGGGGTGTTTACGCGATTCACCCGCAACACTATATGTGTTCTCCTGTTATTCGCCTACGCGGTTGCGTTTATCGCTTGTGCTTTCTAGAACAATGCGCGATACTATGTCGGTAGTTTTTTGCCCCCTTCCACAGCCCCCTTCCCGAGAATCGATGCTAATGCCAAGTTTTATTCGGAAGGCACAAATAGCAGATTAACAAGGCGGCGGTTTCCGTGCTGGCGCGGATTCCCCAACGGAAAGGAGTAAATCGTGTGGTGTTACAAGGTTCGCGGATCGGACGGTCGGTTAGCGGTGATTAGCTCCGGGTTTAAGACTGAGAGGGAAGCCCAAGATGCCGGAGAGCGCGCGAAGGGCATGATCAATTCCATCTGTCATCCCAACCTGGAAGGGCTCGCGGTTGTGACTGAAGAGTATGAAACTATACTCGGTTCCGTCGCCGAAATGCCGTTCGAGCCTGAAGAATCGCACCATCCCCAGCGCAGCAAAGCGGTGGCGGGGTGAATTGAAATGTGCGCTCAGATTGTGAAAATCGACGAGGGCCACTCTGAAACGAGGGTTCTGATCAGTCGGCATCTCATTCGACGCAGTGATCAAGGACGGCACCTAATCCGACACAGGTATCAGCAAGCGCGTCCGCAAATCCCACAAATCGAGTGACTGCTTGGACAGAATCGAAACGTGGCAATGAGAACCGTCTTAGTTAGCCGCACTCCTTGGAGTTAGGCGGCTCTGTTGCTCAGCATGACTGCGGCGGCTGCTACTTAGGGCTGCGTCACTCGTCAATTCCGAGGCCCCGTCTGTAGCCGGGTTCGGCTGGCTGCTCTTCAATTCGCTGACATCCACGGTGAATTCTGCCTCTGACAAGGCGAGGTTGGAGAGCGAATATTTCTTGTCTTCGGGGAACAGATCAGTGTCGGAACCTAGCCGAACTTTCGCAGTTGAGCACCTTTGAGCCTGTTAAGTGCTGTAGAATCAGTCGAGGCTAGCCCGAGGTCTCCACCACAGACAGCTCCCTACCTGGTGCGGTAATGCGCGGTGGTGGCTGGCTCGGCAGATTCAGGTTGAGCTTCTCCAGGAGAAGTTTGGTCTCTGCTTCCGGCTGCGTGTAGCGGGGCAGAATCAACCAGCGCTCATCCACAGTAGGAATCCAAACGTCGATCATTTGAATGCCCGCCAGCTTCTCGAGCACGGCCACCGGTGTTAATCCCGGGGCGTGAACCAGCAAGCGATGTTTCAGCGTCACCTGCAAACAGTATGCGAGAAACGCAACCAAGATGTGCGCATCAGCGCGTTTCTCCAACTGGTGACGAATCGGACGGATCCCCAGTTCACTCTTGAGCGATCGAAATACAGCTTCGATCTGTGTCAATTGCACATAGCGCGTCCAGAGCACGGCAGGGTCTTCTGCGGTGAGGTTCGAGCGAAGCAAGTAGTGCCATCGCGCCATTCGGCTTGTTGGAGTTTTTTCTTGTCCACATGAAACTGGAACGTCTCGCGCGTGACCTCCTGCTTTTCCCCGGGCACTTGTAGGTGCACAAATTGGAAAGCGCGGCCCGCTTCCGATTTCGCCGCGCCCAAGCGCATCAACAACTGGTCGCGCGAAGGCAAGCTCTGGCGCAGGGCACGCAGCGTTTTGAGCAAGCGGGCCAGCCGCTTGCGGCGCATGGCCGTCTCTTTGGCTCTTCTTCCCTCACTCTTGGCCAACACGTAGAGTTCGCCGTCTTGTTCAAACAGTTTCACTTCCACCGACTTGCGCACTTTCTGCCAAGGCAGATCGAGCCATTTCTTCTCA
>QHYS01000004.1:0-1596 GCA_003223325.1 Acidobacteriota bacterium
CGCACGTAATAGCCCGCCGCCGCCACCGCGAGCAGGTAGATTCCCGAGGCGAGGAAAGCGGTGGAGTGAAACAGCACGCCGCGCGAGAGCGCGATGTCGATGGTCCAGTCCTTGTTGCGTGCGGTCGCCAGCGCGATGAAGGGGATCACCAGGGCTTGCGCGAAGCCGCGCGCCGCCCAGATGTCCGCGTCCAGGCGGCCGAACAGCAGCGCGTCGGCATACATGTAGAGATCGAAAACAAAGCCGCCGCCCAATCCGAGGCAGAGCGGTTTGATCGCCCAGCGGGCCTGCTCCAGGCTGCGGCGGAAAACCTGTTCCGTGAGAACCAGTCCGGCGATTGCAATGCCGAGCAGCAAGCCGAAGGCCAGGCGCGACGGGCCGGTTTGTGCGGCCGGGGCGCCAGGAGATGCGAACCAGGCCGCCGCAGGAAGCAGCAGCAGCAATGCGGGTCCCCATTGCAATGCGGTTCGCGCACCGCGGAGCAAAGCGATGACGAACAGCAGCCAGCCGCCGATGCGCAACGCGTCGAGGACGGTCTGCCCGGCCCAGAAAGCCGGGTTTTCGGTCAACGCAAAGCCGACATTCGCACCGGCCCACAGCGCGCTGACTGCGATCGTGGCTAACAGGACCGACGCGCGCAGTCCGCCACGCCAGCCCGTGGCGAGGTGAACCGCGAACGCGAGAAAAGCGAGCGCGCCCAAGCCATAGCTGAAAATATCGGGGCTGCGGATGGAAAGCTCGAACACCTGTTACGCCGCCGCCACGGCGGAGCGCAACCGATCAGCGAGAACCGATGCGGAGGAGGACAATTTCAACCGTCTGCAGCAGCACCATGAGATCGAAGGCGAAGCTATGGTGCTTCACGTAATACAGGTCGTATTCCAGTTTTTCCTGGGCATCCCTGTTCGAGGAGCCGTAACTGTAGCGCACCTGGGCCCACCCGGTAATGCCCGGCTTCACGAAATGCCGTTCCGGGTAATACGGGATCGCCCGCGTCAATTCCTGGACGAAGGCCGGACGCTCGGGGCGCGGGCCGACAAAGCTCATCTGCCAGGATCGTTGCGGCTCGCCCAGATCGCTTGCCCATTAGGCTCCGCATCGATCCGCATGCTCCTGAACTTCAGCATCGGAAACTCCCGCCCGTTCTGCCCCATTCGGATCTGGCGATACAGAATCGGTCCGCGGTCTTCGAGGAAGATTGCGATCGCTGTCAGGAAGGCGAGCGGCGAGGCCGCGAGCAGGACAGCGATGCTGGCGACGACATCGAACAGGCGCTTGCTCGCCAATCTTGCGATGTCGCAACGAAAACCATTCGAGAAGATGAGCCAGCTCGACTGCATCAACTCGACGCTCACCCGCCCGGTCTCTCGCTCGAGGAAAGCGAGAACGTCGTATACGGGAATGCCGCGCAGGCGGCATTCCAGCAGTTCTTCGGCGGGAAAGCCGCACCGCCGGTCATCCATCGCCACCACGATCTCCTCGACCTTGTGGCGCATCACCAGGCGCAGGAGGTCGCCGTCGAACTGCAGGACATGGTGGTCCGGAACGCCGGCAGCATCACCCGGCGCTCTCACATGGCCGACGATCTTCAAACCG
>QHYS01000004.1:1601-3072 GCA_003223325.1 Acidobacteriota bacterium
GGTGCTTCTGCGGAGCCGCTTGGCGATGGTCGCCGCGCGGGCGCCGGCGCCCCACACGAGCACGCGGCGCTTGAAAATATCCTCGTCGACGACTTGCAGAAATACGAACCGGGTCAGGGCCAATCCGGAAACCGCAAATATCCCGGCTAGACCGAGGACGCCGCGGCCCACGAAGAGCGCCGGGGCCAGATAAAAGATCAGGCCCAAGGCGCCTTCGGCCATCAGCACGGCAATCAGCAGGCGGGCCACGATACCCGTGAATCGTGCGCGGTGCCGTAGCTGGTACAGGCCCATCGCCGCGAGGCCGAGCAGGATCACGCCCGCGATCAGCAATGCCCTTGGCCATATCGGGCCCATCGTCGCCTGGAAAGCGCTGAACGTGCCGGAAAAGCGTGCAAGGACCGCGCCATAGACGCAGAGCATGACAACGCCTAGCTCGGTGATCGCCAACAGCGCAAGGCAGTGGACATGCCCGTTGACCAGACGAACAGGCATCACGCGCGCGGGAGTCGCATCGACGATCCGATGCGCCCTGACGGCCAACGCGCTCCTCGGCATTGTTCCCCCTCCCCGGGGAATCCCCTCAATGCGTTCGCTGACCGGCTGATGCTGAGCGTGGCACCGGGCTGTTGGCCTGACCCGTTGTCTTTTTTGTCGGAAGACTCTCCACTCGGGAGGCTGCAGAGCCAGCCGCCCGGTTTATCAGCTCATCCGGAAACGGGGAAAACTGTATCCTCCAGGCGACAGCTTGGCAACAATAGTCCGTTGGAGCTAATGTCTGTTGGAGCTAATCGAAGGAGGAGGTAGCCATGCAAGCCTTGATCTGCATCGCTGCCGCGCTTGCTGAACGGCCGCTAAGCTAAGCGCATAGAAGCGGAAAAAGCTGAGCAGCTTTTCACGCTGCTCTGACGTTTGAGAAAGCTGCCGCGCGGAATCTCGACTTCGACTTCTAGCTCCAGGACCCCTGCACCTCCCTAAGCCAGAAACTTGAAAAGGGGTCGCGGCTGTCAGAAATCCTTACATGAGATGGTGGCTAGTGCGCCAAAAGATCTGCAAGCCACTGTTTGGTAATGCAAGGCCCGGTTTTTGCATAGGCGATCACCCGAGGGGTCGGGAGGTCAAGCTAACCATGCATCGGGAAGACAAAGCGGAGTTGCTGGCCACGGCAGCGCAGATCGAGCGGCACGCGCTACAGCTCTTGACTGGCTCTCTCTCAGCGTCGGAGACGGAGAATTTGCAGCGCATCATCGTCCTCGCTCGATATATGCGAGAGCACCTGGAGATGTTGCGCGAAAGCCCCCACGTCTCATGCTAGTTGTAATTCACGGCGCGCTGCCAAAGCGTTCCAGTTGGGCGATGAAGCCGCAAGAAAGGTCAGAAACGGTTCGGGCGCCAACGTGAAAAGGCGTCAGGCCTCTTGATTGTAGCGAGAGGAGAAGCGACCATTTGTCGCGGGATAGGTTCCGCACAT
>QHYS01000004.1:3154-3509 GCA_003223325.1 Acidobacteriota bacterium
TGATTTTGCCGAACTGCGAGAGACTCTGCACGACTACTCGGAGGTGGAGATCGCTGATGCGCTCGACGAACTGGAGAATCTGGTCTTCGTCGAATCGGTAGCGTTGGAATGGCTCCTCGAGCTCGACGCCCTGCTCTGCATGGAGCCCGCGAGCAGCTGATTTCTGTGACTTATGCAACACCGCCCCACGGCGGTGTTGCTGCCGGCCCAATCCGCGCCCCTAAGTTGCTTTAACCTCTCCCCGCGCTGGCCTATGATGGTGGCGCGCAGTAGGGGACGCCATGTTTCCGTTCGAAATCGTGAACCTCGGAGCGGGGTTCAAAAAGTACTTCGAAATCTTGCCGGCCTTGACCGA
>QHYS01000086.1 GCA_003223325.1 Acidobacteriota bacterium
GAGATCGGGCGGTGGTGCATGTGGGGATCAGCCACGACACGGCGGAATTCGCGGTGGAGAGCATACGGCGGTGGTGGAGGCTGACTGGGCGACAACGCTATCGCCGGCGGTCGGATGGGACGTAACGTTGAAATGCAGGATACGCCGCCGACCGTGGCCGATGATAAGCGGTCGCGTGGCGGCCGCCCCAAATACGTCCCGACCAGCACCTTCGGTGTGCTTTATTGCTTCTTCATGAATCGCATTTTGCAGCGTTCGCGTGACGTGCTGCTGTTCGACAATTTCCGCGAATGTTTGCGGACGCCACTTTCGCGCAATGACCTGATAGCTCATGATCCCCTTACTGACGTAGCGGCTGGACCGCCGCAGGCAACGAGTCGTTTAGCACATCACCTCATACCGCTCTACCAACCATTGCCAGTTGGTGGGTGATGTCACTTGCGCGATCCCGCTGGTCAGGCGACCACCTGCTGGCCTGCCAGCACGCGCCCGCGGAGCTCTCCGTTAAACGCGAAGGGTTGTTCGCGGAGTGCGTCGGTAAAGGACGCGAAGACTTGGCCTGTTAATGTTCCGCCGTGCATGGCGTGAACCCACTCCGGCCGCATTCGCTCAACGCGATCCACAACGCGGCGGACTGGCTCCTCATGCGCAAAAATGCCGGCGTGACGGTACAATTCGCACATCGCCGAACCAAGATTCTCGCGAATGACCGGCGGTTGATCGCCGGGCTGGATGAAGAGATCGGCTGGGAACAGGCTGCGTGTGCTCTCGTCCCAGATCATCATGGAATCCCAATGATGTACGTGCGGAGTCTCGAGGAAGCGCAGCGCGTGTCGTCCCAGATCAATGACTTCGCCGTCGCGCTTGCCGATGACGCGGTTCTGGCAGGCAAAATCGAAGCTGTTCAAGTTCAGGGCGGCTGACAACTCGCAGCCAACGATCCGGGCGTCGCGAGCCTGGGCCATGAAGCGTTCCATACCTCCGCATTCATCGCCTTCAAAGTGCAAGAGGATGATGTAGGCAAGACGAGCAGGGTCGAGCACTAGCCTGATGGCACGACAAACGTCCTCGTACATGGCGGCCATGCCCGTGTGAATCAGCGCGGGGTGCTCGTCTGCAATCAGAAACTGGTTGAAGCTGATCGGAGAATCCTTGGGCATAGTCGAAATGCGATAAATGCCGCCAACAATCTCATCAATGCGGGTCATTTGCCCTCCCGGTTTCAACAGACAATCAAAAGGTTTAGTCTCATTCTTCCAGCAAGGCACCCTTATAGCAATTCCTATTGAGCCACACGCAGAATTTGTCGATTGAGGCAGTGGGGGAAATACACTTCCTCTTCCGCGGAACAGTTCATCTGCCTGAACGTCCGTAATGACTATACGACCGATTGCGGAACGCCTAGAATCCAGAAGCTCGTTCGGAACTTGAGAGCGAAGTTTGTCTTCTCGATTGGTTTGCTGGCCCTGCTGTGCCTCATGACGGCGGGTCCACTGCGGGCGGACACTTGGACGTACACCTACGCCGGCCACGATTTTTCCTATATGGGAGGGCCGGGGACGAAGGTCACAGGTTTTTTCACCGTATCGTCGCCCCTCGCATCTGGAGCGACCACACCCCTCGCACCCGACACCATAGGGAGCACGATTGTTATTTACAATTTCGCGGACGGATATACCACCTGGGACCTAGCTAAAGGTTGTTGCAAAACCCCTGTTTTTTAGTGCTAAGGTTAGGAATTCGTGGAGCAAGCGTGCTCCTCCGCCGCTTTTGCGCTGCCGGTTTGGCCGGCGGCCTTACAGTTAACCAAGCTACGCACGGTGCACCGGGGTGGACCTCGGGTGTCCCACCAAGGTGGACCGACATCATCAGCTGTGCTCCAGAACGCCAAGTGGATGGGAAGAGATTCCAGCGGTTCGGCACGAG
>QHYS01000372.1 GCA_003223325.1 Acidobacteriota bacterium
GATGCACGTCGGCAGCGGCTTCAAGGAGGATGTGGCATCCGCACCAAACACAACCATGACCCTGCGGACCCGTGACGAGGAAACGGCCCGCTATTTCCTGCAGGCCTCGGCAGAACATCGCGTGATGCGGCGCAGTCTGTCCATGGAACGATGGAAGTTTTTTGGATACGAACGATATGAGCAGACAGGCCGGGCGGTGGACATGGAGGCCACGGAAACCCGCGCGCTCGACGAGCACATCAAGAACTTGCCCAAAGGGCAAATGGAAATTCTCATGACCGATGACACGCGCGGGACCTTGCACGCGCACCTCCACGTGCGTCCCCCGGCGGATATTCGCGTACCTCATTTTAAGCCTGTGCTTTATCCGCGCCTCAAACAGTCCCGCCTGTCACCCGCGGGCGCCAATCTCCGATTCAAGAGTGCCGAATTGTCTGAATCGCGATCTCGAAGGCGTATGTACTGAGAACATGAGGATGAAACGAGTAGTCCACTGCGGCGCTTTGCTCATTGCCCTTTACCTGAACGTCCCGAGTATCTGTGCGCAAAGACCGCGGCAACCCCAAACCGGGCAAGACACGTGGTACGAGTTCCTGTGGAAGCAATTCAACCCACGCGATGTCGATTACGGCGCTTGGCTTGAAAAGCGGCGCGAGGCCTTCCTGGCAGCGACAGTTAAGGACCCGCACTTCTGGTACAGCCTTTCCGTAACAGCGGGGCTACTGCTCATGCTGATAGCCTGCACAAAATTGCATCTCGACCACCGTCGCAGTATGCGAATCACCGCCGAGATGATGGCCGACATCCACACGCACGACCTTCATTCTCAGCAAACCGCCAAGGAAGCCATTGAGAAATATAACCGGCACATCGAAGAGTGTAACCGTGCGCTTGAAGCCGCGGAGTCTGGGGGCGAACCAGCGACGAAAACTCTGAAAGCTGAACTCCAACGCGTTGCTGCGCAACTGGAAGCGACGAGGCAGGACCGTAGCAAGCTTCAAGAAGAGCTCCGGCAGAAGACACTGCTCGTTGCTGACCTTTCCACGCGACTCGATGCCCTGGCAAAAAAGGTGAACGGGTCTCGGGGCCTCGACAGCTCCCTAGCGGTGTCTGCACCAAGCGATGGAAGTGGAGACGGCGCTAGGTTCGTCGGGCAGATCAATCGGTTGCAGGAAGAGTTGTATGCCGAGCGGCAGAAGAACAAGCGCTTGAAGGGTGCATGACAGAGAAATGCGGGTCACCGTCACAGGCTTTGGCAGTGTTTGGCGTGCCCGTTTTGGGACCGAGGAAAATGATCCGAAACGATTGGCTCGACGAGCGTACTTCAACACTACCGGTGTTCGGGTCAACGGTTCGATCCGAACGCGACCCAAGATCGTGGGTCACGCGCGATTCAACGGCGTCGGAGGCTTCGATCCAAACCGGACTCTGGCCATGATCCACAGCGTGTTTGAATGTGCCGAGCCGTGTATCTGGAACGGACAGAACAAAGTGCTGTTCAAGCGCATCCTCTCGGTCCCACAACAACCCGATTACTTCCTAGTCGTCGTCCGAGCCGCCGAGGTCGGCCGCCTCGAATTGGGCTCACCGGCGTGGCGATCGGAAGGGACGCTCCTAATCTCCTTTAGTGAATGCCAGGACCAACAGGAAGCGATGTTGCTGATGCCGCCGGGAAGCTGGTTGCGCACAGCTCTGGGCACGTTCGAGCTTAGGCCGTTTGTCTCTTGGCCTTGGACTGCTCGGCTTCAGTTGGGGTCCGTGGGAGGATGAGCATGTACGCGAAAGGCTCATTTCAACTCAACGCATCGCGCGATCTCCCTCTCTTGCGCCAAATCTTGCGCTCGGAATTCGTCACGCACTCTCAATTGTTCGAGTTCGCGCAGCTTAGCCAATATGAGAGGAGTCGTAGATCGTTCGACTGGAGGGTAAAAAGGCTAGTTGACCGTGGACTTGTACTGCGCCACATACTGCCGGCTGAAACCGGAGATATTGTGTATTCGGTCGCAAGCACCGCCGCAACTTTGCTGCAGAGCATGGGTGAGTGTTGCCTGGTGGGACGTCGCCGCACCGACCGAGAGAAGGCGAATCAAAGCGCTTTACATGCCATCGGGCTGAACGAGATCCAACTCAGCGCGTTGCGCGCCGGGTTGCTCGTACGCTGGATGGGATCGACGGAGATCCGTTCTCAGAACGAACTCACCGCGCTCGGGTTTGCAAAGGACTACGACGCTATTGTGACGGTTCGCACGGATAGTGGGGAGTGCAGGTTTGCGCTCGAATACGAACGAACCCTGAAGTCAGCGAAACGCTACCGAGCAATCGTCGCTTCGATCAGCCAGGAAGTTCACCTGGATCGGCTGCTTTACTTGGTTGCGAACTACGACATTTTGCAATTCGTTTCGGGCTTC
>QHYS01000373.1 GCA_003223325.1 Acidobacteriota bacterium
CCATGAGACGTACAGCCTTGCCGTACTGCTCTTGCCGCTCGGTCCGATTCCAATTTGAGGAAAGCCGTTTCCCCGCGAAAGATCCTGAAGCTGAAACATAATGGGTGCGGTCTGGATCACATTGCGCGGCTCGGAGAAAGTCCGGCCGCCATCTCGCGAAGTTGTAAGGACGATATTGCCGTTGTCGGCCCACACTACAAACAGCGTACCGTCGCGACCCACTGTCCCGGCGAAGCCTTCGAGCGCTCCGTTGTCATCGCGCGGCAGGCCGCGGTGCTTGTCGATCTCAACGGGCTCCGACCAGCTTTTGCCAGCGTCAGTCGAACGTGAAAACAAGATCTGCGAATCGGCGAGCGTCCAACGCGTCCAGCCGACGTACAGGTTGCCGAAGCGGGGACTGGAGGAGTTGTTGTCGGCAACGATATAAGGCTTGTCTTCCCAAGGTACAGTCGGGCTCTCGGGTTGCTGGACGATGGGGATGTCGTTCTGCTCCCAGGTTGCGCCTCCGTCGAGTGAGCGTCGCACGTAAAGTCCGTTGCGCGACGAGTTCTTTGCCCAATAGTTAAACCTGCCCAGGCGATTAAAAGCCATGTAGCAGACGTAGGCGTTTCCTTTGCCGTCATAGGCCAGCGATACATCTCCGGAGACGCGATACTGTGGAGGTTCCACCGATTGAACTGCCCAGTTTCGGCCTCCATCGCTGGAATAGGCGATGTGCGCGTTGTCCTGGTAGGCGGCCAGTACACGCAGGGGATTGCGTGGGTCCAACGCAATGGCGGGCTCGGTGAAATAGCCGCGCTCCGGCGTAATGACGACCGTCGTCGCCCCCGTCGCTATGGGCAGTTGCTGCGCTGCCACCTTGCTGATCGCGGCGACTGCAAACAGCAGAAGCGCATGAGCCGCACACCGTGATTGCACAAGCCTGCGGGTTGTCATGCCTTCTTGGCTGTGACCTTCCATTCCAGTAGACGCTGTACTGCTCATGAAGGATGTGCGCCATCGGCAGCAGTACGATCGGTTGCGACTGGCCTATAGCGCGGAATATCAAAGGCTCTTTTTCGGCGTGAACCCAACTTTGCGGGTCGGCGGGATCAGCCACTATTGCCGGCGCGGTTTTGGGTTGGTCCTTGCGTTCGTACTCGGCGTCATACCAGCGGTCGCGTGGTGCCTCGCCCAATTTTCCGGCCAGTACCAGGGGCCCGTACACCACTGCCTGTACGGATTCGTCATCCGGCATGGGAGCGACGTGCAGATCCATAGGAAGCGTTAATTCGACCGTGTCACCGTTCTTCCAAGGTCCGAGCAGGGCCAGGTAGCTGCTGGCGCTCGCCGATACCGGCAACAGCCGACCGTTCACTCTTACCTGGGCACTTCGACACCAGTATGGAATGCGCAGACGCAATGCGACCTGGCTTGGCTGTTCGGTAAACACTGTGAGCCTGGTGCCCTGCTGACGGGGAGAGTCCGTCTCCTGGTGCAGCCGCAGTTTCTTGTCTTGCCAGTCAACTTCGGAGGCGATGTAGAGGTTCACGTATACGGAGTCGTCATCGTGAAAAATAGATCGAATCATTGAATTTTGCGAATTCTTCCACGCCCGTGCCGTTACAGCACCAAAACGAGTCGTAGGGGGCATTCCGATGGTCTTCAGCAATGTCATGAACCATCGCACTCTGAGCGAGGCGCACGAGAAGTGTTCGTTCTACGATCCCTATATTGGAGAAGATGCGGGTTATGTGCAGGTCACACGCCTGAATGGACATGGCCCCACGCTGATCGTAGTGCCGTTCGGGAAGACACCTATGAAGCGTACAGCCCTATCGTCAACCCACATGACAAGAAGGAAGCGACAACCTTTATATATACGGACCGGACACCTCGGGGCGTCACTTTCGAGGGCTTCTACAACTGGATGGTGCACACCCGAGCCTTCGCCGAAAGCGAGTGGAAGAGCGCACGGCAGTGGAACCCGCCCACCATGCTAACGCTCACTCCCGGCCAATCGAGAACCTACGGTCTGAGATTCCTCCTTGCACCCGAGATCCGCGATATTGAGAAGGTATTAGCCGCAAATCAGCGCCCGGTGGCCGTGGGAATTCCCGGGTACGTTTGCCCTTGGACGTAGAGGCACGCTTGTTCCTGCAATATGCGAACGCCGTTAAGTCGATGACCGTTGAACCGGCGGGTGCGATCACGATCCAAAAAGATGAGTTCACATCGGGCAAATGGAACGCGTACACTCTTCGCGGCCGAATCTGGGGCCGAGCACGAATCTCGATAACCTACGCGGACGGATTGTTACAAACCATCCATTACATGGTGATCAAGCCCGAAGCTGAGGCTGTGGCAGATATGGGTCACTTCCTCACCACCAACCAGTGGTTCTCAGAAGACAATGATCCCTTTCATCGCGCTCCATCGGTCATCACATATGACCGTGAGCTGAACCACATCGTTACGCAGGACAGTCGTGTCTGGATAGCCGGACTGAGCGATGAAGGAGGTGCGGGATCCTGGCTGGCCGCGTTTATGAAGCAGCTGGGAGCACCCGATAAGACGGAGATCGACAAGCTGGAACAATTCGTCGATGGACTGCTGTGGGGCAAGCTGCAGTTGAGCGAAGGCGACAAGCAGTTCGGCGTTCGCAAAAGCCTGTTCTATTACCACCGGACGCGTTTCCCGCTGGGTACTACCGCGATGACCTCAACTGGAAGACGTGGACCAGCTGGAACAAGAAAGCGTCAGAGGCAGTGGACCGCTCCTTCAATTATCCGCATGTTGCGGCGGCGTACTGGGTGCTATACCGGCTCGCGCGCAATCATCACGGTCTCGTTACTCAGCACCACTGGGACTGGTACCTGAAACACGCACACGAGACCGCCATGGCTATGGTGAATTACGCTCCGGGTTACGCGGTGTTCGGACAAATGGAAGGTGACATTTTCGTGGCCATCCTCGACGATCTCAAGCGCGAGGGAATCAGAGACCTCGCCGGCCAGCTGGAAACCGCCATGCGACAGCGCGCCGAGCGCTGGAAGCAGGAGGCGTATCCATTCGGCAGCGAAATGCCCTGGGACTCGACGGGACAGGAAGAGGTCTATGCGTGGACGAAGTATTTTGGCTATTTCGATAAAGCGGACGGGACACTGAATGCGATCCTGGGCTATATGCCGACCGTACCGCATTGGGGTTATAACGGCAGCGCGCGGCGGTATTGGGACTTCATCTATGCCGGAAAATACACACGCCTGGAACACCAGCTTCATCATTACGGCTCCGGGATCAATGCCATCCCGGTTTTAACGGAATACCGTGATCATCCCCATGATTTTTACCTGCTGCGCGTCGGCTACGGCGGCACGATGGGAGCACTAACCAACATTGATCAGGACGGATTCCTGGCGCCTGCGTTTCATGCCTATCCCGACATGCTGCGGCCGGACCCGCTGTCAGGGGACAACGGGCCGAACTTTTTCGGGTTCGCTTTCAACACCGCGACTTACGTGGTGCATCATCCGGAACTCGGATGGCTCGGGTTTGGCGGCAACGTCAGCCAAAAAGGCGGCGTGGTTGTGGTCAAGCCGTTGGACGCCTTTCGCACCCGCATTTACCTGGCTCCGCTGGGATTGTGGCTTACGCTCGACTCGGGGAAGTTCGACACTGTGGAACTGAATCTGGCGACGCGCACGGTACG
>QHYS01000092.1:0-21007 GCA_003223325.1 Acidobacteriota bacterium
TACCGCTACCGGCCTCCTGAATGCACAAACTGGCGGCACGGTCTGGCAGCCGCCGTTGATCGTCGTTCCCTATACCGCCGGTGCCACGCCCGGTACCAGTGCGACGAACCTGACCATCAATCTCACGAACACTCTGCCGGTGGAGACCTCCATCGTCATCATCGGCCAAGTGTCCGGTGGCGGTCTGGGAAGTCCGGTCCGCGAGACGGGACCCCGGACCGATGGGGCTCATGCCGGTCAAACCGCTACGACTTGGACCATAGTCAATCCAGGTTCGTTTATTCCAGCCTCGCAAGGTAACCGCGCTCGCTCGTTTGTCACCGAGGTTGCGGGGGTCAGCGCCGTCGGCGCTGCGGCCGCCGTGGGGACCTACAGTTGGACGGGTCTACAGCCGGGAACTTATCTCATTCGAACGGGCACCTACCCGTCGATCCAGGGTCCGATGGGCCTTTACGGAGTTCTAGTCGTGACCAAGGCTCCGGCTGCCGGAGCCCCAGGGTTAGCCTATCCGGTTACGGGTTCTACTGCGGGAGGAGTCACATACGATGCTGATGTAGTCGCGCTCGAGAGCGAAATGGACCCCCGGCAGAATAAAATGGTCGCGGCCCTCTTCCCGACAGGCGGCGCGGCGGGCGCTGCAACGGCAAACGCAGGTTTCGATGAAACCCTAAAGTGGAATCCCGGCTGCGGCGCAGGTGCGAACGGCCTAACCTCTGCCGGAACGCTGCCGACCTGCTACCCACCGGCGGTGGACTACACTCCGCTGTACTTCTTTATTAACGGTGTGGCATTCAATAAGGACAATCGGCCGGCCTCAGCTCTTTCGATTCCTGCGGCGGGTGCCACTGGGAATGTCCTGGTGCGTCTGGTGAACGCCGGCTCGCACATGCACGTTCCTACTGTGGATGGGCTGCATACTTTGCTGGTCGCGGAAGACGGCTATGTTCTTCCAGACATCGCGCTGGCTCTCAGCCAGAACAAGACATTGACAGCAAAGAACGGTGCGGCGGCTTCCGCCACGGCCGCTAAGGGCCTGCGGCTTCAGGACGAGGTATTCCAAGCTGCGGGCAAGGTGTTCGACGTAATCGTAAGCCCAACGCAGACCACTGCAGGCACATACGACTCTGCCACCTACGCCATCTCCGATCGTTCCCTGGATTTGTCGACCGACAACCAGCGTGATGGCGGCATGCTAGCCTTCCTGGACGTGAATGACGCCGGCGCAGCCAAGTTGGCTGCCGCGAATTCGGTAGCAGCGGCCAATGCGGACACCTATGCTTATGCACCAGGCGTTACGCTGACCGTGTCAGACCCAGGTAGGGGCGTCATCGCTAACGACGTTAACGTGTATGGAGTACAAGCATTGACGCTGCCCACCGCTGGAACGCTCACCCTGTATCCCAACGGAACGTTCACTTATGCACCGACGGGAAGCGGTACCGATCACTTCACCTACTGCGCGAACGGTGCGGTCACTGGGACGACGTGCTCCTCCGGCTTGACCGCGACGGTCACGTTGAACCTATCCGCCACGGCCAATGCCGCCAACGCGCCCCACGCGAATCCTGATAGCTACGCCGGCAACGTCGCTTCAATCCTGAGGGTCGCCGCGCCGGGCGTATTGCAAAACGACTTCGATCCGAACGGCTTCCCAATGACGGCGGTATCTGTAACTAAAGCGCAGGCCTTTGTGACTCTGTTCCTGAACCCGGATGGCTCTTTCACCGCAACAAAGCCGGCAACCTCGGCTTGTCCTGCTGCTGGCTGCACGTTTACCTACCAGGCCAAGAACTCGCAAAACATACTCAGTAATACGGCGACCGTGACGCTGAACTTCCAGGCTGCTAGCAACCTGAGCGTGACGGTTCGGGATGCGAAGACCAAAGTCGCGATCACCGACTATAAGTGGGTCATTCAGCAGGACCTTACGTTCCCGATCAATCCCGTGTGCCAGGTGAATACGGGCACCGCCGCCAGGCCGGCAGGCTGCCCAGCTCTGCCCGCTGGCTCGATAGCGCCTCCCACGCCAGCTACCAATTTCCACACGAGCTTCTTTCCGGTCATAGCGGAAGGCTGTACGGGGCCGCAGAGTTGCGAGAGAGGCCAGACCGTCTACGACGCCAATCCCGCTTCTCCGACCTACCAGCAGCACGTCCAGGCCGCATGCGACGGGTATGGCATTTGCACGGTCGGCGCAACGCAACTGCCCGCCTCCTTACCGTCTAGCGCCCACCTGGCCGCCACCAATCCCGACGGGACGCCGGCCTCCTATTACATCTCCATCTTGCCGGGCGACTCCGCGAATGCATTCAATACCGCTAATGTTCAGGACCCGGCTAACCCGGCCAATTGCGGTCCGGGGACACAACCCACGGGAATAGCAGTTTCCTCGAGTTGCGGGCACACCATGGGTGGAGGTCCCATTCCGGCCCCCGCGACCTGCACGGCGAATCCATGTACCTTCGCTCCGGTGATCGTGAACTTGCAACAGAACCCTCTCCCGACGGCCACGGTCACCGCGTACGTTTTCGAGGATGACTTCCCGCTCAACGGCGAGCCTGACACCGGAGGAGGAGTGGACTCCTTGGCGACCCAGGAGGTTCCCCTGGGCGATTTCCAGCTCGAGATCTGGGATACCTTTGGTGGCGTCGGCGACTTTACCGGCCAAATGACCTATGACATGTTCAACGTGCCGCTGACCAACTCGTTGAACGGGACCGTTGACCCGAACACAGGGTTAGATGCCTGCCCGATCTCCAACACGCAGGGCGTCGGCATTGGCGTGATCATTGTGTGCCCGCTATACGAGTCTGACGGTAAGACACCCTCACCCCTCACAGGCCAGGCAGTTATTAGGAACCTCATGCAAGGCAAATACGCGGTTACTCCACATCCTGGAGCTACCAGAGAGTCGAACGGCGAGGAATGGCTGCAGACCAACACGCTGGACGGCGGCCACTTCCTCGACTCTTTCATCAAGGCGGGTGAACCTCCTTACTTCCAGGAATTTGGACCGGCAGGATACCATGTGTTTTTCGGAATGGCCAACCCTAAGCACATCAACGCACGATTGGCAGCAATATGCGGCGGAACGACAAACCCCGTAATACCATTTGCCGCGCCATGCCGCAACCATATCAAGGGCCAGGTCTCGAACCTGCACCAGGCGCGTTCGCCGAATGAGCAACTCTATAGTGGCGGGGTCTTTCCCCAAGGCAATGCAGGCAATTACGCGATGCTAAACTATACCAACTGCTACGCTGCCCTGGGTGATTCTGATGGTGCCACGATCGCCTTGGCCAAGTGCGATCCGGATGGGAACTTCAATTTTGACACCGTTAATGCTAGTGGCGTTCCCGACGGTAATTACGGACTCGTGGTATTCGACCAGTGGGACGACATTATCGTAGACGGTTCCAGCAGAGCAGTGAACGTAACCGGCGGCCAGACCATGACTCTTAGCGTACCGTATTTCACCTGGCAGACTCACCTCTGGAACAGAACCTACATGGATGTGGGACAGTTAGGCAGACCCGTGCTGCTGCCCGATGGCACCCTCGACCCGGTTAAGAGTCCAGGATTGATACAGATTCCAACCAGGATCCGCCAGCGCGACGGTAAATTTGTCAACACCTTGTTGAGCGACATCGGCGGCAATTCCCACTTCGACGAAACCTTCCCACTGTTTAACTGGTACACCGTGGAGTCCGATACCACGCGCTTCCGTGGAACGGGCGTGCACGTCGTTAACGACGCGGGTGGACAGGTGGACGGTCCCGCACCTGTAGGTAACGGCACTACCACCGGTTCCTCCTTCCAGGGGGTACTGAACTCGAAGGAGACGTTCCCCCTCCCCACCGCTTTGAGAGTACCCGGGGCGTATTACTGCTCAACAGCCAACTGCACCGATAGCACTTCGAGGCCGCCAGCTGCCGGCGGCCCCGGCGGCACAACCGCACGAATTGATCCGGGCAGCAATGTTGTAGAAGGCTGGCAGGGCGGAGTCAGTCAGTTTGACATCCTGGATTGGGGCAAGATACCGTACGCTGTCGGTGAAACCGGCGGCATCCGCGGCCACGTCGTGAACGGCACCACGCGGCCTTTCGACGACCCACGGATGCTTTTCCAGAACCTCTGGGAACCGCTGGTTCCAAACACCACCATGAACCTCTACAAGGAGAGCGTCGCCCTGGATGGTACGACGAGTCTCACCCTGGTGGACACCACCCAGACTTCAAGTTGGGATGCTTGGGCTCAGGGCTTCGGAGGGGGTGGCAGGGCCGCTGGCGTACCCAACATGAACTGCCCCGGTCAGGATCCCGCCGATCCATTCTTCTCTTACACACTATCTGGCACGAGGAACTACCTTACTCCCGGCACAGCACTGCCGAACAGCTCACAATACAAATGCTATGACAGTTACCATAACCTCAACCAGGCGCAGCCGGCGACGTATGATGGTTTGTATCACTTCCCCAGCCAAGCGTGCCTGACAGGCACGACCTTTACCGTTGCTGGAAACCCGACGGCTTACAATTGCGCCACTGTCCCGAACCCCGCTGCAGGTCAAACCGGCGCGGCAGCGAAAGTCCTCCCGCCTGGCAAGTACGTAGTCGAGACGGTGTTGCCTCCAGGCTGGCAACTGTCCAAGGAGGAAGACTTGAACCTCCTCATCGGGGACCAGTACATCGCCCCTGTAACATCTCAGTTCGGTGGGGTAGGCAACATTTTCATCGTCCCCGACCAAGCCGTACTCGATTCGATCAACCCCTCGTATACAGGTCCCTATACGGCTAGTGCTGTAAATGGAACTTCTGGCCCTTACACCCCGCCTTTCGCGGGAGGGTATCCGTTAACGACCAATAACGGCAAACCGAGCACGAACCTGGGCCGCACTTCCTTCGGGAGTTTCGGACCCGGCGGGAACATCCAGCAAAGCGCGCCGTGCGTCGGTCTCATGCGCATCGTCCCGGATTATTTGAGCATCTCCCCGGAATCTGGTGAAATTGCGCCTTTCGCCGGTTCTCTGCGTCCTCTGTGCGACCGCAAGGAGATCACTCTCGACGATCAGATGCAAGCGAATGCGGATTTCTTCATCTATACCCAGACGCCTCTGGCCACCGCTTTCACAGGGTTCATCTCCGACGACTTCTCTTCGGAATTTGACCCCGCCTCGCCCGCTTTCGGCGAGAAGTTCGCCATCCCCAATGTGCCGGTATCCATCCGGGACTTCAATGGAAACGAGGTCTCCCGCGTATATTCGGACCAGTGGGGCATTTTCAATGGACTGGTGTATTCGACTTGGGAGGTCGATCCGCCCAATCCTACCGGTTACGCTCCCAACATGATGGTTACGTGCATGAACGATCCGGGTCCCATCCCTGATCCTCTGCACGCAGGACAGTTCATCAACGATCCGTTCTACAACCCGGCGTATAGCGTTTTCTGTTATGAAAACCCGTTCATGCCTGGCGATGCCACTTACCTGGACACGCCCGTGGTTCCGGTCTCTGCGTTTGCGGAGGGCTACAACCCACCCGATTGCGCTTACCCGGATACCACCCCGATGATCAAGAGCGTCCTCGGCAGTACGATCGGCGGTAACGCCAACGCCAGGGGACCCTGGGTCAGCGCAGTCGGTAACGCCATCACCATCAACGCGGTGGGCGACCAGGTGGTGCCCGATCACGCTTACTCTGGGCCGGCGGCGAGCACGGCTCCGTACAACCAGAAATTCGTCACGCGCCACTATGGTTTTGGCACAGGCGCCACAGTAACAATCGGCGGTGTTGCCGCGACGTGCAGCGGTGGCGACCTCACCATGACTTGCACCGTGCCCGCAACTGTGCCTTTGTGCAACGTGCCCCAGCAAGTGGGTCAAGCGGCAGCGAGGTGCGGCGAACTGGTGGTCAGGGCTTCCAATGGCAGGCAATCCATCGACGCCATAACCGTTACCATAGGTGGGAAAACTCCAACCTTCGTCCCGGGACCGAACGCTACGAACAACGCAATCCAGACGGCGATCGATAGCGCAGCCCCAGGTGACCTGATCATCGTGGGTTGTGCGGGACCGGTTGGGACCACTCCGGCTCAAACCTCTTGCACCTACAACGAGATGGTGCTGATGTGGAAGCCGGTCAGGCTGCAAGGCATTGGCGATGGCGCCGTCACCTTGAACGCGAACACGCACCCCGCTGGCAAGCTGCTCGAGCCATGGCGCAGGAAGGTTGCCTGCCTCTTTGGCTTGGCAATCAACGGCGGTTTCATCAACAACAACGCCAGCGCCACCAACCCGAACGGGACGTCGGCCTACAACCCCTACGATCCATCGGGCACCTACTCCGCTTCGTGCCCGTTCTATGGCTCGGTGTCGGGCTTGTTGACGACGCAAAGCATCGTGGATCCCATCCCGCTCGAGCCCGTCGTTGGTTGGGACGCCGGCCTAAACGGCAACATTGCGGAACTATTACAGGAACCGACGTTGATGGGTGCGTATGAAGGCGCGGGCATTACCGTTCTCGCCAAAGGACTGGAGAACAACAACACGGCGAACTGCAATCCGATTGGTAACGCCGGCTGCATTCCGCTCAATTCCCTGACTGGCACGACCACTAACAATGGTTTTAACAATGGTCTGGGGGATTGCAACCCCTCGTCCTCATTCTATGGGAGCAACTTCCTTTGCAACCCGTCGCGCATCGATGGTCTAACCGTCACCAACAGTTCCCAAGGCGGTGGCGGTATTTTTGTCCACGGCTGGGCCCATAACTTGGAAATTGCCAACACCCATGTCACTGCAAATGGCGGGACTTTGTCGGGCGGCATCACCATTGGCCAGATGGAGACGGCCGACCCGACCCTCGTTGGCACCGTTGCGCAAGCGCTGGCTATCAACACACATGTCAACGTCCATAACAACTCGGTCACCAATAACGCTGCGTACGGCGACGAATTGAACTCCAACACACCGGCGTCGGCGGGCGGCGTAACCTTCTGCACGGGTGCCGATAACTACAAATTCAATTTCAATTGGGTTTGTGGAAATTGGAGCTCAGGTGACGGTGGTGGTTTTGCTCATCACGGGTTCACCTGGAATGGCGACATCGGAAACAACTGGTTCGTCTTCAATCAGAGCATAAACCCGTCGCTGGTTACCAACGGCGGTGGCGCTGTCATCCAAGGTGCGGGACCGGATGGTCCTCTGGGCGAGGCTGGCACTGCGGGAGACGTTGATGTCGCTCCTGCGCTTTCCGACGGCATCGGACCCGGACTCACCATTCACGACAACGTGTTCCAGGGCAACACCGCCGAAGAGGGCCAAGGCGGCGGGCTCGCGCTGTTGCACGTCAACGGAAACGACATAGCCAACAACCCCAGCACTCCGGGTACATGTCGCCCTGGCACCACCGATTGGTATTGCGTCACGATCACCAACAACATCTTCGCCAATAACGTCGCCGGTTGGACCGGAGGCGGAGTCTCGCTCCTCGACGCTGTACTTGTGACCTTTAACAACAACACGGTGGCGTCCAACGATAACACTGCCTCCGCGGGTGTAGTCTTCGACACCCTGGGAGCCCCTGTTGGCAACGTACCCCCGTCGGGCAATCCCAGGGCCGGCGGCACGCCCTGCGACCCGACCGCCAATCCAAGCTGCACTGGCTTCGCCGTCACTACATCGCAGTATCAGCCGGCAGGGTTGGTGACGGAGCATCACAGCGCAAACTTGGCCCATGCATTCACCACCGCAGTCACCTGCCCGGCGGGCCACGCGCAGTGCACGGCCTTCTCGAACCCGATACTGAGCAACGACGTCTTCTACCAAAACCGCTCGTTCTATATCACGGCGTCACCCGTGGTCCAACTGAATCCGGTACTAACTCAAGCTACAACGGGCGCCTGCCCCAGCGGAGCGACTTACTGGGACATTGGCGTCTATAACGATACGTCAGCAACGAACCATCAGTCGGGTCTGACGCTCAGTCCGGACCACTCGGTCGTGGGCACGGGCGGTTACACCGGCAATGGAAACCGTTCTATAAACCCGATGTTCGGGGCCCAGTATTGCAATGGTTCCCGAGTGCCCCCGGAAATTGCGCCGACACTCTGCAGCGGGCCTAATGGCAATGCTAATGCGCAGGGATGCATACAGCCAGGAACGGTCGGAGTGTCCATGACTGTGCCTGGGGGCGTTCCGGATTCGGCTTATCCTCCGATCCCGGCGTTCACGCTGACCCCGGCGGCAACGATAGACGAAGGCAGCAACTGGATTAACATGTTCTACGGTCCGCTGTCTTTGTCTAACGCGACCTTGGCGCATACCTCAGGTACTGTGCAAACGCCGCTCGGCAACTACAACAACACAGCAGCAGGGCCCTCAGGAGCTAACCTGGCTGCGCCGTATCCGAATCCATAGCTAGCACGCCACAACCATATCAAACGATGCTGCTCGCGGGGTTACTCGTGAGCAGCATTTGTATTTCTTGTGCTCTATAACCCAGGCTGCTCAGGGGCAAGACAGGGATGATCCGCGAGAACCGCCAACAGGTTTTCGCTTTTTTCAAAGCCACAGAATTCGGAGGAAACCGGAGGTCCTCGTTGGAGAGCGGTCTCGGCAATCCGTCCCAGAGAGCCGAAGCCGACGCGCGGAATAGGGCAGCGAGGGATCGAGGATCAACTCAAACGCAGGGCGAACAGCCGGGTCTTGGCAACTCAGTTCTCACCAAGTACGACGGCGTGCTCGCCGAACATCCAGGAGCTTGAAGTTCCGGAAATTCTTGACTGTGATCCGACTCAGCCCACATCGTATCGGCTCTTTCCCTTCATTGATTTTGTCATCGGCCCGGGGCGACAGTCGCTGTGTGGCAAGCACAGTGTTTCGTGGCAAGCGACCCAGAAGTTTTCGGACGTCGTAGTTCCTGAGAAAGAATTCGCGGCAGACTGGCCCGTTTCCAGTTGACCCCGTTTGGCAGAGGGAGGACAACACCACCTATTACGCGGACCTCGACGCCACGCCCTCATCCTGTTTGCCTGGCCGGCTTCCTATGGCTTGGCTGCCGCCAAAGTTAATCCCGCTATGCTGCGGCTGTGGGCCGCGATTTCCCAGGTCCTTACAACAATTGGCGCGACTATCGTTGCACCCATCTTTACGATTGGACCTTACCGGGGTCCGCGATCTCCACGGTCCCCGCGATCCTGTGGCATCTGCGCTGTGCGAGTCGGGTTGAACTCCTGCTTGGGGGTGTGGTCTAACGCACAGTAGTCTGCCCAAGATTGCGCCACTGATTTAGGTTCAATCTTGGGGCGCGGCTTCGCTTCGTGATCTCCAGCACTTCTTTTGTTTTCCATCTTCACATCGTAATGGGTGATGACGCTGCTGTCGAGCGTATTCGCGGACACCGAGCGGCACATGCCACGCCGCTGCCGAATCGGCTCATATGGCTGCCAACGCCTGATGAGTCTTCTTATTGACTGTAGATTTTTGGCCCCGAAGTTCGCTTGCTTCACCAGTGGTAGTTAACATATATAAGAATATCTATATATAGCTTGACTTATAAAGGTTAAGTGCTACCGTGGTTGACAGTCAATTGAACAAATGAGTTTAGGAGGCACAACAGCATGAACACGATTACCCGTTGGGGACCTTCCCGGGGTTAACATCTTTGCAGGACCAGGTCAATCGTTTATTGGAGGACACATTGCCCCGCGGCCGATCGGGTCAGGCTGACCTTGCGACCTGGGCGCCGGCTGTCGATATATACGAAACCGAGAGCGAGCTGGTCGTAAACGCCGACCTGCCCGATCTTCAAGAGAAGGACATTGACGTTCGCGTCGAGAACAACATGTTGACCATCCGCGGAGAGCGAAAGTTCGAGAAGGACGTCAACGAGGACAACTATCTTCGAGTTGAACGCGCCTATGGTTCGTTCATGCGCAGCTTCTCCCTGCCGAACACGGTGAAGACCGAAGGCATTCGCGCCGAGTATCGCAACGGGGCCTTGACCGTGCGCATGGCGAAGCGTGAGGGGTCTAAGGCGAAGCAAATCAAGATCAACGTCTCAGGAAACGGCAAGTAAGCTGAATATCATGTTGCGAGGGGCCGGTGCCGCGGCCCCCGACAACTAAGGAGGTTGCCAATGGTGGAACGCAGGGAGGTCTTGAAAGATGACATCGCTCGCCGAGCGTATGAGATTTATGTTCAGCGCGGCGAGGAAAACGGAAAGGATGTCGAGGATTGGCTTAGAGCGGAAAAAGAGATAAGCGGCAAACCCGCTGACGTGCCGAAATCGAAGACGGTCGCAGCGGTCAGATGACGTGACTCGGCCCGCAAACGGGCGGCGAAAATGAAGAGACAAAAAGCCGCGACCGGAAGGGCCGTGGCCGCAGGAGTGGCGCCCTCCCCAGAGTGAAGCGTCAAGTTCGCAAAACCTAGAGTGAGGGTTTTCGGAACGCGCGGCCTGGAACGAAGCCGGCCGAGGTAGGACGATAAGCACTTTGCCCTATCGATATTCCACGCGTACCCTATCCTAAAAAGCGGAGGTGCATCATGAAAGCGATAACCGCACTTGGCATTGGAGCCTTCA
The DNA here is from genome assembly GCA_003223325.1 of Acidobacteriota bacterium. Classification (GTDB taxonomy): domain Bacteria; phylum Acidobacteriota; class Terriglobia; order Acidiferrales; family UBA7541; genus Palsa-189. The sequence continues at coordinate 10,584 of QHYS01000092.1, forward strand.
TCGGAGCAGCAATTGCCATCCTCTTCGCGCCGAAGTCCGGCGAAGAAACGCTTGCAGATTTAGCTGACGGAGTAGAGGACAGCATCGAACGCGGTACGGCCAAAGCTCGTGAAATTGCCCGGCAGACGACTGAAGTAGCGGCTAAGCTGAAGGATCAGGTCCAGGGCATCCAGGCAAGGACGCAGGAGACCCACTAGCGGCGCGCCAGTGGACCAGTGATTGCCTTAAGACCCTCTTGCGTAGACGGAAGCGGTAGCTGGCCGATAACGATTGGAAAACTCGAGGACCTTAGGAGGTCTCTGATGTACGCCAAAAGCGTTAAATTGGTTTCGATAGCTACATTCTTCCTGATGTTTATCTGGTGGTTCGCCGCAAAAAGCCAGCTGTGGTCAGTCGGAGACGGAGGTTATATGGAGTTGCTTGCGCTCGCCGCCTTTTTGGCAGCGTTTCTGCTCGTAGCTCAAACGGCCCTCGGCGGGAAGTACTTTTGGGCGGTCGCATTCGCTGCGATTGCGGTACTTTTCAACCCTTTCGCCCCGTTGACGCTTTCTCGGACCACCTTTCTCGTTTTGGACGCAGTTTCGATCTGGGTTTTCATCGTCTCACTGACCTTGTCATGGACAGAACCTAGAAACGACCCCGCCGTCGCGAACCGGATGTAGTCATCGTCAACGGGGGCTTGACCTTTTTTGAAAGGCGTGTCGCTTGCTGTCGCCGACCGAAAAGGTCGATACAGCGCTGGAAACTTGGCCCTCGTTTTTAGAGTGGACCCTCGACCCCAACCTCGGCGGATTCCATAATCGCGTCTATCGAGAAATGGTCCGGCGTGACCTCGTGAACTAAGTCTGCGTTTTTCTCTTCTGTTGAATCAGTTGAATCAGGTGGTTACATACGGCAATGCCAAGTACACGAACGAACGCTGGCCATCGAGGCTCATAAACACCGCGGCGGCTCATGAGTTCATTTATGGGTGTGAGGTTTCAGCTTTGCGGTACGTTATCAGGAGCTGCCGGTGTCGGCGCCGGCGGAGTGCGTTCGTATCTTGACTTCGTAGGTGCCCGTTGGTTCTTCGCTTTCTTCGGCTTCTTTGCTTCTCGGCCGCGTCTGTCTCGGTTGCCCATAACTCACTCCTCGTCGTCCTGGATTTGACTGTGGTACTCCTTAGCTGCGTTTGTGAATGATCTCATCGATCAGGCCGTACTCCTTGGCCTGTTGAGCCGACATAATGAAGTCGCGCTCCACATCTTGTTCGATTTTTCCGATCGACTGTCCGCTGTGGTCTGCCAGGAGCTGGTTGATCACCGACCGCATCCGCAAAATCTCCTTTGCGTGGATGTCAATATCGGTTGCCTGGCCCGACAGCCCCGACATCGAGGGCTGATGGATGAGGATGCGCGAGTTGGGCAGCGAGAAGCGCTTCTTGGGAGCGCCCGCAGTCAGCAGCAAGGCGGCCATTGAGGCGGCCTCCCCAACGCAGGTCGTCACCACGTCAGGCCGGACGTACTGCATCGTGTCGTAAATCGCCATGCCGGCAGTAATCGAGCCGCCCGGCGAATTGATATAGAGCTGGATATCGCGCTCGGGGTCGTCGGCTTCCAGAAACAACAGTTGGGCCGTCACCAGATTGGCAACGTGGTCGTCGATCGGAGTGCCGATAAACAGAATGTGGTCTTTTAGCAGACGCGAATAGATATCGTACGCGCGCTCACCTCTGGTGGTCTCTTCGACGACCATAGGGATGAGCATTGAACCGGCTCCTTGCGCCACAACTGAATAGTTCATCAAGAATTTCAGATTTCGACTTTAAGCTTTACGCAAAACTACTCCCGCTTTCTCCATGCAACCACCGCGCCCGCGGTGATCGCGATTATCACCACGAGTAGAACCATCTCTGGCCAGGTCATGTTGATCACCCACGGCAGAGAAGCGTACGCGGCTCAATTATCACATTCATCTTACGCCTGCGTCAGCGATTCCCTAGGTGCCCCCTTTAGCTGCTGAGCTTCTGTCGGAGCCTATTCCGGAGAGCTACTTCGTAAGGTTTCTGACTTGCCGCTTTAGCCAGTTGTCTTAGATCCGCCATGCTACGCGATGAATGGTGGGCGTCTCCAATACTTCAACTTTCAGTGTGAGCTTGCACTCTCCTCAGTTATCCGAGACCCAGGGCAAGGACCTAAAGAAGCGGTAACCCAAGGGAGCGATTATAGGAGGGGATTAGAGTGTGGGTCGTGGCTGTGGGGCGAACCTAAGGCTCAACGATTGCCTTCTTACCCTTCGCGGTCAACGAGTAGAAGTCGCCGCCGCGGTTCTCTAGCAGACCTACATTCAACAGTTCCTCGACTGCGTCAAGCACTCGGTCCCGTTCCGCTGGTTCATTACCGGCTGCCTCAAACAACACGTGCAGGTCCAGGCGCTCTTGTTTCATTTCTTCAAATATCTTCAGAACCCGCAGAGAGAGTGGTTTCATAGTGCGCCTCGGCCCTGAGCCTATTCTCGTTCTTCTGCGTTGTGGCGGAGTTTCATTCTTTGCCGCTCGTCGAGTCCAGCCCTTTGTGCAAAGCGTCGTAGTTGGATAGGGACACCTGTCGTGATAATTGCCGTCGTCGCATTCCCACTTCGTCCACAGTGCGGACATTCATGACTGTGAGGTATGTGTTTGCCGCTAAAGCGATAGATCCCCGACGGCTGGTGTCTTGGTCGAACCGAAGTCTAAACGCCCTTCGTGTACTTGTCGGGCTGAAATTTGCCGCCGTCAACGTAATTCTTGTTGATCTCAATAAACGCGTTCCATTTCTCTGGCAGATCATCCATCGCGAAAATGGCCGTCACCGGGCAGACCGGCACACAGGCACTGCAGTCGATGCACTCAGTGGGATCGATATACAATTGAGGCACCTCATCGTATGTCGGTCGGCCATCGTCATAGGTTCGGCCCTTAGCCGGATGGATGCAATCCACCGGGCACACGTCCACACACGCGGTATCTTTGGTTCCAATGCAAGGTTCAGCGATGATGTACGCCATAGGTCAACTCCCCCCTCTCAGTCTAACTCTTCTCTTTCTTTAGGGATACGGACACTTGTCCTGATAATTGCCGTCATTGCATTCCCATGTCGTCCCGCACTGCGGGCATTCATGAGTGTGAGTGCCGACATTGCCCATAAACCGCGCCTAGGACGCAAACCGGACAGCACGAGTCCTGTATTCGGCAGGATGCCAATGCTAGTCCGAAAGATGTGTGTACCGGTTTGCGCGATACCTTCGCGCGGCTGACTGCTCGCGCTCCTTGCACTCCCGGCAAAGCCGTGTCTACGGCACCGCTTCGAGCCGCGCTTTCGGAATGGAATGCTTCCAGACCTCGCACACGCCGAATGTTCCCGCCCGGAGCCGCGCAAGCGCATCGTCGATCGCCCGCGAGAGGCGCACAGAGGTTTCACGGAGATCTATCTTCTCAACGTGAGATAGGATTAGCGACACGCTTGCAGCATGACTATTGCCCGGACGTGAGTCTCGGCTTCACCCACGCATTGAGAAGGTCGATTGGCAGCGGGAACACGATGGTCGTGTTCTGCTCCGCCCCAATTTCCGTCAGCGTTTGCAAATACCGGAGCTGGATAGCAGCAGGCTGGGTTTCGAGCACGCCTGCGGCTTCGGCCAGCTTGCTGGACGCTTCAAATTCGCCGGCGGCATGAATGATTTTGGCGCGCCGCTCGCGCTCGGCCTCCGCCTGGCGGGCAATCGCGCGCTGCATCTGCTCGGGAATGTCCACCTGCTTGACTTCCACTTTACTTACCTTGATACCCCAGGGCTCGGTGTCCTGGTCAAGGATGATTTGCAGCTTCGCGTTTACCTTTTCGCGTTCGGCGAGAATCTCGTCGAGCTCGAACTGGCCCACAATGCTGCGGATCGTCGTCTGCGCCTTCTGCGAAGTGGCATAGAGATAGTTCTGCACCTGCGAAAGCGCGAGGTTCGCGTCGACAATGCGGAAATAGCAGACCGCGTTCACCTTTACGGAGACGTTGTCCCGCGTGATAATGTCCTGCGGCGGAACGTCGAGCGTCTCGATCCTCAGCGACATGCGATAGAGGGTCTCAATCGGCCAGAAGACGAGCCGTAGTCCGGCGGGCTTGGCGTGCGGCAACATGCGTCCCAATCGCAAAACGACGCCCCGCTCCCATTCCTTAATCACATAAAGCGATTTCCAGAACCAGATCAAAAAGATCAGTAGTGCAATGAGCAGGCCTGTTAACCCGAAGCTCTCCACCGTTGTTTCCTTAGCTGAGTTTGTGCTCTCCTGAAATTAGCTTCGCCCGTTGGCTCCCAAGTTCGTTGTGTTGTGCTATAGGCTCACTCTATAGCTTCCTGCGGCTTCCCGAGCGCCTCTCGTTCTTTCTTGCTTTGTCCGGTTAATTTATCCGGAATTCCCGATTTGGACCGCTGGCTCGCGCATCGTACGCTTCTCCTGCCCTCGACACAAACGAATTTGCCGGCAGAGCTTGGTCGCCGGCCCGATTGAACCCTAGACCAGAGAGTTCGACCATGGCCACCCCAATAAAAAGAGCTGAATGTGTCGACAAACAGAGATGCGCTGCGGCTGTTCAACGTACCGCGGGCGCGGCTCAAGACCTGCACGGCCAGGTGGTAGAGACAGTGACTTGCTGTATCTTAACTGGCTAATCTTTCCTCATTTTCCTCTGCCTCGATCTTCTGCAGTTGTGAAGCAACAGTGAGGAGGCGCTTGTCGAGGCGCTGCAATCTACGGCGGGTTTTCTCATTGCCCAGCTGACGGCGATACATAACTGTCTCGCGTTGGATCTTAAGCTTACAAGCGCCTCGACATAGCGGAAACTTGAGGGAGATACTCAGTTCGAGTGTGAGAAAGGAGGTAATCAGATGCCGCACATCACTAAGCGAACCCTGGGCCGTCTGTTGTTTGCCGGGATTCTAATTTGTTTTGGCTATGTCGCTCAAGAAAGCCAAAGTCAACAGTCTGGGAGAACGCAGAGCATCAAACCGCAGTCCACTCAGGCGACGCTACAGCGGAAGAGTGACCAGCTTCGCGATCAATTGGTGCAACTGCAAATGCAAGTCAAGGATTTGCAGGCGGCAATCGACGATTTGAGGTCCGAACAGCACGTGATCGGAGCCACCGCCAAGGAAACCCACGAACTCGTACTTGATAGCCGCGTAGCGCAGACGCAGGGCCGCGAAGACCTGAAGTCGTTAACAAGGACCGTGGGCCGAAACGAAAAACAGATTAACGAACTCGGACAACAAGTCAGCAGCATGATGCTGGATTTGCGGCGAGTCAAAACAAAGGTGGGACTGTATTAGTCCACACCCGGACTCGACTTTGCTCGATTCCGGGCCGACAATCAGGAAAAAGATGTTTCTTTGAGAACGCTCAATGCTGATAATGCTTTTCCTATCGCCTGCCGCTCCCTGTCTCCCTCCCTACGGCCAAATATCACTCGCATCCTCTGACGGATGGCTGCCTCGGCGGTGGCAACTCTGCTCGTGCTGGTCGGGCAGAGAAAGGCGCTGGGCACCGCCGTCCGCAAAGGCGGTATTCCGGACTCCTCGCCAGCCTGAGAAGTCTGACCGCTTCCGCACATTCACTTCGCCTCCTTGGATTGCCTGCCGAGCCTTGCGGGAAGTTTTGCCAATCTGTTTGAACGGTTCTTCAAACACATCCAGGTAGGTAGGGTAGTAGGGTAGGGACTCGTCTTGACATTACATCATGATGTGCTTACACTAGGGCGTGGTTCGAACACAGATTCAGCTCACCGATCAGCAGGCGCGCCGCTTACGGGCCGAAGCTCGCGACCGTGGCCTGTCGCTAGCCGAGGTGATTCGACGTTATGTTGACAAGGGATTGTCGGAAGGAATGCCCGATCGTGCCGCGCTATATGACCGCGCGGCGCGTGTAGTCGGTCGTTTTCACGACCGTCGGGGTGCACGCGATGTTTCGAGCAAACATGATCACTATCTCGATGAGTCATTCGAGTGAACGCAGTGTTCGCCGATACGTCTGGGCTCCTGGCCCTACTCAACACGACAGATGATAATCATGCCCGCGCGGAACGTGCCTTCGGAAACCTGCGTGTCCGGCAAGTGTCACTCGTGTCCACATCCTATGTTCTGGTCGAAACATATGCGCTCGTTGGCCGGCGCCTGGGTCTTGATGCCGTCCGAAGCTTTCGGGCAGACTTCGCGCCGCTCATCGATGTGGTGTGGGTTGAGCCGTATCTTTCATTGTGATGCGCCAGAGGAGCATGGCCGAAGCTCTCGCCGTTGATCCACATTTCGAGCAGGAGGGGTTTGCGCTTGTTACGTGATGGCGCAGCGTTGGTCGGCATCGTTCCGCTCAACAGTTACGGTAGTAAATTGGCAAGTATGGTGAGCCAGAATCATTTGCAAATCTAACTGTTCACTTCGTATCATTCAATGCCAAAAGCACCTAAGAAACGACAGCATTGTTGTTTCAGCGCTTCGGGCCCGCACGAACTTCGGCAATCTTCTGCGGCGCGTCGAGGATGAACGACGCTCGCTCGTGATCGAAAAGCGTGGAACCCCGCGCGCCGTCTTGCTGAGCATCAGAGATTACGTGTGGCTCCGAACCCGAGGTCCTGCGAATTATGCCGAGGAATCAGTGGCCAAGGGTACGAACAAACTGAGTTCGCAGCAGATCGAGAAGATCATCAGGGGGACACGGGCCAACCAAACGAAGCGCAGATGATTTCGCTTCGCCTGGTGGTCCACACCAACATCGTCGTCTCTGCTGGACTCAAGCCGGAGTGCCTGCAACGCACGGTTTTCCTTCTTGCGCTCATACAGAGTCGAAGCGTAGCCACGTAGAACAGCATCATACTTGTTCAAATTACGATTATAAAAAAGTTGCTGAGCGAGGCCCCCGCAGCAATATAGTGTACTGCTTAAGTAGACTCCCGCTTTCGAGAGCGAGCCACATGGACAAGGAAGAGGCAAAGAGAACGGGTAAGCAGTCGAAGGAATCACCTAGAGGGATGAGGCAGCACGTAAGTGGTTCCCCGCTGCCTTCGCGCTTGGTAACCGAAAAGGTGATGCGCGATGTTCACAGAGTCATGCAGGGGCAGGAGTTCCAAAGCATCGAAGAAGCCAACGCGTTTCTCGCAAGGCTCGCTGGGCCGGGCTTGAAGGAAGCGTTGGAAAAGGCTGCAACCCTTTCGCCGCAACAGGAAGCGCAGGAGCTCGCCTATCGGGCCATGGAGGCTCCCACCCGCAAGCGGGCCCTCCCCCTCGCCCAACAAGCGCTGGCGAAGGATCCCGATTGTGTGGATGCTCTCGTCGCCCTGGCGGCGGCCAATGCGCGCTCGGTGGAGGATCTCATAGCTAGACTGGAAAAAGCTGTCGAGGCCGGCGAACGTTCGCTAGGAGCTCGATACTTTGAAGAGAACAAGGGCCATTTCTGGGGGATCCTCGAAACGCGGCCTTACTTGCGCGCCCGGCAGCAACTGGCCGAGCTACTGCTCGACGCTGGGCGTGTGAGCGAGGCAATTGGTCACTTTGAGGCCCTGCTTGATCTCAATCCTAACGACAACCAAGGTGTGCGCGACATCTTACTGGGCTGTTACCTAGCCGGCAATGAACTCGACGGCGCCCGCCGCCTCTCCGTGTATACGGCGAAGACGCCAGCGCTGTCTTCGCCTGGGGACGAACGCTGGAGCGCGTTCTGTCGGGGGACTTCAAGGGCGCCGGAACACGACCTTAAGTACGCACGCAATCACAACCGCTTCGTTGAACTCTACCTAACTGGCAAGAAGAAGCTCCTACGAGCGATGCCGGATTCCTACAGCTTTGACAGCGAGGAGGAAGCCCTTATTTGCGTGGAGACCATGGGCGAAGCTTGGGCCGTCAGGAGAGTGAGTCTGGTGGCCGAGTCGAACGCGGCTGCTTAATGTCTTAGCGGCCGTATGTTGGGGCCCGCGGCGACTCACCAGCCGAGGCGCCGGAGACCGGGGACAAGGTCAAAATGACAGTCCCGGCTCAAGAGCGGCAGAGAATGTTGGCGGCAGAGCGCGGCGACCCATAGATCGTTGGCGGGAATGGGCCTGCCCTTCTTTTTCAGCTGCAGGCCAATGGCCGCATAGGAGTGGGTGGTTTCCTCATTGATATCTAGGACTGAAACCGCAGCGATCCATTCGTGGAGCCAACTTTCGTAGCTTGCCCTCTGGCGGGACTGGGCGATGCCAAGCCGGTACTCGCCCAAGACAATTACCGGAACAGCGAGGCGTTCGACGCGGGCAACAAGCTTCATAGCCGAATCTTCGCCGTCGGCAACAGCGGATAGTGCATTGGTATCCAGAATCAACGCCACGTCTCCGCATCGATTTTCTCGGAATCCTCTTCGATGAGGCTGTTGATGCGAACGGTCTCCTTATGGAAATGCTTCAGCTTGCCCATATGTTTCAGCCAAGGTCTTTCGCCGGCCTTGGTCTCGGCCGCTACTTTGTCCTTGACGGCTTCCGTCACAAATGCACGGAGCGGAATCCCGCGCGCGGCGGCCACCGACTTGGCGCGACGAAATAAAGCATCGGGAATTTCTAGCGTTGTCTTCATGAAAGTCATGCTCCCATATTTATGGGAAGCACGTCAACCTGCTACTCGGGGTTGTCGATAACATAGAGCACATTATATTTTATATTTTGCGTAATTTTGAGTGGCGCTCTCTCCAGAGTCGAAGTTCAGCAGTACCTCTTGGAGAAATTTTCGATGGCACTCACAACCGCCGTTTTTGAAATCCCCCACCAGTTCTTTCTTCATCCTCGAGAAACACCCGGAATTGCTGGCCGTGATCGAGCACTACGCGGGAGATTTATTCACTCCTGCTGCGCAAACACTTGATTCCGCGGACGCGGGTGGTCTTGTTCCTCGGGATACAAAAACACCTCTTCTACATTCTTTCCAAAAACACGTGCGATCTTGAAGGCTAGCGACAGACTCGGTGCGTACTTGCCGGTTTCAATCGTGTTGATCGTGCCGCGAGCGACTCCGACATAAGCCGCAAGCTCCGCTTGCGACCATTCTTTTTGCGCTCTCAATATACGTAACCGGGTTTTCATCTATACCGCCACGAATAAAGAATCAATCCGATGCTCCACAAAATGATCATGAGCGCGGGAATGCCTAGCCAGGAGACGGGATGCAAACCGAAGCTTTGCAGGAAGCCGATAGCTGCAGAAAAAATCAATGTTCCTGGCGCTGGCCGAGGTCACGCTTACTGGAAGTCGCTTCCGGTCGAGGCGGGTCATGCCCACAGGATAGCTCGAAGCCTCCAGCTCCTTTGTTGTTGGGCAGGAATCCGTGGAGATGGGGAACATGCTCTGTTCCCGTACGGGAACATTTCGGCCGGATCGGAGGCTATGGATAATAAATATTCCCGTACGGTAACATAATGTTTACTTTGGCTAAAAAACAACTATAATATTCCCGTACGGTAACCTTTTTGAATGAGGCCAAGGAGTTGAAATACACACCACAGGACATTGGCAGGCTGGTCCGCGAGACCCGCAAGGGCCTCGGCGTGACGCAAAAGGAGCTCGCCCTGACCTCGGGCACTGGCCTACGATTCATTATAGAACTCGAAAAGGGCAAAGAAACCGCCGAAATCGGCAAGGTTTTGACGATCTTGCGGACTCTCGGCATTCAACTAACACTGACGCCGCCAGCGGCGACGAAGCGAGGATAGGGCATGGCGCGCACGCTTGATGTCTATCTCCATGAAGAGCTGGTCGGCCACCTCGTCCAGGACGAAGACGGCCAGATATCCTTTGAATATCTCGAGAGCTGGCTTGCAAAACCGGGTGCGGCGGCCCTGTCGCAATCCCTGCCGCTGCGCAAGGAGCGTTTCCCAGCGAAGGAATGCCGGGGATTTTTCGGCGGCATTCTGCCGGAAGAGAGCAAACGCGAAATCATCGCCCGCAATCTAGGCATCAGCGCGCGCAACGACTACGCCATGCTTGAACAGATCGGCGGCGAATGTGCGGGAGCGGTGACGTTCATTCCCGCGGGGCAGGAGTTGCCTAAGCGAATTTATCACTACCGGAAGCTCGACGCGAAGGAACTCGCCGGAATCCTGAGAGAGTTGCCCAAGCGGCCTTTGCTCGCGGGCGAGAAAGGCATTCGCATTTCGCTGGCTGGCGCACAGGACAAAGTCGCCGTGCGTATCGAAGGCGAGGAAGTTTCGCTGCCTTTGGGCGGCGCGCCCAGCACGCACATCCTCAAGCCCGCGGTCGAGCGCTTTGCAGGTGTAGTGTTTAACGAAGCGCTGTGCATGACCCTTGCGGCGCACATGAATCTTTCCGCAGCGAAAGTGGAAACCAGAAAAGTCGAGGATGTCGACTATCTACTGGTCGAACGCTACGACCGCAAGCAGGTAACGATTG
>QHYS01000092.1:21071-47523 GCA_003223325.1 Acidobacteriota bacterium
AGCAATGCTTTACCCTGCTGCGCAACGTCTCGACGGCACCGGTCCTTGACCTAGCGAATCTTCTGGACGCTGGGATTTTCAACTATCTCGTTGGCAACGACGACGCGCACGGCAAGAATTTTTCACTCGTGTACCCGGACAAGGAAATCAGGTTAGCGCCGCTCTACGACGCGATCAGCACGATCTACTACCCCGAACTGAACACCGACATGGCTATGCGGATCGGGCGCGAATACTCATCGGATAAAGTCACGCCAAAGGATTTCGAGCAACTGGCGGCGGATGCGGGCCTTGCTAAACCGCTTGTCCGCCGTCGAGTTCCTGCGGTGGCCACAGCTGCCATCGAAGCTCTAGATAAAATAAACATCACAGACAAGGTCTCTGACGAGGTCGCAGGCCTCATCCGCAAGCGGTGCGCGCGCGCGCGGGAAGAATTTCGCACTTAATCCGAGCGTCATCCACACCAACTCCGACGCAGCCATCGGCTCAAAGCCCGGAGTGCACGTCCTCTGGTCAAGTAGTTCTGCCCTACGGCTCGGGCCGGTGGGTTGCACGATTTTTCATTCGGACGAAGCTTTGGTGAGACACAGGGCCAATAGGCCGAACCAATCGCTCCAGCTTCCCAGGTCCCGCCTAGTAAATAAACTTCAGCCCAAACTGAATCTCGCGCTCGTCTGTCGCCGTATGCGTCAAAAGTGAGAGACCGGTCTGGTTGGTTGCTAAAGACTTTGTGAATATCCTCTGTGTACCGGCCACAAAGTTGGTCCAGTTGAACACGTTGAAAAACTCGGCTCGGAATTGGACCGTCAGCCTCTCCTTGACGGTGTGGTTTTTGAAGATCGAGAAGTCGAAGTTGTTGAGACCCGGCCCGCGCAAGCTATTGCGCCCGACGTTGCCCAACTCACGCGGCGCCGGCGGTGCGAAACAGTTCGCGTTGATGTAATTGTAGACACTTCCAGGGTTGATGGCGCCGGGCGTGCAACCGGGCTCCGCTACATAGTCCGGTCTTTCCGCAGCACCGCCGTGGACGCCTGTCTTGGCCAGATCGGAATTGCCCAATTGCACGCTGAAAGGCATGCCGCTCTGAACCGTGTAGATTCCGCCCAGTTCCCATCCGGAGAGGAGGAACCGGGGCACCGCCATCGCCAGATGTGGCGAGGGCGCAAGCCAGTCAAAGTTGAAGGCCAGGTGCTGCGGAACGTCCCAATCGGCAAAGCCCCGGTTGAACCGAGGATCGAAGGGGTAGGGGTTGTCCGCGGTATTGAAATTATCCGCGTTGTTAACTTCCGACGAGCCGTCGTCAATAGCCTTAGCCCATGCATAAACGGCCTGAAAACTCAGTCCGTGACTGATTCGCTGCACCACGTTGATTTGCAGCGCGTCATAAAAGGAGTCCACATTCCATATCGTAGCCGGAATGGTGAGGGCCGGACTTGCCGCATCGATCCTAGGGGGCGTGCCCGCCGGGAATAGCAGATGCCCATCTGGGGCCGTGGTAACCAACGAGGGAGGCACGACGTTGACGTCGCCGTAACGGAAGGGAAGATGCACGCCCCGGGCGCCTACGTACGCGGCCGTGACGCTCAAGCTGTTGGTAAGCTGCCGTTGGATGTCGAAGTTCCATTGGAGCTTGTAAGCCCGGGGCGGATTCGGCTCCATGTAGTATCCCGATCCACCGGTTGCACCGGCCGTTTGGCAAGGATTGATACCGGGCAGGGCCAGGCAAGGAGCCAGCGGAAAGATAGCCTGAGCCCCGGGGAAGGTAGGATCAGTATAAGGAAAGTTGAAGTTGACCAGCTGATAGAAAGGAATGGTGTGGTTCATATTGCCGCTGAGCAGGTTCGGCAGCGGGAGGACGTTGAACATGCCGAAGCCGGCGCGAACGGAGGTTTTGCCGCTGCCGGTGGGATCCCACGCCAGGCCCACCCGCGGAGTGAAGTCCTTGTGCGTGGGATTGTGGAGGAAATACGGGTTGCCGGTGTGAATCGTTGCAACTGTGCAGCTGGTAAGGACGTAACAAGTGGAGGCTAAGCCATTCAACACGTTATAAGTGGTCGTCGGTTCGTAGCGCACGCCGAGATTCACAGTGAGATTGGAGCGAACGCGGATATCATCCTGGATGTAAAGGCCGAAAATCTTTTCGCGCATGCTGCGGTAAGAGCCCGGGCCGGGAACGGTGGCACTGAAGAGCGTAGGTTTGTTGTTCGCCAGGAAGTCGGAGACGGTATCGAACTCCCAGTCACCTTGCGGATAACGTCCCACGCTTAGGTTATCCCGGATGGCCTCCATGCTGAATCCCATGCGAATATCATTCCGTCCCTTAACCCACCCGAGGTTGTCGTTCACTTGTGGGTCGGTCCACCATAGCTGGTCGCCTCCCGTAGAGCCGACTCCTCCGGGTACGGCCGAACCGGAACCGACGGTGCTCGGAGCCAGATCACCAATGGTAAAGACCCCTGGGGGTAGGTTGGGAAAGAAACCGAGCGAGGGATCGCTCAGGATGGGAACGGTCCCCGATCCCTGAACATCGATGTTTCCCGTTCCCACCACGCGGGAAAATCCCGTATTAACCGTGTTGAGGATGGTGGGAGTGAACGAATACTGCCAGCTCAGGGTAACTCTCTGGTCCCGTGTCAGGTCCCCGATAAGTTTCTCGCCGACGGAGTCCGGTGCCGAGGCGTTTGAACGGTCGAACATATAGGTGCCGTGGATCGTACTCTTCGAGGTGGGCACATAGTCGATCCGGCCGATCACATAGTCCTCGGTTCCCCGCGTGCCCCCGGGAAAAGAATACTGCGCGAGGTAGGGGCTTCCGGCGACCACCGGTCCATTCGCCACGGGAAACATGGCGAGGTAGGGTTTGACGGCTGCAGCAATCGGTTCCAGAAGGCCATTCCTGGCATCGTTCGAAATCGTGTACGTAGGCGCCGATTCGGCTTTGAACTCCCGTATTCCTTCATAGTCGGCGAACCAGAACAGCTTGTCTTTTTTGATGGGGCCGCCGATCGCACTGCCAAACTGGCCGCGGTGAAACGGAGTCTTCCCGTTGAAGAAATTGGACGAATCGAGGGCGCTATTGCGGAGAAAGCCGAAGCCCGTGCCGTGAATCGAGTTGGTGCCTGACTTGGTGATGGCATTGACGACGCCGCCGGAACTCCTTCCGTACTCGGCCCCAAAAGTGCTCGTCAGAACTGAGAACTCCCGAATGGCGTCGACGCCGAGGTTTACGCCATGGACTGAGCCTCCCGGGCTCTTGTTAGCTTCATCATTGATCACCAGTCCATCGACCATGAACACATTCGAGGTGGGACGGCCTCCCGAAACCGTGAGAAACACTCCGCCCCCGTGGGTGACGTTTTCGCCGACGTCCGAGTTCTTCGTTAGGCCGACGAGGACACCGGCCTGCAGCGCGGTCAATTGCAGCCAGTCGCGTCCGTTCAAGGGGAGCTGGCGAATCGAGGTGTCGCTGACCAGCCCGGACAAGGTCGAGGTAGTGGTATCGACTTGGGGTGCCTCCGACGTCACCACGACCTTTTGCTGCACGTCTCCCACGTTCAACTTGAAGTCCAAGCGGAGTACCGCGCCCACCGTCATGGTGACGCCGCTGCGCACCGTTTGCTGGAACCCGGGAGCGGTGACCGTTACGTCATAAGGTCCCGCCGGGACGCTGGTGACGGTAAATTCGCCGGAGCCGTCAGAGGTTGCCGTGCGCTCCAAGCCCGTCTCCCGATTCCTGGCGGAGACCGATGCGTTTGGAATCACCGCCGCTTGCGCATCGAGGACCGTGCCCACGATCGTTCCCGTAACGGTTTGCGCGAGCGTTCGCGGTGCGCTGACCAACATCATCGCGACTACTACAACGAGCGCCAAGAGCAACAGAGTGATCTTTAGCCTTCCCATCATGTACCTCCACCCGCTCGAGGGCTTGCCCTAAATTGAAAACAGACCTGCGAGGCGAACAACAGGAGCTTGGTACCACTGGTGAGGCTGCCTGTACTATGGACCAGAAGAAAAGTCAAGGCAGTTTCGGAAGTTTCGGTTTTTGTCGCAGCAAAATGAGAGCATCCGGTTTCATTCGAGGCGGGAGGCAGGATGGGGCCGGAGCGAATCGAGTTTCGCGCGAAAGAGAGTGCATCGGCTGAAGATCTCGTAGCAAGTCGAAGAAGGTTATCTCAAACAAATCGAAGCGCTCCGCAGGCTGCATTTAGCATCCTAAGCCCAGACCGAAAGGAAAGGTTTCGTAGACCATACTTTTGGCGACGACTTCAGCCCCGAATCGCACGCTACGATGCAATTGAATTAAGGCAGAGGCCTCAAGCCATTTGCCAGCGATCTCCAGAATTCGGGCCGGAAGAATTGAGGCACGAGGTAGACCTGATAGCCGTTGACTCCGCCGTCCACCGCAATCACCTCGCCGTCTCCCGAATCCAGCGCCAGGCCTCCGGGCTCGAGCAAGCGACTTTGTGGACCTCGGATCACCGCACGCGGAGGCACATTACCGTCATCGTGAATATCCCACACGCCAATGAAGCCCTTCGTGCTGGGATCAAACGGTGAGGGGGTCCACTTCAGCGCTTCTTCGTTTTTCTCTGTCGCGTAGCCACTGCGGACTTTGCTCGCAGCATACGGCGCGGCGGGCTTATACCAAATATCCTGCACTGCAACGTAGATCTTCTCCCTCGTCGGGTCGACCGCCACCTGACGGAAGTGGTACATACGGGTTTTTGGCCCCGCAATGATGGCCCGAGGAGCGACGTCGCCGTTATCGGTTCGCCTGAAAATTAATAATCCTGTCGTTTCCGGAGTGAGCCCTCTTTGGCCGGTGATCAGCAGGTCGTGGACCGGGTCGACGGCCACGCTGGTCACCTCGACGAGCTTCGATTGCTTCCCTTGCAGCACACGGATGGGCGCCACGTTACCGTTATCGGTTCTATGAAACACAAAAACAGCACGGGCGCTCGGATCGCCCACATAAACTTCGTCATGGACGGGATCGACCGCAATCGTCTGCGGCCGCACAAGGCCTGTTTTGCTGCCCTGGATCACGCGCTTGGGCGGCTCCTCCCCTCCAGCGCCCCCGCGGAAAGTGAGCACGGCACCGGACAGTGCCACGGGGATGAAAAACTCATCGTGCGGCACATCAAAATCCATTCCGTGCATGGTGCGGCTCAAGTGCGTTGCCTGTCCTTCCAGAACCCGCTTTGGAGCGATGGCGCCGTTTGCCAGCCTGGCAAACGCCGAGACTCTCGGCACGCTCACTCAATTGGGAACCAGAATCTCGCCGCGTTTAGGATCATAGGCCGCAGCGGAAGCATTCGTGAATCCGCAGGTGGCGGCTTCGGCCGGCGCGTTGCGAACGATTCGCTTCGGTGAAACATTGCCACTGTCGGTTCGGGAGAATATGAGCGCCGTATGATCTCCATAGTTGGCGACCCAAAGCTCGTCGTTCTTGGTATCCACCGCGACTCCGACAGGACCCACGATGTGGGTATTGGGGCCGTAGATTCGCCGAATCGGCGCCGCGTCGCCACGGCCATCGCGCTTGAAGACGAGGACCGAATCGTCTCCGTAATTGGCCACGGCAATCTCGTCGTGTTGCGCGTCCACATCGATACCCATCGCCCAGTTGAGCGCCGTGTGCGTACCTTGAATCGTGCGCTCCGGCTTTACGTTCCCGCTCGCGGTAATCGGATAGACCGTGATCGACGACAGATCGAAGCGCCCGGGCACATACTTTTGGTCTAGATTCAACGGATCGTAGTTGGTGTAAGGCCGGAATTGAGTCCAATTGCCGTGATTGCTGACCACAATTTCGTTATGCCGTTCGTCCATGACCACGCCATGCGGATCTTCGAGGCCAGTGTCCGCTCCCACGATCACCCGCAACGGTGCGGTGAGGCCGCTAGCGGTGCGGCCGTAGATACCGACGGCATTCAATTCCTGCGTGGTTACCGCCAATTCTCCACGGCCGAGAGCCAGCGAAAGTCCCCACGATTGATGCGGCACAAACAGCCGGCGCAGCGGCACCTCGTTTCCGTGAGAATCATAGGAGTAGACGGTGACTTGATCGCCAGAATCGTTATTCACGGTGTAGATTTCGTGGTGCTCGGGATCCATGGTCACTCCGGCGACAAACCCCATTTCCGTCGCCGCTCCCATGATGTGGCGGCGCGGCTCGGTCATCGCCTCCGATTTGTCGCCGCTCGCGCGGTCGGCGACAGCGCGAACGGGAGCGATATCGCCGCCGCCGATCGCGGTGTCCCCAGTGGGCTGACTGCCGCCTTTCGAATCCTTGGAGGACGAAGTTCGCTGCCCTTGCGCTAAGCCGCTTGCGATCTTCAATACCGGAACGGAGTCCAGCCGCGAAGCAACGATGTAGCTAAGGAAGAGAGCGGCTCCAAGAAAGAGAAGTTTTCGACGCATGATTTCGCTCCCATTGTGCGCTTCTGAAGAGAGACGGCTCCTTGCGGGGAACGCGTCCTTCCGCCGAGACGCACGAGGTCAAAAGGTCACTGGGGGAAACCGCCTTGGGCACGTCTCTCACGCAGTTTCAACCTATTCCAGCGGTTCGAGTTTAATGATAGTCGCGCCCAGATTGTTGCCTACCCAGAAGGTCGGCGGGTTGGTTGAATTGTCGACATTCACGCGACGGACGTTGGTCGTGCGCGGCAGGAGATATTCGGTGACGTCGCTTGTTTTGGTGTTCACGCGCACTATGTGGTCGTTTGACATTCCGCCGGTCCAGGCGTATCCCGCGCTGTCCAGGATGGCATCGTACGGGTTCGTCCAAGTAGTAGGCACCGCATACTCCTGGAATTTCTCTGTCTTGGTGTCAAACATCCCGATATTGTTGCCGCGGTATTCGCCGAACCATAGCCGGTCTTGCGGGTCTATGTGACCACGCCGCGGAGCGGAGTTGGGAGTGGGAGTCGCGAAGCGAGTGACTTTCATCGTTTTTGCATCCACCCTGGTGATGAACGTGCCGCCAAAGTTCATGCCATAGAAGTTGTTCTTCGAGTCTGAGGCAACACCGTAGGAGCCGAGGTTCAGCTTGGCGAGCGGCGAATCCGGCGGGAGACCCTGGGTGTAATCGATGGTGACCCACTTTCCCGAGTTCAAGTTCACCTGATATTCGTCATCGGCTCCCACCCAAACCTTACCGTCGACATCCACGCGCCCCGGCGTCACCATTGCCGTCCGGGCCGCATCACCTTTCCCGAAGGTCGGGATTTTCCATGTTTTGAACTCCTGCGTCTTTGGATCAAGCCTCGCGATAACTCCCTGATACATGGTGCCGAGCCAGACGTAGCCGCTGGGATCCAATTCCAAATCGAGCGCGCCCCGCGGTTCGTTTGGATCCATCACCGGAACTGGGTATTCAGCGATTTTGCCGGTTTTGGAATCAAGCTTGCCGACGTATTGCGAACCGAAATCCGAATACCACACCATCCCTTGCGCATCGATAACGGCATCGTGCGGCATGGCTTCCGGGCGCGGCAAATCGTACTCGGTTATGATCACCTTCGTTGCTTTGCCTTTGGGCCGTGCATTCGTCTTCAGAGGATATTCCCATTGCGAAGTGCTGCTGAGATCCACGGTGGCCATGTATTCGGCCCGCTTTTGCACGACCGCGGTTGGGGGCGGCGGCCCTCCACCCATAGGGCCCTCCCCATCTCCATTGCCAGCCGGCCCTCTGGGCCGCAACTGCGGACGGCTGGGAGTGCTGCCTTGGGCGTAGGTGGTCATGCGCTGCAGCACCTGGACAAATTCGGCAGCATCGTGCTGCGATCGCACGATTCGTTCCAGAGTGTGGCAGCCAGTACAGCCCAGAAATACCTGCTTCTGCTCCTGTGTCCCCGGCATGCTCATCAGCCACTCTCCATTCGAGAGTTGACGCGAGAGGTCTCGGGTCTTGCGCAGCTTCAGATCAAGCTCCGCTGCTTTCTGTGCTGTGACTTCGACCGGCCCCGGATTATCCGTTTCATACCCGACCGCCCTGATGCGGACGGAGTATTGTCCCGGTTCTAGTCTGCTCCGAGGGAAGCTGTACTGGCCTTGAGCGTCGCTCACCACCGTGACGGTAATTGTAGATCCCGCCCGCTTTGCGCTAACCAGTACGCCTTCCATCGGGCCTTCCTCTTGCGAAGTCACGCGGCCTCCCAGGGCCGAGGCAGATGAGTTTTGCGCGTTGAGAATTTCCAATCCGGCACACAAGAGAAGTGCAGACACTATCAGCAGCAGGATGGTCGTCGCGCTAAGCACGCGCATCGCCTTTTTCACATTAGCAGACACGAATTCCCTCGAGATGGCCGTGGTAAGACTCATGAGGTCCTCCTCGGGCGCAAGCCTGAGTTATAGAGAAACAGCCGAATTATAAACGATGCGCCGGTAAGTAGCAGTTCACTTCGTAAATGTCAAGCACGTGAAATGTTCGGTGTCAAAGCTCTTTAAAAATGGCCCTTTTCTCGCTTTTCGGCAATGACAATCGAGCTATAACCCGGAAACTTAGGCTAGGTCCTGGTCTGAATGGAATGGGAGCGTTTGGCCTAGAATCCGCCGCAGCGGAGGAGCCGACCCTGATGAAACCCTTTTTCCTTTTACTGCTACTCTTTCTCGTTGTTCCAACGAGGAGTGCGTCGGCGCAGTCCAAAGCTGACCTGGTCGGAATCTGGAAATTAGTGTCCGCCACCGAGACTACGAAGAAAGGTGAAGCGAGAGCCGTGTATGGTTGGAAGAATCCTCAAGGTTTGATTACCTACACGGCTGACGGCAGAATGATGGCCATTACCACGAATGGTGGACGCGAGCCCCTGTCAGTTCCCGACAACGTTGGCGCGCCAGCCGAGGAAAGGGCCGAGGCGTTCGCCACCATGACTGCCTATGCGGGACGGTACACACTGGACGGTAACGAGGTGATTCACCACATCGAGGTCTGCTCGATTCCAAATGCTGTAAACACCGACCAAGTGCGTCTTATCACCAACCTGAAAGGCAACTCCTTGACCCTGCGAACGGCCACGATATTGGGTGCGTACGCACAAATCGCATATCGAGAATTCGTTTGGGAGCGGATTTCAAAATAGCGAGGGGCCCGCTCCGCTGATTTTAACTAGATTTTAACTAGAGGTCGTGCCCCTTCATCAAGCGAGCAAGATTTTGAGCCTGCCCATAGCTAAGCTTGAACATTATCTCGACCTTGCCATCGGTCAAGACGCTTACATCAGGCGAATATTCTTCAGGGAAGAGCCGGTGCAGGCTCTCGCGCTTCTGGAGAATGGCCTCCCTTTCGGCTGCTTGCTGTTGAGCAAGCTCCTCACGATTTCTTATTTCCTTTTCGTGCTCAGGGGTGAAGGGGGCGATTTGATATGGGGACATTGAAAAACGGACTGGCTTGCTGCGCTGCTATGTCTCCCGTGTGGAGAGCGGCCACACAGTTCCAACGATTGAAACCTTGGAGAAATGGGCGCGTGCCATGCGCGACCTTAAGCTGGTCCTTGCGTCCTAAGCCTGTTTTTGTCTGAAAAGCAGGCGGCTGATTGCAGGCACCAATTCTGTGGCGATTTCAGATTTCTGTATGAAATTACCATCTCCGAATAGACGATTGAGAGTCACGGCCCGCTCGTCGGTGTAATAACTGCTCATCAGGATGACCTTCGTCTCAGGTGCAAGTTGGCTTATCCGATAAGCCGCTTCTAGGCCGTTCATTTCTGGCATCACGATATCCAGTATGACCACATCGGGTCTAATCTCAAGGATTTCGTCAAGAGCGACTTTGCCGTTTTCGGCCTGATAGATTTTCCAATGGGATTGCTGAGTCAGGAAAGAACACACCATTCGCCGTACTAAATCAGAGTCGTCAACCACCAGGATTTTGGCTGATATTCGCATGCCCACGCTCCGGGCATAGCGAGGCCATATGGTGACTGGGCGATGCCTAAGTGTCAGTTTTGTCGTAGGTCTGCTCAATACGGAATACACCGTATTCGGATTTCGCAAGGTCAACATAACGGCCGGAACCGATCACATTTCCCGCCGATTTCCACAGCATATTCACAGCCGCAATATCAGATACTCCAGACAGCGCGGAGCCGACCGCCCTACTGTTGCAGTTCTCGGGGGGGGCACAATGGACAATCGTCCAAATCCGATTCGTGGCCCATCTACTTGCAAGACTGACGACACAATGGAGGTGACGAACCCGGCGGAGTTTCTCCGCAATGAAAGGGGAGTGTTTGAAGTAATTTCACCTTACGGCCACGTCTTTAGCGTCACGTGCCGTTTTGGGTCGCGGATGAACGTTCGCGAAATCAGCGAACCCAAGAGTATCGAGAATCAGCAACGGCTGACCTGGAAAATTCGACGCGTGAACAGCAATGTGGCGTGAGCTGTAGGACGAATCATCCGGGTTCTCGGATCGAATCCCCGTATTTACAGAATCTCGCAAACTGAAATTCGAACTACGGTCTGCTCATCCATAACAAAGAGACGAAAGCCGTAGCAATTTCAATCGCCCATGCTGCCTGTGAGCATCCACATCGAATTAAGGCGATCCCGGCGAAGGTTGCCGGAGCGATGGCTGCGGCTGCAACTCTTGCGCGTTGGGCGCGAGTCATTTCGCACCGCCACGAAAGCCTGATTGCGCAACCTTCGCCTTAATCGGGGCAATGGCTTTATCAGGATTTGCGAATTCAGCGCGTGGAATCGCTAGAGTTGGAACAGTCGGTTGAAGAGAATGAGGTCGGCTGCTTCACTGAATCCCGCGCCGGATCGGTGACAGCTCGGGACGCGAATAGGTCAGAGAGGCCCAGATTCGTCAAAGTGCCATCGAATATCAGAAATCAATTCGGACGATGACAGCACCCGGAAGGTGACGATCATGCGCGTGGATAAAGAAGGCGTGGACGCCACGGAGAGGTATTTTACAACCGCGAGCCTGGGCCCGTTGGGAGGGGGCAAGGTGTATAATTGGGTTAACCCTACGGGCCGATAGTGGGGCTCGGTCATATTCCCCTGGTGCATTCGTAGTCGAAACGTAACCTGGCGACTACACACTCCTTTTTCGGGAGGTTTCGTGATGGCTCCCAGCCGCCTCGCCCGCCCTGTCGCAGTGCGCGTCGCGCGTCACTTCGTATATGCAATCATCCAATTTCTTCTGATGACTCTCGCGGACTTGGCCGGGATTGTCCCGTCGGCAACCGCCCAGAGCCTGGGCAACTCCGACCCGACGTATCAGGCCTTGCGCAATCTGACGCTGGGCCAGGAATCGGTCAGTGTCAACAATGTTGACCTCAAGCGCGATGCGGCGACGTTTCACCTACGCTCGGGAACGGTTTGCTTCGTAGCCCCGGCGGCGGGCAAAGTGACAGGGGCAGTTTTTACGGGGGAAGGTACGCTTGTTCTGAGCGCGCCGCCAACGGAAAGAAGCATGCTGAAATTGCTGACCAAGGAAGATGAGTTTAGCGAAACCTTCAGTCAAATGGCGCTGCGGTTTACGGATTCGACCTACGACGATCTCAAGAAGGCAGGTACTGCGGCTTCCGGCAACTGCGACGCCGGTCCGCTGAAAGAGAGCCAGCGCACCACGCGCCACGACCTGAAGAACAACCTGGAAGCCAGAATTCTCCAAGACGTGTTGAATTCGGAGCCAGGCGGCCTGTTTATGGCGTTCATCCGCGGCAGACGCTACAACGACAAGGAACTACTCGCCATCGACCCGAACATTGGCGGAGAGCAAGTTCAATTCATCACCTACTCGGAAAGCAAATCCGGCATCTGGGCTTCGTTCCCCTTATCCGACGCGCGAAGCCGGGATCAAGCCGGAACACGGGTGAGCATCGATCATCAGCAGCTCGACACCAAAATCGAGAGCAACGCCGAGTTGACAGGTAGGGCGACGACGACTTTTGTTTCGCGGTTCAACGGCACGCGGGTTGTGCCCTTCGACCTGTTCCCCACGCTACGCGTGCAGAGTGTGACTGCGGACGGGGCGTCGCTGCCTTTCATTCAGGAAGATAAGAACGAGGACGCGGATTTTGCCGTGATTCTGCCCAAAGCGTTAGCGGCGGGCCAATTGTACACGCTCACCACAACGTACGGCGGCAAGGACGCGGTGAAGAACGAAGGGAACGGCAATTATTATCCTGTCTCACGCATGAACTGGTTCCCGAACAATTCCGGGGTTGAGTTCGGCGAGTTCTCCTCCTATGACATGACCTTCCATATTCCCAAGGGAATGAAGATGGTGGCCACTGGCGAGCTCGTGAGCGAGAGCAACGACGGCGGACACAACATAACGGTCTGGAAGAGCGAGGCGCCGCAAACGGTCGCGGGCTTCAACTTCGGCAAGTTCAAACTGCAGGAAGCTAAACTAGCCAATCCGCAGTATCTCGTGCAGTCGTTTGCCAACCAGGATCCGCCGAGTTGGGTCCAGAGCTTGAAACAAGCCGCCAGCGGGGACGACTTACCCACCGACGGATTGCACACGGGCGCAGCCGTTGCTCTGGGAACGATGAACACAACTTTGCTCAACAAGAAAGCCCTGGCCGAGGGAGAATTAGCGATACAGCTTTATACGGAATACTTCGGCCCGCCTCTATTCAAGCATCTCCAGATCACGCAGCAGTCTGCTTGCAACTTCGGACAGGCTTGGCCGGGACTGGTCTGGATCCCGATCTGCTATTACTTCGACACGACGGTGCGGCACCAACTCGGTTTGGATCTAGCCGACCGCGGGTACTGGACGGTAGTCACGCCGCACGAGGTGGCGCATCAGTGGTGGGGCCACACAGTGGGATTCAGTTCCTACCGCGATCAATGGATGAGCGAAGGATTCTCTGATATGTCCGCTTCGCTCTATCTGACGGTGGCCGACAAGAACCCTCAGCGGTACGTTGATTTCTGGAATGACGAGCGCAGCTTGCTGATCGACCGCAATGCGCAAGGCTTCCGCGCGATTGATGCAGGGCCGGTGACCATGGGCTACCGTCTCAGCAATTCGCGAACCGGATCGACCTCACGCGGCGGCTCATCTATCCCAAAGGTGCATACATACTGCACATGCTACGCATGATGATGCGCGACAGCCGCACGGGAGACCAACAGTTCAAAGCGATGATGCACGATTTCGTCAGCGTCCATGCGGGCAAAGCGGCCACCACCGAAGATTTCAAGGCTATCGTCGAGAAGCACATGACCGATGCAATGGACATCAACGGCGATAAGAAGATGGACTGGTTTTTCAATGAGTACGTGTACGGCACTCAATTGCCGTCGTATAAGGTCGAAGCCACATTCTACATCGGCGCTGACGGGGACGTGGTACTGGAGGGAAAGCTGACGCAGTCGAACGTCAGTGATGACTTCCGCATGCTTGTTCCTCTTTATCTTGAGCTCGCCGACGGGAAGATCATCTTTATGGGCCGGGCACGAATGATCGGCAACAGGTCGAGTGAGCAGAAGGTTCCGCTGAAGGGACTCAAGACGAGGCCGCGGCGCCTGCTGGTCAACTACTACGACGACGTCCTCGCCTCGCCAAACTAAAAAGCGACGCTACGACTCGCCGGCCACAACCCACACAATCGCCAGACCTGCGCGAAATAGTGCAAAACGCCCTGGAGGCGCACTCTTGGCGCGACGCATCTCCTCTCCGGCGTCATTCCCGAGCCACTCCCCAACCTGAATGTCCGTGACTGCCGTCTCTGACCCTCCTACCTTCCTTGGCTAGCGCAAAGCTGCTCTGAACGAACACATTGAGCAACTAGAACCGGGCTTGGTCATCATTGATGGTGGCAAATAAAAAATCAGCGCATCGGGAGAACAGACATTTTGGCGATGGACGTTAACAAACAGAACGTCGTTATTGAATTGAAAGTCGGCCCGGCAGACCGTGAGGTTATCGCACAAATCCTGTCCTACATGGGTTTTCAGGCGGAAACCGGAAACCCGGCACGCGGAATCATAATTGCCCGCGATTTTACTTCACGCGCCATTGCCGCAAGCAAACCAGTCGCTAGCCTAGAGCTGCGGGAATGTGGATTCACTTTTTCGTTCAAAAAGGTCTAGGAATGAAAACGAAGAGTGAATACGCCGTGAGAAGGCTCAAGGGGTTCGCTGGCGGCCCACCATTTGATCCTGTTCTCGATGCGCGCACAGGTGAAAGACTGTGGTCGCAAGCCTGACAGGACCAGAAAACTAGCATTCAACTTCGGAAGCGCGTTGAGGAACAGCTGAGGCGAGCGCCTAAATAGCCGCTTCCACGGGAGCTCATGGACAGGAGTAATTGACTCCACCAAAGGCCGAATACATTAACGCAGACCAACTGGACATCCGCTCGCCGTCGGCCCTATAAACTGGACGGTCTGGTAAGGACCATTCCCGATATCGGCTTTCGAAAGCATGGGAGAGACCCACTGCCACTCTGTCTTCCGCCAGCAAAACCTATGCGGGACTTATCGGGCCGCTGCTGTTCCGGCGTCGCGTTATTTTTTCTCGAGAATATCTATGGAAGAGCGCGTCGTTTCCCATTCCAGCTTCATGGTGCAGCGGGCGCCGGCCTGGTCGAACGAAATCGTGAAGTTCTCAAGTGGCGACGGCAACTTGGAAACTTTCATCTCTATGCGGGCGAAGTCAGACTGCGCGCCAGGATAAGGGATTCCGAACTCGCCGGTCTGCTTGCTGATGATCAACGTCCATTTGTCTTGGGTAGGCAGGGTAAACAAAGTGTAGCTCCCTGCGGGAACAGTCTTTCCACCAACAACCAGATCCGTATTGGGCACAAATGAGGTTGCATCGTCCGCACCGGTGCGCCAAACCTCGTCGAACGGAACCAAATCGCCGAAAATCTTGCGGCCCCTCATCCGAGGACTGGAATAGGCGACGGAAATCGTCTTGCCGTCAGCAAATTTGCAGGCGGCCTTTGCCGGAGGACTCGCCACTTGGCCCTGGCTGGGGATGGCTGGCGCGGCGAGGCCCGCGAGAGTCAATGAGCAAACTATACCGACCTTCCGCACGTTTTTCATCTGCCTTCGTTGTTCCTCGATTGACTTCCCGGCCGACCGATAACGTACACCCACCCCCGTCAGTATGACAATGCTCCAGCCAGGTTTTTGAGTGCAGAGTCAAACTTCCAAAGACGAGATCACAGCACCGATAGATACGCTCCATGAGCGGATGGAATATCTACACCGTCAGCGCGGAGATGACGGCCGCCCCGCCGCCGACTCCCGAAAATCCTCGGCCGCGGCCGGCTATGGTGCCTTATACGTTTACGCTGCTGATCTTCACCCGCTACGCGCTGAAACGGATTCCCGGAAACTGGCTTTCGGGCGGGTCGCCCCAATTCCGAGAATCGGACTTGACGGGATTAGTAACGAAGATCGATGGTAAGCTGCCTGCCGGCATGCCAAACAAAAATAAGCGGACGAAGGGGAACAAGGCGGTCGCTAGGAAGATGGCGCAGAAAAACGCGGCTTCCAAGAAGTCTTCTCTCGCAAGAAAAAAGACATCACCAAAGAGAACTGTAATACGGCGTAAGGGCGGGGGTGTGGAGACGGTCGCGCTCCGGTCCGGAGAGCGCCAGGGCGGACAGCCCGGGGACTTACAGGGATTATCCAGCCGCCTAACGGCCAATTCGGAGAGTGTAGAAGAATTGCTAGATCAGGGCCATGTGCGGACGCAGGAAGTGCCGGAAGACGACGTGCCCCAGGAGTACCTAGATAAGGATCGATGATCGATTCGAAGTGCCTGTCAACGCTTTCTGATTGCGTGAGGTCTTCGGGTCCCGATAAACGCATTATAAAAGGGCGCCTCCTGCAGCAGGTAGCATACATATGCAGAATCCAGAGACGGACTGCGGAAATGCAACAAAGGTGTCGTTCTGTTGCGTTTCAGCAGATTTCGGCACTTATTTTTTCTGAGATTCGTCCCAGTCGATAGCAAGGACCGGGTGACGTAATGTTGCATTTTAATGGAGAAGCCTCCCGCAGGACCCGAAAGCGCGCCTGGGTCTATCCAGCCGAACTTACGGCGTTAAGGGTTGTTGAAAGAGGGGCGCGATTAAGCCGAGGAAAGTTGAAGAGACTAGTACAATCACTCCAGCTAAGCCCGATGAGTACCAAGCAGCGTCGATGAAGGGGTTGTTGGGGAGAGCCATAGCCCATGCTGCGTAGCCGACAGTTCCTGCAACCATCTCCCAAATGGGCCACTTAGTCGGAGTAAGGGGGAGAGATTTGTTGTCGGTCTTGAGTTTGACGGCGTATAGAATCTAAACTGTAACTGGAGTCGCAAGGAAGAATCTCCAGAAAGCAATCACCGTTCCGGTAGTGGGGCGCACAACGGTAGTCAGGCCCTTGGCATTCCCTAATGCAGCCAAAACAGCGACATGTCGAAATCTCTGTCGGAATATAAGCTACGATCACATTCAAAGCGGACGTGACCTGGTTCGCCGGAGCCGACGCTCCGGAAGCTGCTTTGCTGATTTCCTTCAAGGACTTCGGGACACCCCGCAACGGTTCGTAGTCGGGCCGCCTTCCGATCGCAGCGTTTGCCATTGAGTTGATACTCATCAGTGCTCTCCTGCCGCAACCTACCTAGGATTTGAGTACTCGTGTTTCGCTGGCCCACTTTTAGGCAAACACCGTGAACACAAACACCTCGCCAATCCCAGATCGAGTCTTCATCAAGGTTCCACGTGCCCTCAGCTTTTTGCCAGTGCTTTTAGGTCGTTCAGCGAACCATTGAATTTGTTGCGATCCACATTCCCGTCTATAACGGCGCCCTTTTCCGTGTATTGCCAAAAAGTCCATGACGACCAACTCGCGGGTAACGTAGGTTGCTGCACATCGTAGTGTGCTATCCATAGCGGATAGTCAGCCAGCTCCTGGATTCCATCACCGAGAAGACCCTCGATGAAATTTTGACGTGTGTAAATCGCGGGCTTGATGCCAACCGTTTGCTCGACCGCGTTCAGCCAATTCTGAATCATGGGCAGTCGCTGGTCGATAGGAACATCGAGCCAGCCGTTGGGCTTCTGAGGATCGTTAACGCCCCTTCGAGATCCAGAGCAGGAGGCAAATCCCCCGCTTGTAGATTGCCGACTGCATTGATGAAGTTATCCGCTTGGTGCTGCCAAGCGGTCAGAGGCCAGTAGTAGTGATAGGCGCCGCGCATAAGTCCCGCATCGCCAACTCTGCTCCAATTCGACGCGAAATGAGCGTCGACCTGGTGTCCTCCGATGCTTGCCCTTACGAAGACGAAGACGACGCCGTCTTGTGATATCGCGGACCAATCTACGTTGCCCTGATGCGACGAAACATCGACACCTTCGACATTTTGGTCTGTCATCGACTCACTCGCCTTGAACAGCGAGAGGACTTAGTGTGAAGCCTCCTCGGAGGCTATGACACACGCAGAAGAGCGCACTAACTATATGTCGTGACGGTGAGATGACCTCTGAGATGCGTTACATTTTCGTGACAGTGCCACATTCTATCAGCACAAGAGCCTTCAAGGCAGTCTAGATTCGAATGTACCCGTTGCATTTGTCCTTTAGGGAAAGCTGAGGAAGGGTCATGATAACTCGACGGCAACTTGCTTTAAAAAGCTTTCGCCGCATTCGTTGTCGCAGTTTTGGCACCGTCGTCCCTTCGCACGTCCGCTCAAACGGTGAGAATGCCCGTTGACCCTGGGGTGCGTGGGGGTGCGGCGGGGGCTGGCACTCCCCTGCCAGGCCTTATGAGTTCCGAACCGCTCCGCTCTGGGGTGTCGGGCAACGGGTCTTTTTCCTCCCATGACGGGCGGACAAGCAATCTGGCGGAGGCTATCGAAGCTCACAAGAGCCGCGATAGCGAGGCGAACAAGGTCATCGACGGTTTCAACAGGCTGAAAGCTCGGGAACAGCAAGACATCATCAACTTGCTGCGATTCGCTTAGTCACCTGTGGTGGGCGCGGCGCGCCATCTATTATTTGTCGCTGAGGGTGCTGCTCCATGTGGCCAAGTACCGTGAAGTCGGCTCCTCAGAATGCGGCCCAAAGCAGCGAAAAGCCAATTACCGAGAAGCGCGTTGTCGGGAGTTCACCGCCAGAACCTCACGTTCCCTCTAGTGGCAGGTTCGTTGTGTCGAGTACGAAGTGTAGAAACGCGGGGGTCGTTGTTTTTCTGTGCGGATACGTCTTGTCCTAGATTTTTGAGTGACTAAAGGAGAGATATACATGAAAGAGCGCGTAAAGCGAGACAGTTCTAGAAGAAGTAGTCAACCACTTCGATTTGCCCATCCGTTCTACACGAGCCAGCCAGTTGCGGCACGGAAGCCGGTACCGGGGGTTGGGACCCGGCTTGTCGACCACATCAAGGGAAACCTTGAACCGATACCTGCGCCGACGCGAACGCCGAGTATGACCTTGGCGGACATCATCGGCACTCAAGGGAGCATGGACATTGAAAATTCTGGGGCCATCCGGTTTCACGCCGTGGGCGACACCGGGCGCAGCGCCAATTCGCCGCAGGGTGACGTTGCCCAAGCGATGCAAGCGGATTTCGACGTGAGCAAGCCAGCTAACTCGCCCGCGTTTTTCTTGCACTTGGGCGACGTGATTTACGGACCCAATAAGGATCAGCAATACCGGCCGGAGTTCTATGAACCTTACGTGCACTATCCAGGAAAAATCATCGCGATTGCTGGAAACCACGACGGGGAGGTGTTTCCCCAGACCGATCCAAAAACGCTCAATGCATTCCTGGCCAATTTCTGCGCCGCATCGCAGAAGGTGCCTCCGATTGCTGGAACTATCTACCGCGAGACCATGAACCAGCCGGGTGTGTACTGGCTGTTGGATGCGCCTTTTGTACAGATTGTGGGGATGTACTCAAATGCGGCAGAGAATCCGGGATTCATATCGGGCACGATTCCAGGCCAGGCGCAGAAGACGTGGCTCAACAAAACTCTGCAGAGTATCAGCGCACAGCGCAAGGCAGGAGCACGGAAAGCGCTGCTGTTCGCTACGCATCATCCTCCGTTTACGGCGGGGGGACACTCTCCCAGCACGGAAATGCTGACGGATATCGACAGCGTCTGCCAGCAAGCGGGAGTAATGCCCGATATGTTCCTGTCGGGCCACGCGCACAGCTACCAGCGCTACACGCGCGAGTTGACCTACAACGGGCGGCAATTGCAGATTCCCCACATTGTGGCGGGGACCGGTGGCATCAACGACCAAGCAGTTCCTCAGGCGACCGGACAGAAAACGGGTGATCACACCTTTGTGAAGTCGATGAAGGGGTACGGGTATCTTCTACTTGAGGCCTCGAACTCGAATTTCACATCGACGATGTTCGCTGTGGATCCAACCACAAAAGCAAGAACGGCCTTCGACAAGGTCAGCGTAGATCTGGCCACCAATCGAGCTGGTTGAAAGGAATTGCGGACACTCCGACTCTTGTAAAAGGAGTGCCGGAAGAGGCGAAACATAGGCTGGAATTCTGAACTAAGAGCAAGCCAGAGGTTCAAATCGAAAATTCTCGCTCAGAAGTTCAGAATGGAG
The DNA here is from genome assembly GCA_003223325.1 of Acidobacteriota bacterium. GTDB lineage: Bacteria > Acidobacteriota > Terriglobia > Acidiferrales > UBA7541 > Palsa-189. The sequence goes on from QHYS01000092.1 coordinate 40,609, forward strand.
GCTTTGCTATGAATCACCGCCTCAAAGCTACTTCTATTGGAGCAAGTGCAATCGGGAAAAAGCCGGGGGCCGTGAGGCGGGATAGTCCGTTGCCGCCGGCGTGGCCGAGTTACACGGGGGACTCCCTGTTCGTGGGCACCAGTCCGAGCGGGCGCGTGAGCGTGTACGTTGACCCTACGCTTGGCGACCCAGCTCTGCAGAACGCGCAGGACTTGATCAGCGACGCCGATCGGGTGGTGGATGCTAACGACGCGCTCTTCGGCACAACCGGCGGGCCCGTGAGCGTCATCGTTTTCGCTCTGGGCGGGGCGACCGACGGGACTGGCGGCGCGGACCACATGGGCTGCTATTACATAACGGGGGCCGCCATCGAGGTCTGCGCGTCGTTTGGCAGCTCCGCTCGGGTGTCGGCACTGTTTGAGGCCGAGCTCAGCGAGTGCTCGATGGGCGGGAACCTATGCGGCGTCAGTACCGGGGAAGCCCTATCGCGCTGGTGCGCGGCGGTGATCAGCAACAACGTGCTGTCCGACTTCGTTACCGCACCGCAGTGGGCGCAGAACGGGATGGCAGACTACGTCAACCGGACCGACCCGACCGACCAAAACCCAGACAGCACCGGTTGTGGGATGGCCTTCTTGTCCTGGCTGATGAGCCAAGGCTACGGCCTGGGCAGAATCGCGCAAACGATGGTGTCACTGCGCGACGCCGGGACGCTGGCCCAGCTTTACGCCAACCTGACTTCAAACGCGGCCTCCGGTGCATTCCCTGCGTTCCTGACCGCCGTGCGGGCCCTGCAGGGCGGCGTGACAACCGACGACCCGTTCGGCGGAGCGGTTCAGCCAGCCCAACTCGCACACGTTGCGCCTTTTACGGTCGCGCTGGCCGGCAAAATTTTCAGCGCGATCCTCGCGGACGTCGCGACCGGGAAGCCGGCCCACCAGATCGTGGCCAGCGTGCGGGCAGTCCTCGGCCCGGCGGCTCGTCGCTAACGCAAGTCCAGCCAGCCTGGGCGAGTTTCGCCTTAAATCGCGGCGACGGCTTCGTCAGGATTTGCGAATGTGGCGAGTGGAACTGCTAAGGTTGTAACGGTCGGCTGAAATACCCAGCCTTGGCGCAGGTTTGGAAAACTCGATCTTCTGTTTCGTGGTCTTGAAGGTCACATGAAAAGGTGGCCAGCGATCGCACTTACTGGGAACTGCCCAAATGCAACATTACACCACTAGCTGAGTACCAGAAGGTCTCCGCAAGTGGCTTCGCTGCCATTCGGCGATCCGCAAAATGCAACAGAACACCCACTTTGTTGCCCCTAATACAGCAAAATAGGTTATCGCCGCGGGACCGAGCACCCTCGTGACTGACGCCAAGTATATGGGCTCGACGTCTGCAGGGAAACCGACGCACTCCCCAGCCACGCTCACGGCCAGCTAGCTGGTCACAGTGAATTGGGCTCTCGGACCAGTCATGGTGGCGCGGAGTTGCGGGTTGTCACCTTTGACGATCGGGATGTCGAGGTTGAGGAGAGCGACTTGCTTCGAGAGTGACTCTGTTTCAGGCGATACGGCTTCAAAGCGCAGAAGCGAGCAACCTTTTGGAGAGTCTGCTGAGGGATGAATTGAATCGGCAGACCATTCAATGAAGAACGGGAGAAGATTAGCGGCGTTCTCCTTGAGTGTGAGAGCCTTCCATTGAAGGACGCGGCCGTCGGGACGTCTGCGAGAGCCGGGAGTGGGTCCAACGGCTGCAATACCGGATTTCGCGAGGTTTACGGCGAAGGATTGCAGATCGCCGAGATGAGCGGCCCAGCCGATCAGGCGAGGTTCAGTCAGTTTAGTAATTACGGGGTACTGCTGCGCTCCGGATTGCTTGGGGTCGGGGGCGATGATCTCGAGATACCGTCGTGCGCCGAGCGAGAGGAGGGCGTTTTGCGTACCGCGCCCGGGATGAACGCCGCCAAATGCAGCGCGAACGCCCGTGCGCGCCTCGACGAAGGCGATGCCGCGCTGGAGATCACTGCAGCCCAGAAGAATGTGATCGAGCAACGTTGGCACCCCATTCGCAGGCCAAGAAGATGTGGGCGCCGCAAGAGCACCACCAGCGACGCACAGAAAGATTCGGCGAGAAATGAGTCTCAACACTGGCGGCTCTTTTAGAGACTGATAATAGCGCTATTCTGGTCGCGTAAACGGCAACTTCCAAAGCTCAGAGAAAGGTTATATAGTTTGCCCACCTCTGCAATTGGTAGAAGCCATTGGCAATTCACACCGGCCAGCGCTTGGGCCCTTATGAAATCCTCTCTGCAATTGGCGCGGGCGGGATGGGCGAGGTGTACCGCGCCCGTGATACCCGCCTAGAGCGCATCGTTGCCGTGAAAATCCTTCCCGATCGCCGGCGGTGGAGATCCTCGACTTGGAGAGGTGCACGCGATTCTAGTAAGTCAAAATCCTACAGGCTTGATCACTTACACCGCCGACGGCCAGGTGATGAACATCATCACGAATGGCGGACGCAGGCCCCTGTCAGTTTCCGACAACGTTGGCGCACCAGCCGAGGGAAGAGTCGAGGCATTCGCCACGGTGGTTGCCTATGCGGGAAGCTACACCCTGAACGGTAACAAGGTGATTCACCACGTCGAGGTCTGTTCGATTCCAAATGCTGTAAACACCGACCAAGTGCGTCTTATCACCAACCTGAAACGCAACTCCTTGACCTTGCGAACGTTCACTATGGTGAGTGTGGGCAGGCAAATCACATATCGAGAATTCGTTTGGGAACGAATTTCGAAGTAGTTATGCCTTCGGTTCGCTGATTCTCTGTTTGACATGTCCGAGCGGACAGGCGTAGAGTCCGCCCATCTTCCTTTTTCGGTGCCCTTTCTCATGATTTGTGGACCAGTAGTTTCCGTATCGGCCTATCGCTCGCTGACGGTTTGTGTGCGCTGCTGGCGCATTGAAGGAGAACGACAATGAACGAAGAGGACTTTGCTTGGAGAAAGATCGGGCGGAGATGGCTAAGCCGACGCAATCTCATTTGTGGAGCAGGTGCAATCGCGGGAGCGGGCCTCTTGCGTCCAAGGCCGGTCTTGGCCGATGACAATGAACACGCCACTTGCGTTTTGGCCAATCCAATTCCTGGGGGCGGCACGCCATTTAAGCCCTTTGGAGTCGTCGTCCACCATAACCCGCTGAATGCTGCAAATCGGCTGGCAGTCGCCAATATTAACGACCCGTCACAGATTACTGATTTCGACGGGTTCGTAGGTCTGACGAATATCCACGGCGGCGGCACCGGGACAAATACCGTTACGGGCGACTCGACGATTCTGGCGTTCCGGGCGGACATGGGCTTCAGTCAAGGCAACTTCATCGGAGTGGACGGTCGCCAACACGAAGGCACGTTCGCCTTTGTTTGACTGGACCTGTACACCGATCCGGTCGGATCGGTCAGTTTCAATCTCATTCATCAGATCCACGACTACAACGTGCACATCGACTCCAACGACGTCTTCTGGATGACTCCAGTGGAACACGATGCTGTCCAGGTCGAGTTCGACGAAGCACGGGCAAGACTGAAAGTGGACAAATTAAGGGTCTTCGATGACCACGATCTTGCCAACTCACTGACCCTCGGGATGGGACTGCCCGGCGATCCGGGCTTTCCGTATCCAGCTATTGCACCTAAGGCTCCTGTCCGGGCGACTGTCTCCTTTGACGTGGAATGGAGGGGGATCGCCGACATGGCGGAAATTCATAACAGCGCACAGACCTTCAAAGGTACGTTCTACAGCACGGGTACCACAATTAAATGGTCTGCAGAGCAGCCGGGCTTCCGGTTCGAGTCGGAGACGCCGGACCCTGGGCGGAACCTGATTTCCGTGCTCGGGCGAGAGCAGAACGGCGTGTTCTTCACGTAAAGTCTACCATTCGGAGGTGGTCGCTACATTCGCTCCCGATTGCGTCGGCTTTTCGGAGACAGGGCCACTACGCCGTTGCTAGCGTGCGCTCGCCAAAACCCAGAATCCGAAGATAATGACCGTGGCAATTTCAATCGCCCACGCCGCGAGTGAGCAGCCACATCGAATTAAAGCGAGCCCGGCGACCGTCGGGCCAATTCGTATAACTGACAAACACTTTGTATTCCATATTCGGCACCGCCTTTAGTGGCCTGCCGTGCGGGAGACCACGCCATTTCGAATTGCCCGGCACGACCTGGCGTTACTCAAATCTGAAGTCCGAAAGCCTGCCAACTTACCAATCGTGATCGCCAACGGCACGAACTCTTTGAGTCTGCCACGAACGTGTAATCCCCGGATTTGATCTTAGCCCTTGCTTTTTTGAAGAAGCGCTCGGGTGGGGTAAGACTCGCGGAGCGGGCGGCGTCCATGCGCACCATCAAATCGTCAAATTCCTTCTTGAAATCCGTGAAAGGCCCGAGGGCGGAGATGCGCCAAGCTTGCCGGAAGCGGTCCTGCAGAATCTTGAATTCGTGCGCATCCTGCGCAATCACTTTGAGGCTGACATCAAAATCCAGCGCCTTGTAAAGGGCGGGGGAGAACCCGGCAAGAAGGGCGCATACTCCTGTGAACCATCAAAGGCCATGTCGAAAGTCCGCCCAGGATAATGGGGCTGATGATGAAAAATGCTTTCCAGGCGCGAAGGTATTTCAGCCACTCGAAGAGGGTAGTCGAGGTGTAGAGACAGGACTCTTCCTGTCGTCTGCATTCGTCAATGGTGTTTTGCACCCCGCTCGTCGGTCATACTGTCTGGGGAATCTGCTGGCCAAAAATCTTCTGCCACTCTTGCGCTGCCAGCGCGACGTAATTGTCCCGCTCGTAGTCACAGGCCTTCACTGCACGCCAATATGCTGACTCCTTCCGGCTCTGCCAGTCCTCGCCCAGATAGTTTTATGCGATTGTAAACCGAAGGAGGCCGCCATGATTGCTGATCGAATCAAACTCGCCAGGCGCAAGGCCGGTTTCTCCTTGCGTGATTTGGCGGAAGCAATGCAGCATCGGGTAACCGCCCAGGCCATCGGCAAGTATGAGCGGGGCGAAGACGTGGGCGAAGACGTCCCTAGCTCAGGCGTGCTGACGCACCAAGGCAAACACTATAATAGTGGTCGGGATCGTGCGCTAGTCGAGACCCAAGTCCTGGAATGGATAGAGCGCTATCTGCAGGTCGAACTCGTCCTGGAATTGGATAGCGCCGATTGGCAATGTCCGCTACCGAAGCGGCAAAAGCTCCGCGATGTGAACGACGCCGAGCAGCTTGCGGCCGACGTTCGCAAGGCGTGGAAGCTAGGCATTGATCCCATACCCAATATGACCGAGTTGCTCGAAGAGAAGGGGCTCAAGGTCCTGATCGTGACACTCCCCGGGCGGGTCTCAGGCTTCACCTGTTTGGTTAAGCGCCCAACGCTGCCGACCTGCCAGTCATCGTCGTGAACAAGGAACTGAGTCTTGAGCGCCGCAGATTAACTCTTGCGCACGAATTGGCTCACGGGTTGAGCGATTGCCAAGGCATGTCCGAAAAAGAAGCGGAGAGAGCAGCGAACCTTTTCGCCGGGGCTTTTCTTATGCCGAAGGAGCACCTTCTCCGCGAAGTTGGCAAGCATCGCCAGGCACTTGGCTACACTGAGCTGATCGGACTGAAAAAAATCTATCGCGTCAGCGGCGCGGCCTTGCTTATGCGCTTGCGACAAGTGGGAGTCATCAGTGATCCCACCCTGACCTATGCGTTTCAGACGATTGCGCGTGGGTGGCGCACCCAGGAGCCCGAAGAACTTGAGCCAGCAGATATACGTGGAAAGCGTGAACGTGCCATGCGATTTGACCGCCTGTGTTACCGCACGCTGGCGGAGGGACTGATTTCAGTGGACAAGGCTGCGGAACTTTTGCGGCTGCCATTGCCCGAGGTTGAGTTGGGATTGAAGGGGCCCCAAAAGGCGCATGAGGATCGTTGTCAGTGATAGCAGCTGTCTCATCGATCTGCGGAAGTTGTCCCTACTGGACGCCTTCCTAAAACTGCCTTACGAAATCCTCATTCCAAACACGCTATTTGAGGAGGAGCTTCTCAAATTCACCGAGGCGCAGAAGCGAGGAATGCTTCGCGGCGGACTGAAAGTCATCGACCTACCCGGAGACCGCGTGTTGCGTGCTCAGCAAGTGATCAGAAGCGCTCCACAGCTTTCTGTCCACGACGGTCTTGCCTTCGCACTTGCGGAAGCCCATCCGGGATGCATCCTCTTGACCGGCGACGGCTATCTCCGAAGTCTGGCGGCGACGCACAAGATTGAGGTACACGGTTTTTTGTGGGTTGTCGATGAACTCCATAAACATCGGTTGAGCGGAGCAAAAATTCTCTGCGCCGCTCTACGCACGCTCTCGGGAGATCCTGCGGTGCGACTCCCTCGACGTGATTTGGCGGCGTACATCAAGAGATATGAAAATTTACGCTGATAGTCATCGGATTCTCTGACCATGCTTAAAGCCACCTTTATCGACATCGACAAATACGCTGACACCTCCGTGCGGGAGCTCACCGGAGCGCGACAACTGACCTTCTACCGCTAGGTGAAAAGAGCCGGCTGCGCAGATGCATCCTCGGGGTCGTGAAAGTTGCTCAGGCCAACGCCAACGAGGCGGAACCGCTGCTGCGAGCTCATGCCGACACGTTCCCGGAGGGAGAGGGCAATATTCGTCAGCTCCTCGCAAGAAGACGGTGGAGTGACTGGCGTGCGGCTGCGAGTGAGTATCTTGAATTCGCTGGTCTTTAGTTTGAGCACCACAGTGCGGGCGATTCGTGACTCTTTGCGGGATGCGGCCCAAGTGTGCTCCGCAAGTCTGCGGATCATCGGCTCCATCTCGACCAGCAAAACATCCTGTTCGAAGGTGTCTTCTGCCGATATGGATTGCGTTGG
>QHYS01000090.1 GCA_003223325.1 Acidobacteriota bacterium
TGGGTTCGGGCGAGGTTGAGAGCGCTCACCGTTATCTCATCCAAGCACGCCTGAAGCTTTCAGGTGCGTGGTGGAAAATCGATAATGCCGCTAAGATGCGCGCACTCCGAGTGACACGCGCCAACGACGACTGGAATGCCTATTGGAGCGGTCTTCACCGTCACGCGGCTCAAAATTGAGTCCCACTTTCAATTGCACCCCGCTCTACATGCCAATGTTTCTAGGCCGGGGGAGTGTGGTAAGCTTTGGCAGGATGTCTTTCACCAGAAGGGCCTTGCAGGTGTCGAAGTGAAAGCCAAGGTTCTTATTCTCGTCCCTGTAATCGTCAGCTTGTTCGTCTTTTCCAGTGCATCATGGGCACACCATGCCTCCCGGCAAGTGTACGAGGGGAAGAGCATCACCCTCATGGGGGTCGTGACAGAATACGAATGGGCCAATCCCCATTCGGTTCTTTCTGTAGCCGTTAAGGACGACAAGGGCAAAGTCGAAGAGTGGCACGCTGAAATCCTGCCTCCAACGGAGATGCTGCGAGCCGGGTGGACGAAGGAAAGTGTCCGGCCAGGAGAGGAAGTCACTTTGACGGGTCGTCCCGGCAAATATGCGCAGCACATTCTGTGGCTCGAATATCTTGTGACATCCGATGGCAAAAAGCTCGGTCGAAGCCGTAATTAGAGCCCTTGTGTCGAGAGAGTTTGCCCCTAGGGATCTTCCGCCTAGTTTCCATCGCCTGTAAATCCGCGCGGAGGAAGTTTTACCGCGATTTAACGGGTCCTTTGCGGTGCCATGCCGCATGATCGCAAGTACGTTCCAGGTGTGGAGTAACCTGTTGAGATGAGACGCGGCTTCGGATTTGGCGCGCAAATCCTAATAATCCCCATTCTTTTTTTCTGTTCTGCGTCCGTGAGAGCCCAGATTACGGGGAGCGTCACAGGAAGTGCCAAGGACCCCAGCGGCTCGGTGATTCCAGACCTTGCCATTATTTGCCGTAACGTCGATACCGGCGCGCAGCAGAATGCCACGACGAACGAGGACGGTCTTTACGCTTTTACCGCCCTGCCCGTGGGCCACTATGAAATCGAGACGTTTCGGCCCGGATTCAAGCCCTATAAACGCACCGGTTTGACGATTGATGCGGGCACCAAGCTGCAGATCGATATAACTCTGGAGATGGGCGAGCAGTCCCAGGAAATGACGGTTTCGGATACGGCCGTTCATGTGGAGACCGCTGACACGCAGGTTGGCGGGGTGATTACAAGTACGGATATCACAGCGGTGGCGCTTAACGGGCGAAGTGTCACGGATCTTCTCTCGCTTCAGCCTGCGGTAGTGCCCATGAGCACCCAGCAGCCAGATTCCATCGTCATGGCAGGGGTCACGGTGGCGATTGCCCCTTCGGGTGCTTTGAACGCAGGCAACCAGTCCATCAGCGGGCAACGTGAAGATGCCAATGGTTTCATGGTCAACGGAGGCGATGTCAAGGAATTGATGAACGGCGGCACCTCGATTGTGCCCAATCTCGACTCGATTGCCGAGTTCCGAATATTGACCAACAACTTCGACGCAGAATACGGCGACTACAGCGGCGGAATCATCAACGTGGTCACCAAATCTGGCACCAATGCGTTTCATGGCATGGGCTTCGAATTTCTACGCAACACCATGCTCGATGCGCGCAATTTCTTTTCTCCGGACGTCGCTACATATCGACAAAACCAGTTCGGCGGCACACTCGGAGGGCCGCTCAAGAAAAACAAAGTCTTCTTTTTTGGCGACTACCAGGGAACGAGGACAACGCAGGGAATTGATACCGGAAACATCGAGGTTCCTTCACTTGCCGACCGGACGGGAAATCTAAGCGACCTCGCCGGCGCTCTCACCGGCAAAGTAACAGGCACCTGCCCAACCACCACGACGCCCGATTGTCTCGCCAATATCCTCACGAAGGAACTGGGCTACGCGGTTTCAGCAAATGAGCCCTATTTCTTCCCGGCGTGCAACAGTACGGACGCTAGGACGGGATGTGTTTTTCCAGGCGCTGTGATTTCGCAGGTTGCCTGGTCGGAACCCGCGAAACACTTGTTGCAGTACATTCCGGCCCCAAACTCCGGAGCGTCCACCTTCTCCACGGGCGCGGAAAATAAGATCGTGCGCGACGACAAGATGAGTTTTCGCAGTGACAGCAACAACACGCGGTGGGGTCAATTATCCGCCTACTATTTCTTTGACGACTATTCCGTGAATAACCCCTATCCCGCCGCCGTGGGCGGCGCGAGCGTCCCCGGATTCAACGCTCTGACTTTTGGGCGCGCGCAACTGATCAGCCTTGGGAATACAAAGACGTTCGGTGCATCCAGTGTGAACGAGCTGCGTTTAAGTTTCATGCGCAACGCCAACGTCGTGGGACAGCCGCAAGGCGGCGTCGGTTCGAGCCTCGCTTCGCAAGGCTTTGTGACGGGGGTGGGTTCGCCGGGCATCGTTCCACTGGCGCCACAGATCGAAGGCATCGAAAACGTGCGCTTTAACTCGTTTGTCATGGGAGTGCCAATTACGAATCTGACGCAGGCGAATAATACCTATTCAGCGATGGATCACTTTTCCAGAGTAATAGGTAACCACACCTTGATCGCCGGATTTCAGTTCAGCTTGGAACAGGTGAACGTCAATCCCGATGCGACGTTCAATGGGTCGTTCCTTTTCACGGGCTCGGAAACGGGCTCGGATTTCACCGATTTTCTCCTCGGGGTACCCACGAACTACAATCAGGCATCGTCGAACAGCTACTATCCCCGCCACAAGTATGCTGCCGGCTTTGGCCAGGATAGCTGGCGGGTCAAATCAAATTTCACGTTGAATTTTGGGCTTCGCTGGGAATTGATGCAGTACTGGTCCGAGAAATACAACCAGAATCCCACCTTCATTTTAGGAGAGCAGTCCAAAGTCTATCCGACCGCTCCAAGGAGCCTGGTCTATGTGGGTGATGCGGGCCTACCGAACACACTCGTGCCCCAGGGCTACCGCTTCTCGCCACGGCTCGGTTTGGCATACTCGCCGGGTCTATCGCACGGCATCTTGAGCAAAATTCTCGGCGAGCCCGGAAAAACGAGCATCCGAGCTGGATATGGAATCTTTTATTCCGTGATCGAGGGGAATACCGCCGCAATCGACGAACCCCAGCCGCCCTACGGATTGAGCTACACCAGCCCAGCCCCGCCGCTGTTCGCGACACCGTTTATCTCCGCGGCGGATGGTTCCATCCACGTCAATCCCTTTCCGCTCAAGGTACCTCCATACGGCGCTTCTCTGGCGAATCCCATCACGAATATAGATTTTTCTCCATTTCTTCCGCAGGCGGGCATGACCGCGCCGCCACCGAGCAACGTTTATCCTTATACCGAGAATTATTTCGTCTCCATTGAGCGGCAACTGGGCACCAATACGCTGCTCAGTTTTAATTACGTGGGATCCCAGGCGCATCACCTCTTGGTGGTGTATTCAGCCAATCCCGGTAATCCTGCGCTGTGTCTGGCGCTGAGGGACCCCAGCAATCTAGCGCCGGGATCGCCGAGATGCGGTCCTTTTTCAGAAGACAGGCCGTCCGATAGCCCCTTTGTAGCCGCTAGCGGAAATGTGTACCAAACCACGCGCGGCCCCTTGGGGCCAAATTACCTCAACGACGACTACGATGCGACCATTGGCAATTCGAACTACCACGCATTCGAGGCTACTTTGCGGCATTCCGGCAGGGAAGCGAGTTTCCTGATCTCATATACTTTCAGCAAGTCGATCGACCAGGCGTCAAGCATTTCGGACCCTATCAATCCATACAATTTCCGAGCGACACGCGCACTATCGGCGTGGGATTTGCCGCATGACCTGGTGGCGAGCTACGTATTCAAATTACCGATGGATCGTCTAACAAAGCGAGCGCAGCGTTTCACTGACGGCTGGACGATTTCGGGGATCACTCGGGCCTCCAGCGGATTCCCGGTGACACTTTCGGCCGACGGAGATAATTCGTTGCAAGGAAGCATTCCGAATGGCGTGAACAATAAGAGCCTGGATTTGCCGGACATCATTCCAGGATTTCTCAACCTCAACAGTCACCCACAGAATAACGGACTCCTTTATTTCAACACTTCGCTATTCGCGGATAACGGCTGTAGACCCGGTTTCAAACTTTCTCCCTGCGTGTTGGGCACGCCGGGAAACGCCTCGCGCAGGTCTTTTCACGGTCCCGGGGGGTTCAACACGGATCTAGCTTTGGCAAAGGATATGCAAATTAAGGAGGCTATGACGCTGGAGTTTCGCTTCGAGACGTTCAACTTGTTCAATCACACGCAATTCTTTGGGCCGGCGGCTGTGGATGGGGACGTGGACAATCCGCTTTTCGGCCACGTCGTAAGCGCTCTGCTGCCGCGACTGATGCAGGTGGCGCTCAAATTCAAATTCTGACGGCCGCTCACTTTTTTGCGGTCTGATGTTTGGGGACGAATCACAGGGTGATGCGGTGCTGAGCGTATGTATCCGGGCCCGAAGTAAAGCGAACCCAGAAGCTTGGGGGCGCGTGCGGATCGGCCTTCTTCAGCTCCGTATTTGATATCGGTAAGAGCCATTACAGCTCGGTGATTTTAAGAGCGCTGGAATAGCTTCTGAGCTAAGGGCTATGGGATGCCAGGGCAGGGAAGCGCGTCGTGGGGGAAGGGAATGAAGGCCTGCTTACTGCAAGCTCCAGCTCCCATTGAAACCAACCCGCTCAATTTCACGGACGTTGCAGTTCCGCGGCCGGGCCGCGGCGAAATTCTGGTTCGAGTACGCGCGTGCGGTGTGTGCCGCACGGATTTGCATGTTGTCGAGGGTGAACTGCCTCCCCGGAAGTCGCCGATCATACCCGGACATCAAATTGTCGGTGTGGTGGAAGAGAACGGTGCGGACGCACACCGCTTCAGCAAAGGCGTGCGCGTGGGCATTGCCTGGTTACATCGCACCGACGGCACCTGCGAATACTGCCGTGCTGGAGCGGAAAATCTATGTGACCATCCATCGTTTACGGGTTATACGGTGGATGGAGGCTATGCCGAATACGTTGTGGCCGATGAGGATTTTGTCTATCCCATTCCCGCGGGGTTTGCCGACGAACACGCGGCGCCATTGTTGTGCGCGGGCATCATCGGATTTCGATCGCTACGCCTTTCTGGAATCAAGGAAGGCGGAAGGTTAGGACTGTATGGTTTCGGCGCGGCGGCTCACGTGGCCATACAGGTGGCGCGGCACTGGGGCGCCGAAGTTTACGCTTCCACGCGCGACGCGCGGCACCAGCAATTGGCGCTGGAGCTTGGCGCCAAGTGGACGGGCGACACTTTCGCCGAGCCTCCCGTCAAGCTCGACGCGGTGATCATTTTTGCGCCGGCGGGGGAGATTGTTCCCTCCATATGAGTCCTATTCCGTCGCTCGACTACAACCTGCTTTATCACGAGCGGGTGATTCGTAGCGTCGCTAACAACACTCGCCAGGACGGGGAAGATTTTCTGCGCATCGCGGCGGAACTTCCGATCCACACTCAAGTGCAGCGATTTGCGTTGCGCGACGCCAATCAAGCCTTGAACCAACTGAAGAATGATGCAATCAAAGGTGAGGCGGTACTTGTGGGTGAGAGCATGCATTAGCGATGGCGGTTTGAGCGTCCAGACAAGGGATCTACCGCTATCTATCGTTGCCTACAAAGGAAAGGATCGCAATGAAGCTCAAGGATTATCGAAAGAAGCGAGACTTCGAGATTACAGCTGAGCCTCAGGGCGGCTGCGAGGTGCAGCCGTCATCAGGCAAACCTCTCGCCTACGTTATCCAGAAACATCAGGCCTCGCACCTCCATTACGATTTCCGCTTGGAGTGGGACGGCGTCCTACTATCCTGGGCCGTTCCGAAGGGGCCGTCGCTCGATCCCGCAGTCAAGCGCCTTGCGATGCAGGTGGAGGACCATCCTGTCGAATACGGAGACTTCGAGGGTGCTATTCCGGAGGGCGAGTATGGTGGCGGCACGGTGATGGTTTGGGATCGCGGCACCTGGACTCGGGAGGTGGCCGACGTGAAAGCGGCGCTCGAGAAAGGCGATCTGAAGTTCACGCTATACGGTGCTAAATTGAAAGGCTCGTGGGTGCTAGTGCGCACTCGAGGGTTCGGAGGCGGTGGCCAGCGCTCTTCGTGGCTGCTGATCAAGCACCGCGACCGATTTGCTTCTATCAAGGACATCACGCTCGAAGAACCCCGCTCGGCATTGACAGGCCGCCTGCTCGCGGACATTGCGCGAGACGAAGAGGGAAATGTAGAAAAGGCAGCCGCGGGCGATCCTCCTGATTTGAAGAAGGCAAAGGGTGGCATGCGACCGTCTCGCCCAGCACGACGGTCATTGCAAAAGCGAATTCGCTCAAAATGATCGCTTCGAGATTTTCCACCGCTTTGCATTGACAGTCCGCGATGCCCTCTGATCAGAATCGCATTCCATTTCGCGTCAGACCGATGCTCGCCACGCTGGTGCAGAAGCCATTTCATAAGCCGGGCTGGATTTACGAAGAAAAATACGACGGCTACAGAATCCTTGCTTACAAAGAGGGCGATCGCGTCACGCTGGTTTCGCGGAACGGCAACGACCGCACGGCGACGTATGCGTCGGTGGTGCGCGCGATTCGGCAGCTTCGCGCACACAAGCTTCTTCTCGACGGCGAAGTCGTGGCCTTCGACAGCCACGGGATTTCGCGTTTTCAGCTTCTACAGGTCGGCAGCACGGCGACTGCGTATGCCGTGTTCGATTGCGTGTACAGCTCCGGGCGCGATCTGCGCTACGAACCGCTGGAGATACGGCGCGCTGCTGCGGAATCAGCGGTTGACAAGGTCGAGGGCTTAATGATGTCGCGGCGTCTGGCCGACAATGGCCTGGAAGCGTACAAAATCGCGAAAAAGAAGGGCTACGAGGGGCTGGTGGCCAAAGATTTGTCCTCGCCTTATATCGAGGGGCGTTCATCGAAGTGGCTGAAAGTTAAAGTGCATCAGGAAGAGGAGCTGGTCATCGGAGGATTCACTGAGCCCGAAGGTTCGCGCCGTTACTTCGGGGCGCTTCTGTTGGGAGCCCATGATGGCGGGAAACTGCGATACGTCGGAAAGGTGGGCACCGGGTTCAGTGAAGACACACTCGCTTCCCTTTATCGGAAATTCAGGCCGCTGGTGCAGTCGAAGCCTCCTTTCGTGGATCCGCCGCGCGAGAGAAACGTAACTTACCTGCGGCCAAAGCTGATCGCGCAGATTTCCTTTCAGGAGTGGACCGCGGATCGGAAATTGCGCCAGCCCGTCTTTCTTGGATTGCGCGATGATAAACGTCCGGAGGAAGTTCGCTTGCCGGCGAAAGGCACGGTGTGAACATGGCTTCCCGCCCCCGTGTCGCCAGCGGCAGCATCGCTAGACCGGCGAAGGGGATCACTCATCCGGATAAGGTTTTCTGGCCGGATGAGGGCTATACAAAACTTGATCTGGCGCAGTTCTATGAGTCCGTCTTCCCGAAACTGCGGCCTTACGTGCAGGGGCACTTGCTCACGTTGGAGCGGTGTCCGGATGGATTGTTGGGCGAATGCTTCTTCCAAAAGGAAAAGCCGAAAGGTATGCCTGCGGGCACGCCGAGCAAGACGATCCGGCATAAGACCGGCATCACGCATTATGTAGTGGGAGGCTCGCTCAAGACGCAACTCGCGCTGGTCAACTTCGGCTGCATCGCCGTGCACGTCATGGCAGGCAGCGCGAATTCACCGCGTCAGCCGGACTGGATTTGCTTCGACCTGGATCCGCAGTCGGGCGAATTTCGTAACGCGGCACAGGCGGGGCTGCGGGTCAAAGAAGCCCTCGACCGCTTGCGCCTGACCTGCTTCGCGAAAACCTCGGGGAGCCGCGGGATGCACGTTTTCGTTCCCATTCGGCGAGGGCCGGATGCCAGCGATGTCCTGGCTTTCGCGCGGAAGTTCTGCGAGCGTTTGGCGGCGGCGTATCCGCATGAGCTTACGGTGGAGCATTCCATCGAGGCACGTGCGGGGCGCGTCTACCTTGATCCATTCCGGAACGCATTTGGGCAAACCGTGGTAACGCCGTTTTCTGTCCGCAGGCGTCCAAAGGCGCCAGTGTCGACGCCGCTGGACTGGTCCGAGCTCACGCCCAAACTCGATCCCGGCACTTTCAATATAGGGAACTTTAGCGAGAGGCTGCGGTGGTCAGATCCGTGGGCTGGTTTCTTCCGGGCCCGGCAGTCGATAAAGGCGGCCGCAAAGGCGCTAAGCAAGCTCTAGCGCGGGACATGGGATTGTTCACTCCGTGCCGACCTTCGCGGCGGATTGCTCTTCGACGAAATCCGCGAGGGCGAGCCGCAGATTGCCCGGATTCGACGCGTAACTCAAGCCTGTCTCCAAATCGACGGTTCCGGCGCGAATGAGCTTTTCGAGTTCGCCGTCGAAGTGCTGCATGCCTTCCTGGCCGCCATCGTTCATCGCGTCGAGCAGGCTCTTGCCTTCGCTTTCGCCCTTTTCAACATATTCGCGGGTGCGCATGGTGGATTTCAGGATTTCGAGCACGGCAACGCGTCCCTTGCCATCACGGCGAGGCAGCAGGCGCTGCGAAACGATAAAGCGAAAAGTTTTGGAAAAGCGGTTGCGGATGGATTGCTGGTCGGAGAGGGGAAATACGCCCACGATCCGCTCTACGGTCTTCGAAGCGTCGATGGTGTGCAGGGTGGAAAGAACAAGATGGCCGGTTTCGGCCGCCTCCAGAGCAATTTCGATCGTTTCGCGATCGCGCATTTCGCCGACTAAGATGACTTTGGGCGCCTGCCGTAGAGCGGCGCGCAACGCCAGGGCGAACGTGGGCGTGTCGCTATAAAGTTCACGCTGATGTATGGTGGCCTTTTTATGATTATGGCAGAACTCAATGGGGTCCTCGATGCTCAGGATGTGGATCGCTCGCTCGTTGTTGGCCCGATCGATAATGGCAGCCAAAGTTGACGATTTCCCGGAGCCGGTCGGCCCCGTGACTAGAACGATGCCATTGCGCAGATGCACGATTTCGGCGAGCTGCAGAGGAAGCTTGAGGTCCTCGAAGCTCGGAATTTTATTGGGGATCACGCGCATCACGATGGCGTAACTTCCACGCTGCCGGAAAATATTGACGCGGAATCGGCAGACCGCAGGGATGGAGTAAGAGAGGTCGGTGGCGCCTTCTTTTTCCAGCTTCTCCCGAGCGTAACTGAGGGTTCCGATCAGATCGTTGGAGATCTGGCGGGTATGCTCCGGCGTGAGCCGCTCGAGCCCTTGAAATTTCAGTTCCACCAGCTGGCCGTTGCTCTCGATCTGCGGCGCGTGACCCGGAGAGAAAATCAGATCGCTCACCTGCTCGCGGCCTTTCAGCATTGCGGCGATGAGCTGCGCCGTGGCTATCACGACGGGCGCCGCGGGTTTACCTTCCGTTGGGGTGGTCATCGGCTCCTCAACGACTGATTTATTGGGTGATAAAAGGCGAGAGATAGTTTACGGGTTTCTAACTAGAGCGGGCGGCGAGAGTGAAGCTTTGTGCTGATCCGGTTCACAGGCGCTAAGGAAATTCATAGAGACGGTGCGAGAGACCGGCGTGAATAAAATCGTGCAGATACAGAAACCCAAGCTTTTCGAGAACCCGCAGTGAGGACCTATTTTGCGGAAGCGTAAAGGCCATGATATTCGTGAGCCTCAAATCGCCAAGGCCATAGCTCAAGATGGTAGCGGCTGCTTCCTTTGCATAGCCGTTCCCCCAGAACTTGAGACAAAGCCGATAACCCAACTCGACGCCCGGATAGATCAAAGGGTTCCATGCCGCAGGTGCCGATGAATTCGCCTGTAGCCCTCAGAAAGATCGGAAATTTCCCCAGCTTGCGCTCCTGGAATAGAAGCATTTTTTCTCGGATTTTTGCACTCGCTTCCTTGGTGGTGCGCACCAGAAAGTGCCCGGGCGAGAGAAGCAGTTGTAACCTACGTCGTTGGCTAATACGAGATAGTGGTCTACGTGGGACTCCCGCCAATTTCTCAACACAACACGTTCGGTCTCGAGGATCATTTCCGGCAGATGCGTGGAGTAGCGCTCGCGCCAGGCGCGGCGTTGGGATTTTCTACCATAAAACCGCCGGCTGGCGGGCATTTCGTCTCGAGATATACGACAATAGACAGAATGGCGATTACGGGAATAGCCGGCAGAACAGGGTCTTTTGTAGGCAGCCACGGCCGCGCGGCGGAATCGAAGCAGCCCGCGAAGGGAAAATCCGCTGGGTTCGTACATCTGTTGAGGGAAGCGTGGCCATTCCTGCGTCCGCAGCGAATGCTTTTGCTTTTCGGCCTGGTCTTGATGGCCATTAATCGGCTGGCGGGCCTGGTGCTGCCTGCTTCCACGAAGTTTCTCGTCGACAACGTCATTGGCAAGCGGCAGGTTCGGGTGCTTGCTCCGCTGGCTCTGGCGATCATCGCCGCTACGGCGATTCAGGGCGTGACCTCCTTCACGCTAACGCAACTGCTCTCCAAAGCGGCACAGCGGATGATCGCCCAATTGCGCAAGCAGGTCCAAGCCCATATCGGGCGCCTGTCCATCACTTTTCACGATATGAACAAGACGGGAAATCTGGTTTCGCGGATCATGACGGACGTGGAGGGCCTGCGAAACCTCATGGGCACGGGCCTGGTGGAACTGGTCGGCAGCTTGATGACCGCTTCCTTCGCGCTGGTGGTGCTGTTGCGAATCAGCGTCTTCATGACAACGGTGGCTTCCGCGATCCTTCTCGGTTTCGCATTTGCATTGAACAAGGCCATCGGCACGATCCGACCCATTTTCCGGGCACGCTCGAAACTGAACGCGGAGGTTAGCGGGCGGCTCACCGAATCACTTGGCGGGGTGCGGGTGGTCAAGGGATACCACGCCGAGGGGCGTGAAGAGCAAGTTTTCGCCGGGGGAGTTCACCGGCTGCTGGAAAATGTTTTGAAGACGCTGACAGCGACTTCGCTCATGAGTCTATCCTCGACGGTTCTGTTTGGGCTCGTGAGCGCATTGATTTTGTATCTTGGCACGATGCGCATCATCGCCGGAACGATGACGCTTGGAACTTTTCTCACTTATGTCGCATTTCTGGCGATGCTGGTCGCGCCGGTTTCACAGATCGTGAGCATCGGCACGCAGCTTACCGAAGGAATGGCGGGACTCGAGCGCACAACCGACATTCTGGCGGAGAAACCGGAGGATCAGGATCCGAAGCGCACCGTCTCGATCGGGAAAATCGAGGGCGACGTCGCGTTCGAGGACGTGGACTTCACTTATGCCGAAGGCAAACCGGTGCTGCACAAGGTGAGCTTCAGGGCGCGGCCTGGCACTGTCACTGCCTTAGTGGGCCCCTCCGGCGCCGGAAAATCGACGATAATCGGCTTGATCGCGGCGTTTTACACGCCCACGTCGGGACGGGTTCTCGTGGATGGCGTCGATCTCTCTACGGTGCGGCTCAGCAGCTACAGGACCCAACTCGGAGTGGTCCTCCAGGAGACATTTCTGTTCGATGGAACTATCCGCGAGAATGTGATTTTCTCGCGGCCCGAGGCAAGCGAAGAAGAAATGAAAGCGGCTTGCGGCATTGCGCGGGTGGATGAATTTGCGGAATCGTTTCCGCAAGGATACGACACGGTCGTCGGCGAACGCGGCGTCAAGCTTTCCGGCGGACAAAGGCAACGGATTTCCATCGGGCGCGCCATTCTCGCCGATCCGCGAATTTTAATTCTTGACGAAGCGACTTCGAGCCTCGATTCCGAATCCGAGGCGCTGATTCAGCAGGGGCTGTCCTATCTCATGCAGGGACGCACGACCTTCGTGATCGCCCATAGGCTCTCAACGATTCGCAGAGCCGATCAAATCCTGGTGATCGAGGCGGGCAGAGTTATCGAGCGAGGCACGCACGAATCTCTGTATGCGGCAGGCGGCCGGTATTTTGAACTCTACACGAAGCAGCACGGTTTGCAGGCTAATCTGTTTCTCGCCCCCGGCGAAGGCGATACTCCGGGAGATTCTTTTAGGGATCTTGCGGCCCTGAACGAGAGCGATTCGGAAGGGGATGCTGCCGATAAGGAGCCGAACATCGCACGCGCCGCCAGAATCTTGCGCGGCCAAACGTGAACTTCCCCAGGGATCCTGAAGCCCTACAGAATTTCTAATCGCGGTTGAGGGTTAATCGTGTGAGCTTCTGGAAATGATAGCCCATGATTGCTAGCCGAATGGCAGCGCCGAAGGATTGGCGATACCGTGTGCTGGCGGCCAGGAAAAGGCGCCAGTATGAGAAGGCATGCCTGCTGAAAATTCCCTGTCTGAGAATGGAGCGTGCCAGAGCCTGACAATCCGATAAGGAGAGGCGCTTTCGGCGCGTATGCGGCTGATATTGCGCGAGGAATTTGCGCACTCGCGCGTAATAGATGTCGGGACGATAGATGCGCTGCAGGATCGAGCGATAACCCTCCACAAGCTGCTGTGGATCCATTCGCGGTTTGAAATTCAAGCGAAGATCAAAGTTATTCCCGTCGCCGTCGCTCACAAGTCGGCCTTCCTTCTGCAGCCGGCGATAGAGTTGGGTGCCTGGGACGGCTTGCAGCAGGCCAACCATAGCGAGCGGGATGGCGCTCTCCTGAATAAAATTCACTTGACGGTCGAAGATGTCTTCCGGATCGTTATCGAAGCCCACGATGAAACCGGCCATGACTTCCATGCCGTAGCGCTGGATGCGCCGGACGCTCTCGAGGAGGCTGCGCCGCGTGTTCTGCATTTTCTGCGCTTCTTTGAGGCTCTCTTCCGCCGGAGTTTCGATGCCCAGAAAGACGCGATCGAAACTGGCGTTTTTCATCATTTGCAATAATTCCTGGTCGTCGGCGAGATTCACAGATGCTTCGGTATAAAACGTGAACGGCCGGCCATGCCGCGCATTCCATTCCGCCATGACCGGCAGAAGCTCTTTCACCTTGCGCTTGTTTCCAATGAAGTTGTCATCCACGATGAAAATTGGGCCACGCCATTTGCGCGAGTAAAGCTGTTCCAGCTCGTCCACGATCTGCGCAGGCGATTTCGCTCGCGGTTTGCGGCCATAGATCTCAATAATGTCGCAAAATTCGCAGTTGAATGGGCAGCCGCGGGAATACTGGATGGCCATCGAGCTGTAATATTTCGGATTAATCAGATCGAGATTTGGAAGCGGCGTCGTGTTCAGACCGGGCAACTCCTTGGCTTGGTAGAGCGGCCGGGCCGTGCCGTGCTCGAGATCGGCCGCGAGACCGGCAACCAATTCTTCCGCTTCTCCCACCACGACGTGGTCCGCGTAGAGCGGAAGATCCATCATGCAACTACTGATCGGCCCGCCAACGACGGTGCGCAGCCCGTGTGCGCGGCAACGCGACAATATCCGCAGCATGCTTTCTTTTTGCACGAGCATAGCGCTGATGAGCACTACATCTGCCCATTTCAAGTCGGCGTCGCTTACGGGACGGATATTGACGTCAACCAGGCGCTGTTCCCAACTTTGCGGCAGCAGCGACGCAACAGTCAGCAGACCCAGCGGAGGGAATACAGATCTCTTCCCCTCGAAAGGCAAGGCGTGCTTGAAACTCCAGTAAGTATCCGGCCACTCCGGGTACACAAGAAGCGCTCTCATCGAAAAGATTCCACCTGTGTAGCTTGATTCTTTACCGAGCCCTGACAGCTTACTGCGGCGCAGCCATCATATGCCTGACGATGCCTTACTGCAACCGGAATCGTCAAGAAAAACTAGAGTTGGCGCGTTGAGCTCGATTGCTTTTCCGCGAATGGGCTGGGCGGGATCGAGCTGGCCGGTGGGGTACATCCGTGGGCGCTCGCCATAGTTTTGCGCGCGCAGGCACAAAGCGGGCTGCCGCGGGGAGGGAATTCGGAAACGCGGGTGTCCCTCGGCCCGGGAACCCAGATGCCATCCACCAGAACCAGGCTGGAACCCAGTCGCCAGAGTTTCGGAAAGGCCGGTATTTCTGAATTGTGAAGAATGGGTAGGATTGGGCCGACAGGTCTTCCCGAGGCGGGATTCTGGTCTGCTCTGGAGGTCCCTTTTGGGATCAGCTACTACGTGCCAAGTCGCGACATGATTGTGAATCCACGGATTTTAGAGGACTTGCCGTGACGCTGAGGCTTCCCAGGAACTGGCGCGCAACTTGCAACGTAAGGGGTGAGGGTGCATTCCAAGTGACGTTTTGCAGAAGAAGGCGAGCGAGGGGGAAGGGGCTTGCTCGCCAACTGAAGCAGGGCGTCCCCACCTGCCTCTGAGAGGGAAGCTAGGATGGATGTCCCCACGCAACCGGCTGAAGGTAGCCAAAAACAGCCGGAAATCGGAGTGCACCCCACTTTTCTCATTTATTATCCGTCAGTTAAGAGCCAAATCTCGGCCCATCACGCTTGGCCCGGGGGCACTAAGGAATTGCGCGTTGTGCGCAGACTCTGCGGCCACGATTCGATGGGGCCCAAGGGTGTCTTGGTCCAATCCATCGACCGAATCGGCTTGCCCACTTCGCCGCCGCCGACGAGTCAGTCTTCTGGGCGAGGAAGTACGCTAGAAGACGAACGCTTCCATACGTCCACTTGAAAATCCATCGGCGTACTCCACGGCTCATAGCAGAAGGGGGTACCCGCGAGCTGGCGATTCATCGAGAGTCGCTGAACAGCAATGATCTGAATTATCCGTGCGATTCGTCGGTCGAGTCTCCAATACTGGCTTTACCCATACAGCACAGTTCAAGAGCATGGTCAGATCCTCTCTAGGAACGAGGTAAACAGAGTCCGCGGCCTGCCCCTGGGAAAAGACCACGTGCCCCGCTTCAAAATCAAAATCTATTATCGCTCTGCCTGAGCCCGCAGTGGCCAAATAGTTGCTTAGGCTAAATGACTGTTTTTTCTCCGCTCTTTTCATTGTTCGGTGAGGCTAACCTCTTTACACCATTAACTTGACCCTGATAATTTGAAGGCGGAGCCTGAGCATTTTTGCATCTGCCACTAATTTCGTAACAATCGAACTCCACTCCCACGGCATATTTCGCAGACTCGCTCTCATCGCTCTGCAGGTGTATAACGTGTCCCGTAATTTTCCATTCTGGTTCATCTCTACCTGCAACGATCTTCGGCATTATTAAGAGCATTTCAATGATGCTTCCGACACTCAGCGGTAGATTTGTTAGCAGACACACCCCGCCTTTGGAAATGTTCGCTGATTCGGCAAGAATCTCCCGTTCTGGCGATTTCAGGATTCGGAAACGGAGCGGGAGATTGAGTCTAAAACGACAGGAGGAACGACGATCAGAGGTCTCCACAGATCACCCGTCTAGACCTGGGGAGGGAAAAGGCAGGCCGCGAGTACGGAACGAGCAAGTCCCGTGCCATTCAACCCAGCGATTAACGTGCAGTGGATAGCTGCTGGGTATAAGTGAAGGCAGCCCCGTTGCTCCTATTTTCCGCATGACAGCAGGGCTGCCCGACCGCATTGGGGGCTGATGACCGTCCGGCATCCAGATCCATTCTGGTAGCGAGTTGCCTTGGACAAGGTTCAAATCGGATCGTGCCAGGCCAATGGGGGTCGGAGCGTGGAAACCAAAAAGAGAGGAATCGTGTCGTGCGGAGTGTGTTAAGGTGTGAGGGGTCTAAAGTTTTAAATAACTACTCAATTGTTACTATTAATTGAGCGGAAAATTAAGGTATATAGCTGTTTAAAGGGAAGCCGAACTCAACAACAAAAGATGCCATTCCAGCATATCGTCCCCCACTTGGGTTGACTGGGGATAGCTATGGAGGAACCTTCACGCCGCTTCCTTCCACGCTTCAACCTTCATCTTCCGTTGCGGTTTCGATCTGCCAATAAAAGCGGCCCTGAATGGACGGGGCATTCAACAAATATTTCCATGCATGGAGCCCACGTTGTTGCGGATTTTGCGCCGCCGGTTGGTGAGCTTGTGCGAATACTCATTGAAATACCCGAAGTGATCGGGATGCGATCTGCCGAATATTGTTTTACCGCAAAGATCATTCACTTGGAGACTGATCGGCCCGAAAGCGGTAAGGTCGGCTTCGGCGTCAAGTTCTTGTACTACGTGTTCGCCGACGAAATCGAAATAAAGCGGTGAGCCCCAATCTGCCCTCCGATTAGCTTTTCTTGAAAATGCTTACTGGTTAGGAGTGTTATAATAGTGCCTCTCGACTGGAGTGGCGCCACCTCAGTTCTGATTCCAACGGTTTAATTATTTCTTGAAACTAACGTGAAGTCGACTTGATCGTAGAGGCCCACAAGATACGCAACGGCGTGCACGGCAGCGTTGCTTGATTTTAAATTAGTAAAGGACGATGGCTGGCCGCGAGGGCCTCTATTAATATTGGATTGCTGAAGAGTGAAGAACATTTTAACTCGAATCCTAGTTGTGGAGGATGACCCCGGTCTCTGCGAGTTTATCGCGAGGTTCTCACCTCGGCTCATCTAGACGCATCTGCGGCCCGCCTGAAGAAGGAAAAATTCAATGCACTCTCCCTCGATCTACGAATGCCCCCACCGGACGGCATCGAATTGACACGACAAATTCGTAGCTCTCGGTTAAATCGCGTCACCCCGGTCATTGTGATCACAGGAGAGACCGAGCATGGGGTAAGCAAAACGGGTCGGCTAACCGAGCGCATAGCATTCAGGCTGCCGCGTAGGGCCGGTACTTTGTATCAATTAATGAGCATCGAGGTTTGCACCATGGCTTCCAGTTCGTCCACAAGCGCACCATCCCACCAACTCTTCTTTACTTCCTCGCGCATGAGAGCGAAAGCGCGCTCGGGTGCCAGCGCCTTGCGGTAAGGACGGTCCGTGGTAAGCGCGTCGTAAATATCCACGGTTTGCAGAATTCGCGCCGTCAGCGGGATGGCATCGCCTTTCAAGCCGTCTGGATACCCACTGCCGTCCATTTTCTCGTGGTGGTGCCGGATGATGGGCAGGATGGATCGAAACGACTTTAGCGGCGAGCAGATACCGGCCCCGACAACCGTGTG
>QHYS01000091.1 GCA_003223325.1 Acidobacteriota bacterium
GCAGCGCAGTGCGCTCCTCCTCGGTGAGGCTTAGGCGTTTCGCCAGCGCTTCCGAGCACTGCGAAAGACGGTCACAATGTCCCTCTGTATAGGGGTCTTTCGCTTCAATGCTCAGCGCTAGGGCGAAAAGCACGGTTTCTGCATGCTCCAGTTCATCCGTGAATTGCTTGATCTTCAGCAGCGACCGCACGCGCGCCAGCAATTCTTCCTTGTTCACCGGCTTGTTAATAAAATCATCCGCGCCGGATTCGATCCCCTGCATGCGCTCTTCGCTCGCAGAGAGGCTGGTCACCAGCACTACGGGAATCAAACGCGTGTCCGGATTCGACTTCAACGAGCGGCAGACGGCAAAGCCTGAGCGGCGTGGCATCATGACGTCCGACAGGACCAGGTCGACTTCCCCGTCCTCCAAAAGTTCGAGGGCTTCCTCGCCGTCCTTGGCATGCACGATTTGATACCGCTCCACGCCCAGAATTTCTGTCAAAAGGGCCCGATGGGACTCCTCGTCGTCAGCTATGAGGATCTTTGGAAATTGGTCTTTAGTGTTCGGCACGGTTCTGCCTCGGGATTGGTTTATCCAGTTGAGTGATTATAAATCTATTTGACGGTCAGGAGATGAGGTAAGGAGTTCGTTGCTTGCTTAAAATTGAACGGACCTGAACGCTGATGCTGTTAGGTGCCAACTATCTTCTCCGTGGCCTGGAGGTATTGACCTGCTCTCACAAGCTTGACCTGCTATGACGAGTCTAGCCAATTCTTCAACTAGCGTGTGCCTATCTTGATTATGATCAATTAGATAAAAATGCTCTCGTGGTCGTGGGTCAATGCCCATGGTGCGATAGCATCGCATGTTGCGTGGAGCCCCCCCTTAAGCCCCGGTATTCTCCAAACTTTGGATATTTATGACGCGCTTACCACGACACGGCCCGTACCGCGAAAGCATTATCGCCGCAGCAAGGGTTGGTTCGGGGTGATATGGGAGGAAGTGTTGTGGAGACGAACGGCAATCACATAGGTAACGGTCGAACGCCGCCCCTTAGGTCCACGTTTGCTGCCGAGAAGCCTATTCACCGCAAGGCAGTCGTTAGGGTCGTGATTTCCCTGCTCCTGCTGATAGGCTTGGTTGTTGAGAGCCGGGGTGACTCAACACAGCAGGATCAAAAGCCAGCAGGGCGTCTCACCCAAGTGACATTGGAAGAACTCGGCCAAATCGAGGTCACAACCACGTCCAAAGAGCCAGTGAAAGCCAGCCGAACTCCGGCGGCGATCTACGTCATCACCCAACAAGATATCCGGCGTTCCGGGGCCAGCAGCATACCGGAGGCCTTCCGTCTGGCACCCGGTGTTGAAGTCGCACGGGTCGACTCGAATACATGGTCCCTAGGTGTACGCGGATTCGGGAGTGCCCTCTCCCGATCGGTACTCGTGCTTATCGACGGCCGAACCGTTTACACGCCACTCTTCGCCGGGGTTTATTGGCAAGTCCAGGACACAGTGCTCGAGGATGTCGAGCGGATCGAAGTCATCCGCGGTCCGGGCGGTACGATTTGGGGAGCAAATGCTGTCAACGCTGTGATCAATATCATCACCAAGAACGCCAAAGATACGCGTGGAATGCTCGCATCTACAGGCGGCGGCAATATCGATCAAGGCTTTGTTAATCTCCGGTACGGCGGCGGGAACGACAAGAGCTTTAATTACCGTATCTACGGAAAGGCCTTCACCCGGGGCCCCGAGTTTCATCCCAATGACGGACCATTTGATAGCTGGCGCATGGGTCAAACTGGTTTCCGTACGGATTTGAATTTGCACAATCGCGACACGTTCACGTTTCAAGGTGACCTCTACAGCGGTGATGCCGGGCAAAGTCTAGGAATCACAGCTTACTCTCCACCATATATGATCAATGTGGAACAGAATGCGGAGCTCGCGGGGGGCAATCTGCTGGGTCGTTGGAAGCGCACCTTGGGCGCTGGCTCCGACATCCAACTACAGACTTATTACGACCGCACGAACCGAGAACAGGCAAACTTCGCCGAGTCTCGCGATACGTTCGACATCGATTTCATCCATCATTTTCCGTTTCCCAGGCGCCAGGACTTCCTTTGGGGTCTCGGAGTTCGACTGAGTTCGGGCAATGCTACCGAAGTTGTGCCCACCGTCGTATTCACGCCGAACCACCTTACCGACCAGCTCTACAACGGGTTTATCCAGGATGAGATCCCGATTATTGGAAATCAGTTTTCTCTTACGATCGGATCTAAATTCCTACACAATAACTATTCTGGTTTCGAGTTTGAGCCGACCGCCCGGTTCCTGTGGACACCGAATCCACGGCAAACGGTATGGGGCGCAGTGACTCGCGCCGTCCGTACACCCTCCCGCGTCGAAGAAGACCTTCAGCTCACAGCATTGATGACATCCAATCCGTTAACCTTTTTTCGAGTCATCGGGGACAGGGGTTTTTCGGCGGAGCACTTGCTAGGCTATGAAGTCGGGTACCGAAGCCTGATAAAGCCCAAGTTCAACCTGGACATCGCCGCGTTTTACAACAACTACGATCATCTCTTGAGTATCGAGCCGGGCGCGCCGTTCTCTGAAACCTCGCCCGCACCGACGCATACCGTGGTCCCGTTCTTTTTCCGCAACGGGCTGTTGGGCAATACCGCCGGATTCGAGATTGCGCCCGATTGGACACCGACATCCAGATGGCGGTTGAGAGGTTCGTATTCGTATTTACATTTCGACTTAAGCAAGAGTACCGGGAGCCAGGACCCGTCGACGGTCACTTCAACCGAGGGCTCAAGCCCCCATCATCAGGTGATGATCCAATCTTCTTTGGATTTGCCTAAGGGGCTGGAGTTTGATCAGGCTCTTCGCTATGTGAGCAACCTGCCTGCCCAAGGAGTGCGAGCCTACGTTACCGCGGACGTGCTGTTCACTTGGCACGCCGCTCGATCCGTCGACCTCTCGGTCGTGGGTCAAAATCTGCTTCAACCTCACCATGTCGAGTTCGGGGGTGACGCTGGGGGCCTTGCCGGTATGAAGCGAAGCGTCTACGCAAAGATTAACTGGCAAACGACGCAAAGATGATAAAAATGAAAATCGACGCCACAGATCCTTGTCAACGCGGTCCACTACGGTGCGTGCCCACCAGGCATCGAGGTCGCCTGTTTCGTCTTCTGGCTGTGGGCCTTGCGTCGGCACTTCTTGGCCCCTCATGTGTGCATGCTCAAAAATCAAACCCAACGGAGTATGAGGTCAAGGCAGCCTACCTCTACGACTTTGGCAAATTCGTTGCATGGCCTCCTAAGGTGGCGGCCGCGGACGACTTCCCCATTTGTGTGCTTGGCGCGGATCCTTTCGGCGCGACTTTCGACGCGACCATCGCCGGTGAAACCATCGACGGCAAGAAGGTTGTAGTTAACCGCATCGCCAAACCCCGGGAGGCGGTGAGTTGCCGCATTTTATTCATCAGCGCGTCGGAGGAGAGCCAACTTAAAGAAATCCTAGCGACGCTCGACAAGACAAGTGTCTTGACGGTGAGTGATATCTCCCAGTTCACTCGGCGCGGGGGCATGATTCAGTTTGTTATCGACGCCAACAGAGTGCGTTTCGAGGTCAACGTAACGAATGCCGAGCGTGCTGGTCTGACTCTGAGCTCCCAATTGCTCAAAGTGGCAATCAACGTCAGAAGGGATTCTCAGACTGGAGACTGACACACGATGTTCAGGGTTCCCAGCTATTCGATTACCGCCAAGCTGACCAGGATGAACATGCTGGTCAGTGGCGCCGCCTTGTTGATCTCCTGTATGGCATTCGTTGCTTACGACCGGATCACTTTTCGACAGGCCATGGTGCACAACCTCTCGATACAGGCTCAAATGGCAGGATCCAATAGCGTCTCCCCGCTGATGTTCAATGATCCACAAGCCGCAGAGAATACTTTGTCGGCGCTGAAGGCTGCCCCCGATGTCGTGTCGGCCGGCATTTACACGCGCGACGGGCGCCCTTTCGCCACGTATTGGCGTGATGGCACTGCCCAAGCCTTGACGTTGCCTCAGATTCCCCCGAATCAAACTGAGATCCACTGGTTCCAGGATGGCCAACTCGTAGTCGTCCGCACGATTGTGTTTGAGGGGAAGCCGACGGGCACGGTCTACATTTGTTCTGACCTACGGGAAATGAGTGGCCGCCTAAAGCGGTACGCTGGAATTGCAGCCATCGTGTTGTTGGCATCTCTCATCGCCGCGCTCCTGGTTGCATCGATATTCCAGCGGGCTGTTGCTAAACCAATTGTGCATTTGGCGGAAATGGCACGACTGGTTTCTCGCGACAAAGACTATTCCGTGCGGGCGACTTCAACCGGTAACCGGGACGAACCGGCCACCCTGATACAGGCATTCAATGAGATGTTGGGCCAGATTCAGGAACGCGAAGAGGCCCTGCAAAAGGCTCACGACGAATTGGAGCAACGCGTCCAGGAACGTACGGCGCAGCTAGCTGCTGCCAATAAAGAACTGGAGGTACAGAACCGCGAAGTGGAGCGCGCCAACCAACTGAAGAGCCAGTTCCTTGCCAGCATGAGTCACGAACTGCGTACCCCGTTGAACGCGATTCTCGGTTTTTCAGAGTTGCTGTCTCGCGAGTTGCCGATAACCAGCACAGAAAAATATAAGCGATGGCTGGAACATATTTTGCAGGGAGGGAAACACCTGCTGCAGCTTGTTAATGACGTCCTGGATCTCTCCAAGATCGAAGCGGGGCACATCGAGTTGACTCTGGAGAATTTTGCGGTAGAGGCGGCAATCCCGGAGGTACTTTCGAACATTCGTCAATTGGCGATGACGAAGAGAATCCAAGTAGGTGTACAAAGTGAGCCCGGCGTTAGAGTCTACGCCGACCGCATCAGGTTCAAGCAGATTCTTTACAACCTCCTGAGCAATGCCGTGAAGTTCACGCCCGGAGGAGGAAACGTCAAGCTGCACGTCACTCGGGATGATCACTTCGCGCACATTTCGGTGACCGATACTGGAATTGGCATTCGCTTGGAGGATCAGAGAGTCGTCTTCGACGAATTTCGCCAGGTTGGTAAGACCACGAGAGGGGTGACCGAGGGAACGGGACTCGGCTTGGCCATTACGAAGAGATTGGTCGAGCGACAAAGCGGAACAATCGCAGTTAGCAGCGAGTTGGGAAAGGGCAGTAAATTCACATTCACGCTACCACTTAGCCAAGAAGCTACTGAGAGTCAACCGAGCACGTCGGCAACGGGTGCCGTCTCGGAGCGTAAAAGGCCGCTGGTTTTGGTAGTGGATGACGAGACACCATCGCGCGAACTCTTGGTGAGTTATCTGGACCCGGAGGGCTATGAAACCGCCACGGCCAGCTCGGGTGCGGAAGCACTCGTGAAAGCGCTCGAACTTTTCCCCGACGCCATCACTCTAAACATGTTGATGCCCGGCAAGAATGGTTGGGAAATCCTGCACCGGTTAAAAACGACTCCGGCGACCGCGGCAATCCCGATCGTGATCGTTTCCATCGTAGATGATAAAGGCAGGGGCTTTGCGCTGGGCGCTTCCGAATACTTGGTCAAGCCTGTAAAGAAAGAGGTTCTATTAGCAGCGTTGAAAAAGCATCTCGGAAACAGTGGTCCATTCAAAATCCTTGTCGTTGATGACGAGGATACTGGCTTACTGCTGGCGAGCCAAGTATTAGAAGCTGCGGGTTACGTTCCGCTCCTCGCACACAGCGGAGGAGAAGGTCTTGACCTACTGACGAAGAACGCGGTCGATGCCATGGTGCTTGATCTGATGATGCCGGAGATGGACGGATTTGAGATGCTCCGGAAAGTGAAAGACAGCCCCTCGACCCGCGATTTGCCAATCTTCGTCCTCACGGCCAAAGATTTGACATCAGCCGACAAGGACTTCTTATTCCGCGCGACGCAAGGCTTTTTCCGTAAAGGAGAGTTCTGGAAAGAAGAACTGCTGGCGCAATTGCGGAGTCTAATAAGCACTTCGACTGGCAAGCCAGAGGGACGCGCTACACAATGAAGAAGATAGTGATCGCCGAGGATAGCGCAGCCGGGCGGGAGCTGCTACGTGAGTTGATCGAGAGTTGGGGGTACGAGGTAATCGAAGCAACTGATGGTCGTGAAGCACTAGAGAGGATCATAGAAACGGTACCAGATCTAGTGCTCTGCGACATTCAAATGCCCGAGCAGGATGGTTATGCCGTAATTCAATCGCTCCGACAAGATCCCAGATTTACGAAGCTTCCAGTTATCGCCCTGACGGCGTTTGCAATGCGAGGAGACAAGGAAAAAACCTTAGCTGCAGGATTCGACGGTCATCAGAGCAAACCTGTGGAATTTGAATCTCTCAAAGCTGAGATCGAGAGGTTGCTAGTCAGGTGATCCTGCGGGATAACATGCTGCGGCATAGACGCGTAGATTAAAGCGGCGTACTAACCTCGTAGTTGCTTGAGGATACGTTTCTTTGCGCACTTGCCGGAATGGACGAAAAGAGTTCGGTTGTAGAGTTCAGCGCTAAACCCGTGAAAGAGATTGAGCTCACCATGCGCCGGATGGACCGGCGCGAGTGGTGGCTGTGGTCGTACGCGATCATCGTCACGTTGCTGCTCCTGGTGGCCGTCGCCTGGTTCGCTTTTCCCGCGTTGCTCTCGGGAGTGGACAGCGACTACTCGTGGGCCTAGTGCTGATCTTCAACGTTTACGTGATCTATCAGCAGTTGCAGATTTCCTGCATTCGGCGGCAGCTTACCGATCAGGTTTTTGCGGTGGACAAGGTGGAGACGCTGGCGCAGGAGGTCTACAGGATGGCGCTTCTCGACCCGCTGCGCTCTCCTACCAGCCTTCTCTGCAGCACCTCGGCGTCAAAGATCGGTTGGCCGTCCGTAAGTGACAGAGTATCAACCACTTGCACCAAGTGTAGTCTTCCGTACAGTCGTAATTGTTCAGTCTTCTTTCTCCCTGCAGACACCGTTGCTTTGAAGCGGAGCGTGGAGTGAAAAACTGCGCTTTAGCCAGAGAGGTTGGAGAAAGGCTGTAAATTCGGGCCTTTTGAGCAGCTTTTGACTTTGCGCCCCCCCGTAACCGTCTACCGAGTAGGATCAGAACCGATCGGCAAGGAATCTGAAAAAGCTGAGAATATGGATAATTACGACTCATGTCCATAATTAGTCGTAATTGTCCAAGGAGGACGTGTGCCGAACGATTCTCCCTACAAGGCTGCCCTGCAAAAGCTATTCCGGACCCGACTTGTGGCACGGCTCGACGATCTTCGCCAGGCCTTAAAGAGGCAGTCGCGCACTACGATCCTTCACGCGCTGCGGGCCGTCGGTTATCTCACCAGCTACAGCCACGCGGGCCGCTATTACACCCTCGAACGCATCCCGCAGTTCGACCCCAAAGGCCTCTGGCGGTATCGCCAGATTGGCTTCTCCTCGCGGGGAACCTTGCGCGCCACCCTGATCCATTTGGTGGAGACCTCACCGGCAGGCCAGACCCACACCGAACTCCAGGACCTCCTGCATCTGCGCGTGCACGACAC
>QHYS01000374.1 GCA_003223325.1 Acidobacteriota bacterium
CAATTGATCGAGCCACTGCTTCGGCTCTCGCTCTCCGGCTTCCACGAGCACCGGCCGCCCGAGCATAGCCCCAGATCGCCTGCTGCGCTGTTGCGTAGCTAGGGGTCTTCTGGGTCTTGGCATCCGAAATTCCCCCTTAGGCGGCGAGCGATGCCTGTGGTACCCTAAGAAGGTCGAAGAGAACAGAGAATGAGAGCGTAGGGAACGACGGAGAAAGATTTGAGAGAAGCAAAGTCAGTGTTGATCGAGCAATATCGAAGCCATCCGAAAGACACAGGGTCACCCGAAGTACAAATCGCATTGCTCAGCGAACGAATCAACTACCTGACATCGCACCTCAAGTCGCACGCGAAAGATCATGCCTCACGCCGCGGTCTGATCATGATGGTGAACAGGCGCAGGCGTCTGCTGGATTATCTGAATCGTCGTGATCCCGATCGGTACCGCGAGATTGTCGAACGATTGAGTCTGCGAAAGTAGTCCTGACTACTTCCTCAGACATTTTGGCGTCCGGCAAAGGCGGCATTCGAGGCTAGTTAGCTTCTGTAGCCCGTTTTGACGGTTCAGCTGATTTGCCGAGTTTCGTACCCCTCCCAAGCTCTTCCGTTTCTCTCCGGCAAATTGAATTTAATTACCCAGTGCAGGAACAGCCGCAACTGACGCGGCGAAAGGAATTGAAGTTATGTCGCAATCTGCTCCGCATCAAGTACAAGTTGAAGTTGGCGGGCGCCCTCTGACGATTGAAACCGGAAAACTGGCCAAGCAGGCGAACGGAGCCGTCCTGGTCAAATACGGGGACACCCAACTGCTGGTCACGGCGTGCATGGATTCGCATCCGAACGACCGGGATTTTTTGCCTCTCACGGTCGATTATCGAGAGTACACCTATTCGGCAGGCAAAATTCCCGGCGGATTTTTCAAACGCGAGGGACGTCCCTCAGAGCGCGAGATTCTCATCTCGCGCTTAATTGACCGCCCGCTGCGACCGCTTTTTCCTGAGGCCTGGCGCAATGAAACACAGATTGTCGGTTTAGTCCTATCCGCCGACAGCGAAAATGACCCCGATGTTATCGCCGTTACCGGCGCGTCGGCGGCGGCTTTTATCTCCGATCTACCCTTTGACAAACCGATTGCTGCAGTGCGCGTGGGATTGCTCGAGGGCCAACTGGTGGCCAATCCCACCGTGGCCGAGCAGAAAACGAGTTTGCTCAATATCGTCGTCGCGGGAAGTGAAGACGCGATTGTGATGATCGAGGCCGGCGCGCTGGAGGTGACCGAAGAAACGATCGCCGATGCCCTGAGCTTCGGTCACGAGCAAATTCGTCGCATCATTGCGGCCATACGCGAACTGCACGATCGTGTTCGGCCGAACAAAGTCGTCGTCCCGCCGTTAGCTTTCAACCAAGCACTAATGATAGACATCGAGAAGCGGTTTGGCGAGCGGTTGCACGACGCACTGGACACCGCCAAGTATCCGAAAAAGGAAAGCTACCGGCGCGTGGACGAACTGAAGGCCGAAGTGCTGGAGACCATTCCAGAAGAGGACGAGGACCTGCAGAAGGAGGCGGAACGGGCGTTTGAACGCCTCCGCGAGAAGTATTTTCGCGACGACGTACTCCACCGCCACCGGCGGCCGGATGGTCGCGCGTTCGATCAGATTCGGCCGATTTCCTGCGAGGTGGGCTTACTTCCTCGGGTGCACGGCTCGGCGCTTTTCACCCGCGGCGAGACCCAGGCCCTGGCTACCTTGACGCTGGGCACCAAGGAAGATATGCAGCGGCTGGACCTGCTTTTCGAGGAAGAAGCCTTCAAGCGCTTCATGCTGCACTACAATTTCCCGCCGTTTTCGGTGGGTGAAGTCAAATTCCTGCGCGGGCCGGGGCGGCGCGAAATCGGCCACGGAGCGCTGGCGGAACGGGCGTTGGTCAACCTGCTTCCTTCGGAAGCCGATTTTCCCTACGCCATGCGACTGGTCTCGGACATTTTAGAATCCAACGGTTCGTCGTCGATGGCCACTGTGTGTGGGGGTTCGCTGGCGCTCATGGATGCGGGAGTGCCGCTGCGCGCGGCGTGCGCGGGAATCGCCATGGGTCTGGTCATTGAGGGAGCCAACACGGCCGTGCTGACCGATATCGCCGGAGCTGAGGATCACTACGGCGACATGGATTTCAAGGTTGCCGGCACGCGGGCCGGAATTACGGCGCTGCAGATGGATATCAAGGTTGGGGGAGTAAGCGTCGGAGTGATGCGGAAGGCGCTGGAGCAAGCCCGAAAGGCGCGACTGGAGATCCTCGACATTATGGATCGCACACTCACCGAGCACCGTGGGACGATGTCGCGCTATGCGCCTCGGCTCTTCCAGTTGACCATCCCCACGGACAAGATCCGCGATCTGATCGGCCCGGGCGGCAAGAAGATTCGCTCCATCATCGAGGCCACCGGCGTGAAGATCGATGTCATGGACGATGGCAAAGTGCACGTCTTTGCTTCCGACGGAGGCTCGGCCGAATCGGCGCTGCGCATGATCCGCGAGGTTACAGCCACCGCCGAAGTGGGCAAGACTTATCTCGGCAAGGTCGTTCGGCTGGCCGATTTTGGCGCTTTCGTGGAACTCTTCCCGGGCACCGACGGCTTGCTGCACATCAGCGAAATTGCCGAACAGCGCATCCGGGACGTGCGAGACGAATTGAAACTCGGCGACCAAGTGCTGGTGAAGGTTTTGGCTATCGAGGGCAACAAGATTCGCCTCTCGCGCAAGGCTATCCTCCGCGAGCAGCGCGAGAAACAGCGGCGCGAAGCAAGCGCACAGTGACCCAAAGGGCGAACGTTAGCGCAGAGGAAGGATCAGGCCGCAGATGCGTTAGGCGAGCCCCGCAAGCGCGTGTGCGTCAAGACGCGTGGAGAGACCCCGCGTAAAAAAGGACTTGTGGGGCACCCAAAAGCCAGAACACGCCGCCCAAAAGCTGGGGAGGCGAAGTGGCCTCCCTTTTTTTAACAAATTCCCTTAGCTAACGCGTTCGATATGCGCACCCAGGCGGCTCAATTTTTCCTCGATACGCTCGTAACCCCGGTCGATGTGGTAGACCCGGTCCACATAGCTCATGCCCTGAGCCACTAATGCGGCCAGCACGAGGGAGGCGCTGGCGCGCAAGTCCGAGGCGATGACCGAACTGCCCTGGAGTCTGGTGGGCCCGCGGACGATGGCCTTACGGCCATCAATCGAGATACTTGCGCCCATACGCATCATTTCGCTGGCGTGCAGAAAGCGGTTTTCGAAGATGGTTTCGGTGATTACCGAAGCTCCGTCTGCTTGTGTGGCCAGAGCCATAAATTGGGCCTGCATATCGGTCGGGAAGCCGGGATACTCTTCCGTCCTCACATCCGCGGCAATGAGTTTCCTAGAGCCGCAGACGCGCAGAGTGTGGTCGTTCGGTTGCTCAATATTGACGCCGGTTTCACGAAGCTTGGCGATGAGTGAGACGAGATGCTGCGGCAGGCACTCCGCCACCTCCACCGCGCCTCCCGTAATCGCGCCCGCGACGAGAAACGTGCCCGCCTCGATTCGGTCGGGGATAATGCTGTGGGTCGCCCCACACAGCTTCTGAACACCTTGCACGCGCAGTGAGGACGTTCCCCCGCCCTCGATTCGAGCGCCCATCTTCACGAGCAACTCGATCAGGTCGATAACCTCCGGTTCCAGCGCGGCGTTTTCGATGCGCGTTTCTCCATCCGCGAGCACTGCCGCCATCAGGATATTCTCCGTGCCGGTAACGGTTATTTTTTCAAAAATGACCTGCCCTCCGGGCAATCGGCCGCCTGCCGGTACCCTGGCGGCCACGTAGCCGTGCTCGGTGGAAATTTCGGCGCCCATCTGTTCGAGCGCCTTGAGATGCAAATCAACCGGCCGAGCACCGATGGCACACCCTCCCGGAAGAGAGACGCGCGCGTGACCCAACCGGCCGACAAGCGGGCCCAGGGTCAGAATTGATGCGCGCATGGTGCGCACCAGTTCGTACGGCGCTTCGGCGTCGGAAATTTTCTCAGCTTGAATGGTCAGATCGGTGGGCGGCAAATCTGGGGTTTCCACGCGGACGCTCATGTGCGCCAGCAGTCGACCCATGGTGATAATGTCGCGCACGCGTGGAATATTTTTCAGGTGCACGGGCTCAGGGCTCAGCAGCGCCGCGGCCATCGCCGGCAGGGCTGAATTCTTCGCACCGCTGATTCGTACTGTGCCTTGGAGGCGAGTCCCGCCTGCGATGCGGAAACGGTCCATCAGCCCTTCTCCCGAAGACTCATCTTCGCAGAGTGGCTCGATCCCGCGTACTCACCTGACGAGCTGAAATGCAGGGCGAGCGCTTGCCACAGGTTTCTGCCATTTCGTTGCAGCCAGCGGCGCGCTTCGGTGGCGGACATGCCTGTTCTGAGCATGACGAGCGCAACGCGAAGACTGCCGGATTGAGCGAGCGCGCGTTTTGCTTTCGTGGCGCTGGCACCAGTGGCCTGTTCGAGGATTCGCAGACCTCGTGTACGCAGCTTTTGATTGGTCATGCTAAGGTCCAGCATCCAGTTATTGTAAACGCGCC
This sequence comes from Acidobacteriota bacterium, assembly GCA_003223325.1. GTDB lineage: Bacteria > Acidobacteriota > Terriglobia > Acidiferrales > UBA7541 > Palsa-189. Next base: position 4,587 of record QHYS01000374.1, read on the forward strand.
CGAGGCGGATCATGGCTGCAGTGCTGAGCATGTTCAGAATCAGTTTCTGGGCTGTGCCTGCCTTCATGCGTGTCGAGCCGGCAATCACCTCCGGACCCGTCTGCGGAGCGACAGTGATATCTGCCCAGCGGCGGACGGGCGAATTCCGGTTGGATGTGAGGAGCACGGTCGTTGCGCCGCGTTGGCGTGCAAATCGTAGAGCACCCATCACGTAGGGTGTGCTGCCACTGGCTGAAACTCCTAAGACGACGTCGTGCGCGCCAATTTTTTTAGCGGCAAGATCCCTGGCGCCTTGCGTCGCCGAGTCCTCCTTGCCCTCGGCGGCGCGAGTAAGGGCACGTCGTCCTCCCGCGACCACGGCCTGGACCAGACGAGAGGGGACGCCAAACGTGGGAGGGCATTCGGCTGCATCAAGGGCCGCTAACCTCCCGCTGGTGCCGGCGCCTACATAAATCAGCCGTCCGCCTTGTTGAATGGATTTAGCAATGACCTCTACGGCGCGCGAGATCGAGGCGAGCTCGCGCGCTACGGCCCCGGGCACGAGCCGATCTTCGCGATTGATCATCTTGAGAAGCTCGCGAGTAGCCAATTGATCGAGCCCGCGCGAGCGCGGATTGCGCTGTTCTGTGACTGGCAGTTTGTAAGCAGAGTTTTTCAAGACGCGGAATTAGATTCTCCGGTTGACACGGCATCTTACGGCGACACAATCGTTCGCCGATTGAGACGTCAGTGGCTCTCTCGATGGATTCATTGATCCGGCCCGGGCGCCAGGCCCAAGCACTCCATGATGCCATTGTGAATTGCCGGCTGCACGCGCCGGATTTCGTCGTCATCAGGATCGGGATGTGTTCGATTTGCATTGGTGAGCAGCACAACGAAAAGCTCCTTTTGTGGATCGATCCATATGGTGGTCCCGGTGAATCCGGTATGGCCGATGCTCTGTTTGGAAAAGTAGCGGCCACTCGAAGAGGGCTCTGTGGGCACATTCCAGCCTAGCGTGCGCGTGTTTGCCGCCAACGGAGAGGGCGAAGTGAATTCCTGTATGGTTTGGCGGCGTAAGATGCGGTGATGTGCGTAAATGCCGCCGTTCAGCAGCATCTGGCAGAAGATCGCCAGGTCGGGGCTGGTTGAGAACATGCCCGCGTGGCCGGCAATTCCACCCATCGCGGAGGCATTCTCGTCGTGGACCTCGCCGTGAAGGACGCTCTTGTGCGAGCGGGAGATTCTTTCGGTGGGAGCAATACGTGGGCGCAGGGATTTCGGCGGACGAAACATCGTGTCTGTCATGCTGAGCGGGGCAAAAATACGCTCCCGCGCTAATTCGTCAAGCGGCCGGCCGGCCAGGCGCTCGATGATTGCTCCCAGCAGGATGAAGCCAATATCGGAATAGATCGATTCAGCGCCAGGTTCATATACAAGAGGTTCGGCCAAGGCCTGGGCGAGAATCTCGCTGCGAGTCTTCAGCCTCACAAAATAATCTTCGTGCGGCGGCAATCCCGAAGAGTGGGCGAGCAGATGGGCGAGGGTCACACGATCCCGCCGGTCGTGGTCAGGCCCGCAAGGCCAGGCAGGTAGATAACGACTGATCGGAGAGCCGATGTCTAGTTGCCCCGCTTCGCTAAGCATAGCGGCAAGCGTAGCTGTAACGACGGGTTTTGTAAGCGAAGCTGTATCGTATATGGTCGTCTCATTAACTTTGGTTGAATGCGAGGCATAACGCTGCCTTCCGAAGGCATGAACGAATAGCTCGCCCTTGTGTCCGACCGCAAGTACGCCTCCCGGGTATGCACGGTCCGCAATGGCCCGATCGAGCAATGCGCAGGCAGGTGCGAGCTTCGCGCGCATCTCGTTGCTCGCAAGCGTGAGCTTCATCGGATTGGCCCGGAGCCCCAAACCCGCACCGATGCAAACGGCGCCGGGCACGCTTACCGGAATGCGCCCCGAAACGGGCACCTGGCCGAAAATTGCACGAGCGGCTGCGCGTTGTGCGACATCCACGTTGCTGAAGATAC
>QHYS01000095.1 GCA_003223325.1 Acidobacteriota bacterium
GAATCGCCCGGATCGGTTTCCAGCTGGTCTGTGTATGGCAATTCTCGCAAGGGATGGCTAAAGGGCCATGCGGGCTGCGCGTCTGAGAATCGGGCACACGACGATCCTGTCCCAGGGCCGGAGCCCGGAACACCAACACCGCAGAAAACAACAAAAACAGTGCTATCCGCTTGGACATGAGCTGCCTACGCTACCGGCCTGTGCTGCAGGGCCCGGATCAGACGCCCCCACACTCTTGGCAGCGACGATTTAGTTTATTAACCATGCCCGCCTCGAACAACTGTCCTGATGGGTAATAACCGGACAGACGCCCAGACCTAACCGTAACCATACTGGATAAGACCCGCGCGGTACGCCGCGGATGCTATGTCCTAGTTCCGCTGCTGAAAGCGCTCATCATTGCCGTGACAGTCGGTACACTTCGCAGGCGTGGGCTTGTAAAACAGCACGTTCTGGCCGGCCACAATCCGCATCAACTTGTGGCATCCTTCACAAGACACATTCTGATGAGCGCCCTGAAGAGAAAATGAAGTCCGTGTATCGTGATCAAAATCTGCGGGCTTCCAGCGATTGGCGTTATGGCAACTGGAACAATCCGTAACGTCCCTGCGGCTGTCAAACTGCCCCCCATGAAGATCGTTATGGCAGCCGGAACATTGTATAGGCGCGGCGCTATAGTTCACGTGCTCCAATGTCGTTTCCAGCGCAGGCGGTCGATGGCAATCAATGCACGCCACCCCACGATGCGCGCCGAGTAGAGGAAACTTTGTCTTCGCATGATCGAAGCCGCGGAGTTCTTTCCATTGAATCGTGGTGTGGCATGCTTCGCATCCCGCAGCCGTGCCATCCGCGCGCCTCGCCGCCATTTGGTCGCGGAATTGACCGGCGTGAGGATCGTTATGACATGCCGTGCAGGAACGATCCTCAAACCTGTATTGCACGGGGGTGATGGAGCCGCGGGGCTGCTCCTGGTGGCATTGCGCACAAGGCACAGCGATATGCGCGCCAGTGAGCGGGAAGCGCGTTTCGCGGTGGCGCGCCAGCGCGAAATGCGCCGGACGAAACTCCTCCACGGTGTGACATTGTTCACAGCGATTCTGATAAGGCTCGGCGACGAATTGCCCCTTGTGCACGTCCTCATGGCAGGCGATGCATTGTGTCTGCGTAATCTTAAAGAGGGTGTCCTTGCCCTTGGGAATATGGCAGTCGTCGCATTTCACTTCGGCATGGCGGCCTTCAAGTGGATACATGCTCGCGGCGTGCTCCATGACGCCAAAGGTGGAGGGCTTGAACCCGTTCACGGTGTGACAAACGGCACAATCTCCGCCCCCGGCGCGTACTAAGAACTGACCGGTGTGATAGTCAGCATGGCAATCGGAGCACGTCGCATACGCCACCGGCGTCTTGAAATCGCCCTTGCTGTGGCATTCGCTGCAAGCTACGCTGCTATGTTTTCCGAGGAGAGGATAAGCTGTCCTGGAGTGATCGAAGCCTTCGAGCTGTGCCACCTGCTTCCAGTTGGATGTGTTGTGGCAAGACTCGCACGTGCCTTTGAAGGCGCCCTTGTGAGGATCTGCGTGGCAGCCTGTGCAAGTAGCGAAGGAAAGCCCCGTGTATTGAACGTAAGGCTTGGCATCAGGCTTGGCAACGAGCCTTGCAGCAGCCACAGACGGGTGGCATTTCGCGCAGGCTACCGTGGCGTGCGCCCCCGTCAGCGGGTATTTCGTAGTCGCGTGATTAAAGCCGGAAGCCGGCTTCCAGCCTTCTGTGGTATGGCATCGCGCGCAGTCGGTGCCAAGCTGTCCGCGGTGTTCATCCTGGTGGCAGCTTGTGCACTCGCTGCTGAGGCCCAGGTAGGTGTGATTGAGATCTTTTACCTGAATTCCGGTCCTGCCTGCGGGCAAGATCTCTTGAGCGTTATGGCATTCTTCGCAGCGTAAAGGCGCATGTTTGCCGGTAAGCGGAAAACCCGTCTGGCGATGGTCCATCGCCTCTCGACTGGGCTGCCAGTGAACCAGCGGAAAGTTCACTCCGTTATGGTCGGAGTGGCACTTGGCACAATCCTTACTTGTTATATTCGTCCCGACCCAGACCGCATGCATACCGCGATTCTGAACGAGCCGATCGCGAATTTCCGTATGGCAGTCCAGGCATTTCAACTGCACCCCGCTTCGCCCACCCAGGTCGTGGCATTTCGTGCAGTTCAAAACCCCATCGAGCGACTGGTGCGCTTTGGCCAGCGGCCCGGGAGACACCTGCGCGCGGGCAGAGACGGCACACCAACAGATCGCGAGCAGAAAAGCAGTGAGCGTGCGGAAAGCGAACCGAACCGCTCTATTCGAGCGCATTGAAAGTCCCCGGTGCATGTCTTGTTTGATCGCCGGGAGCCTGGGAACTTCAGCCGGCCAAAAAAATACTACCCAGAAGACCTAGTTATGCTAGCACGATTTTTTTTGGATCCACAAGGAAATGAGTGCCGAGTTTCCGGACTCTAGATAGGCAATCCTTTGCTCTCGACTACAAACCCCCGATTCAAGCAGGTGAATTCCAGGTCACAGGGATTGGCGAGGCAACTTTCTGCGTGGTTAAGATGACCCCTTTGTATGGATAGTCTGATCACATTCGTAATCGCTGCGGCGATCTGCCTGGTCTTCGTCCTGAGCTATACAAAGAAACTCAAGATGCAGGAAAGGCGAGCGCAAGAGGCTGCCAAGAAGGGGGCTGT
>QHYS01000375.1 GCA_003223325.1 Acidobacteriota bacterium
ACTGCCGCGAGGAGGTAGCGAGAACAGAGGAAAAGCAGAAGAAGGATACCGAGCCTCTTAACTCGCTCCGGGCATTGTGGAAGCAGTGAGTTAGATTCGTTGATTGCGATCTCTGCTGATTGGCAATTCAATTCAACGTTCCGCAAGCCTTTTGGGTGGACCATTCACAGGCGCTGCCCTCTCTCTTAAAGTCTTTTGTCACTCTTCGCTTTGGGGTATCCAAGTCACAGTGCTGCTCACAAGAGTCACGGCTCGATTCCGCCAAAATGACGCTAAACATCCCGTTACTTTGCGCTTCTTGTGCTCCCCGCGATCGAAAGTGTAGCCTTTTGAAGAAAGTGAAAATGGGGGAGAACCCATCACAATCGAGACAATTAGCGAAACCGGATACCGCGTAGAGCAAATGGAGTACAGAAAACGCGTTCGACATCGCCTTGGGGTCGACGCGGTGTTCACGTGGGAAGGCGCGGACCACACTCTTTTGTATGGAGAGGGAGTAACTCGTGACCTCAGCCCGTCGGGGGCTTACATATTTAGTTTAACCTGCCCACCAGTGGGAGGAACCATCCAACTCGAAGTCTTACTTCTGCCGCTCGATGGTGGGTTGCGGACGGTGCGATTTAAAACAGTTGCAACAGTGATTCGCGTTGAGCACGCGAATGCGGGCGGCGATGAAGGGTTTGCGGTTGTTCTCGAAGGTTTGGGCTTAACTGAAGGCGGCAAAGTTCCACGTTTCGATCAATGATGGGGAGCAGACAGGAATTGACGATACCTTCAGTGGCGCTGCCCGTTTCCATAGGACAAAAGGAGACATCATTAAAGAGCGAAAGCTCTGACGAGAAATTGCTTCCTTACCGGCAGGCTTAGGGTATTCCGAAGTTAACGTGTTCTCCGGCGTTTTGCAGTACCTAAACACTTCGCACTTTGAGAACACAAATTAGGATCGCGCAGCTTTCGATCGCCAGGCAAGTTTAGGCACGGCTCGCGAATCTCTTACGGCTTACAGGGAGGAATGAGCTCCTGTAAGTCACAGGGCGAAGCTGTATGCTTTCGATATCAACCTAGAGGAGGTCAATATGAGTCGCCTTACGCACTGGATTACCCTCCTCGTTGTCGTCGCCACGGTTCTGATGGCAGCGGTGATGATGATCAACGTAGCCGTCAAAGCACAATCCAGCATTCCAACCATTCCAACTGTTCCGGTGCTGGATCAGGCCCACCGAAATAATCTGACAGCCCACATCTGTGGTCCCAACGTGGAGTGTATAGGGAAGGGCTATTTGTACCCTCATTACCTGGATTTTACTGTTCCCGCTACGACTGCCAGCGGTCAGCCGGTGTTGCGATTCGTTATTGAGTTTGTGAGTTTGCATTGCTCAGTCACGCTGGGATCGTCCTACGCAGCTTTTCCGGCGGCAATTACCAACCGGCCCGGCGGTTCGGCAACACCCTTGGTAGGCCAAGACATGTTCATGCACTTTTTCCCCGTGGGCGTCAGTGCCAGCACTCAGGAGACGCGCATTTATGCCGCTCCTGGCAGTGTTGTAGGTCTAGCAAGAAATCTCGGCGGAAATACTGAAACCCCGAATATAGAGGACAATAGTAGCCGCTGCGAGGGCTTTCTGACAGGATATCTTGCCGTCGCGCAATAGCGGCACGTCGGGCTGCTTGCCGCTTCGCTGCCGTGTCGTCTGTGTGACTTTGACATTCACCGTTTGGGCGGACACCCTGCTTCGGCGTAAAACAACGAAGCCCGCTAAATCGTGAAGACAACACGCGCTTGATGATTCCCAAAGACTGCAAGCGCCTAGCCGAAGTGGATTTTCCAATCGCGGTTGTCAGCAAACCTTCAGCTCGCGGAAAATACATTCGAGAGGATCATCCAAGTTATATACCATCAATGAACTCGCAAGACGATCATTTCGATTCTCCCATCAGTTGGTACGCAATTTATACACGGCACCAACATGAAAAAACGGTGTCTCGGATTCTCACAAGCAAGGGGTTCGAGACTTTCCTCCCGCTCTACTCCACTGCTCACAATTGGAAGGACCGAACCAAACTCGTTTCCTTGCCGCTCTTTCCTTGCTATGTATTGCTGAAAGGGGGCCTTGAGCGTCGCCTGGACATCCTGACGACACCAGGCATACATGCCCTCGTATCGACCGCTGGCCAGCCGGCACCGATTCCGCACGCCGATATCGAAGCCATTCGGCGAGCTGTCGAAAGCGGTGCCTCCGTCGAGCCGCAGCCGCTCTTGAAATGCGGCGAATGGGTAAGAATCAAATGCGGTCCACTAGCGGGAATCCAAGGAATCCTGGTGCGGAAGAAAAATCTTTTTCGGTTGGTTCTTTCCGTCGAGATCCTTGGAAAAGCAGCTTCTGTCGAAATTGATGCCTTTCTGATTGAGCGACTGAACTGCGCGCCCTCAAGGATAGATCACCCTAACTACCGATCACAAACCACCCAGGCCTACCTAGCTTGAAAATCAATAACGAGCGTCGGCCAACACCTACTGTAAGATGACAGCATCCGGAAGCCGCGCTGATTTTCTCACCAGAATAGGCGCAACCACTTCTTCAACGCTGAAGGCTCGCAGTTAACAGGATATCTCGTGATCGTTGTACTCCTTCTGTTAATTTTGTTCAGCATTTGGATGTGCTTTTACGCCCTAGTGAAACAGCAGGGACGAATCCTTCTTCGTTTGGACCAAATGGAGGTGAGTGCGAAAGGCGCTGGAACTGGGCCGGAGAGCCCCACTGACCAAGCTGAACCAGATGGACTTCCTCTCAAAACCCTTTTCCCCGCATTTAGGTTTCCCGACCTTAGCGGAAGAACGGTTGCACTAGAGGACTTTCGCGGCAGAGGCGTTTTGCTGGTCCATTGGAATTTCGAATGCGGGTTCTGCGAGTCCATCGCGCGACAGCTAGCGCACCTCGACATCAGTCTCCAGGAGCGGAACATCCTATTAGTCCTACTAGCCTATGGAAACTCCGAATCCAATCAACAACAGGTGACCGAACAAGGCTTGAAGTGCCCAATCCTCCTAATCAACGATGGGGATAGACCCGCGCCTTTTGCCAACGAGTGCACACCTGTAGCGTATTTGCTAGATGAGCAGGGGCGAGTAGCCGCACCATTCGCAAGTGGAGCAGATCGGGTCCTCGCACTGGCCCAGCGCTCAGCTAGCGGCGAAAACCGTAGTATTGAGGCCGACAAACATCTACTTCAGCGCAGCAGACTTCCTGGCGAACGGCCACTTTCCGAAAGCCGTATCGAGCGGAACGGGTTGAAGGTCGGGACTCCCGCGCCAGCTTTTCGCCTTCCGGACCTCCGGGGTCATATGGTTTCGTTGGAAAAATACCGGGGCCGGCGCGTGCTCCTGGTCTTCAGCGATCCTCAGTGCGGACCTTGTGACGAGCTCGCCCCACATTTGGTCCGCCTGCACCAGCAACACTCCAATAACGGCTTGGCCCTAATACTTGTCGGTCGTGGCGATCGGGAGCAGAACCGTCTTAAGGCGGAGCAGCACGGGTTTCAGTTTCCCATCGTGCTTCAGGACAAGTGGAAGCTTTCAAAAGAGTACGGGATATTCGCGACCCCAGTAGCTTTCCTCATTAGCGAAGACGGTGTAATTGCCAAAGACGTAGCGGTCGGTACAGAGGCTATTTTGACCCTTGCCCGTAACGGAGGGTCACAGGAGGGATCCCTTGAGCGAATTCCTTGATGATGTATCTCGAATTATCG